>NZ_JBYTBG010000001.1:0-296501 GCF_058788915.1 Brevibacillus sp. FW301-21C12A
TCCCCTCCGGTCAACAGTGTTGATCTCATCATACCATGAGGTCTTTTTTCACTGTCTACCATGAGGGGATAATACCACAGAGAGGAGGCTTCTTTATGAAAAGACTGGCTTATTTAGGGGCGGGATTGTTGACAGGCGTCCTGTTTCTCCTGTTTGAACCGAGGCATCGGATTGACTTTGTCGAGGCTCTCCTCGCCATTCTCAACGTAGTAGGCGTTCTCTTCCTGGCCTTCTTCGGACTCGCGATTGGCGTTGAAGCGATAAAAAGTCTTTTTCGAAAAGAACAATAGCGAAGCGTTTATCTGTCATTGCTGTCCCCGCATCCGAACGCAATCAATGGAAGAAATCCATTCTGCGAGCGAATTTGCTGACCAATTTGTCCAACTTCGTGCAAGCCAGCACAATATCTCCGCGCCGCCTGGGAAGAAGCTTCGCTCGATGTCTGGCTGGATGTGTCCGGCGTTCCCCGAAAGACCATCCCTGTTCCTGTCCTTGAGCAGCTTGCGAGCCATTCAACAAAGCTGCGTCCGTATCGCCGGCAGCTTTGTCGACTACTCTACCGCCCCCAAAGGAGAATCCGATGAACGAGCAACTTTTCAGTGCGCACCTCACCTTGAGCAAACTGGCCCCAACCGATTGGGAGCTGATCCGCTCCATTTACTCCAACCCGGCGCTCATGCAACACATCGGGGCAGCGATGAGCGAAGAAGAAATTCGCCGCAACTTCGAAAAAGAGCTCGCTCCGTGGAGCCTCGATTCGACGCATTGGCTCACCTGGATCATCCGCGAGGCGGCGACCAGCAGCGACGTCGGTCTGATGAGCCTCTGCACCCGCAGGCGCGAGCCGCTCACGGCGGAAGCAGGCTTCATCATCGTAGAAGCGCACAAAGGCAAAGGCTATGCTACCGAAGCGCTCCAGCTCGTCTTCGACTTCGCTGCCAGTACGTATGGATTCAAAGTGTTTACGGCCGTTTGTTCGGAAGAGCACGCCGCTTCCAGGCGCGTTTTGGAAAAGGCCGGGATGAAGCTGGATAAAATCGTGCCGGAGAATACGGAAATTGCCGGAAAGCTGGTGAATGACTGTTTTTATTCGTTGGAAAAGTGAGTCTTTCGTCGGCTTTTGGCAGGGAGAAATCTCTCTACCAGTAGCCTGCTTCCTACCAAAATGCAAAGGGTGGTATTCGTGTTCCACATTCGAAAAGTCCAGATGGAAGATTTGCCGCAGCTTGTCGTCATTGAACAGCTCTGTTTTTCGGAAGAAGAGGCGGCAACGAAAGCGGCGTTTGCAAAGCGGATTCAGATGATTCCAGATAGCTTTTATGTTGCCGAAGAAAACGGGGAAATTGTAGGGTTAATTAACGGCCCCGTCATCGAAACCGCCTACATAACCGACGATTTGTTTACGCATATAAAGAAAAACCCGGCAACCGGCGGGCATCAAAGCATCCTGGGACTGGCGGTCCACCCGCAGTTTCAAAAGCACGGCATCGCAGCAAAGCTGCTGATGCACCTGGAACAAGAAGCAAGACAGAAACATCGTGAAACGATCACCCTTACCTGCAAAGAAAACTTAATTGGCTATTACGAAAAGCATGGTTACGTCAACAAGGGGCTCTCCAGTTCTGAACATGCCGGAGAGAAGTGGTACAACATGATAAAAGCATTATCGTAATTTTTCGCGTACGGGCCATGATGAGAAAGCGAACGGATATCGCTCGCAAGCTTTTGACAAGCTTTTAAACGGCATACACCCCACCATTCGTCTGTGGGGTTTCGTTTTGCTTGCCTATCAACTCAACACCGCCGTTTTAACAGAGCCGTTGATAATAGAAGCTATGCTGGATATCCGAGACAACACGGAACGCATCGTTGCCTGTCAGACCTGCATCCCCCATCGACAACAGCCCGACGAACAGGCTGGCGTAACATTTTCCGTCTTTTTTTGCCCCAAGCAAACCTTTATGGATATCCTTTCCTTGACTTGGAGGATGCTGCTGCTATAATAAATAACAGAGGAATGAAACATTTTCACTGTGTGTAACAAACAGGACAAGCCAGTCTCGACGTTTTGCGGGTGTAGTTCAATGGTAGAACTCTAGCTTCCCAAGCTAGCGGCGTGGGTTCGATTCCCATCACCCGCTCCATACAAAAGCTTTTGAAAGCCTTGCTGATGCAAGGTTTTTTCTTTTCCTTCTTCCGCATAGACATGCACCACAAGCCCAAAAAGCGGTTTAACCCCCTGGTTAAAAGCTCATGCGAGGCCATTTCTTGGGTCAAACACGCAAATGGTGTTGACTCCCCTGCAAAGATGATGCTACATTGTAAATGTATGTAAAAAATTTCGAAAGAGGATTATTAAAAGATGGATTATATGAGACTACGTTCCCTGACTTTGAATAAGTAATTGTATATTCAAAGGCTCTGCTTGTGTGAGCAGGGTAAACGGGATTAGTCTGCCTTCTTTTAATAATCTTCATTTTGCATGAAATATACGGCAAGGTGTAGAAAGGTAGATCATACTGCCTTTCTTTTGTTATGCACATTTCCCCTTTTCTTTTCGTATGGCACAGGGGATCTTGTTTCGCTATGGCCACTTACGCGTAAATTGGCGTACGCGGAGGTCTTCTTCCGTTTGCTCTCCATCACAGGCAGAGTGCCCGTGATTTCCAATTGGAGAGGGCCGCCTGATCGAAACTTTGAAGCTAAAAACAGCGCACAACGGGAATGTGACGATCATTCAGCAAGATATCGTAAAGCTGCAGCTTCCCAAAGAAAACTTTGTTGTCGTGTCCAACATCCCCTATTCCATCACGACTCCGATCATGAAAATGCTGTTAAACCACCCGGCGAGCGGCTTTCAGAGAGGCGTTCTCGTTATGGAAAAAGGAGCCGCCAAAAGATTTACAGCCAAAGCGGTCAAAGATGCGTATGTGGCCGCCTGGAGAATGTGGTTTGACATTTGTTACGTAAAAACCGTGCCGAGGGAATGTTTCGCTCCCCCTCCGAAGGTGGATTCGGCCATGCTTTTCATTACGCGAAAAGCAAAGCCGCTTGTCCCGCTGAAACATCACGTCCTTTTCCACCGACTTGCCGAACACATCCTGAAAGCGCCAAAGGCAGCGATCGACGACGCTGTTCGGGGCATTTTTACCCCTCCGCAAATCACGCATTTAAAGCGAAACCTGAAGGGAACAGCGGATTTGCGGGTGGAGTCTTTAAGCGAGGAGCAGTGGGGCGTAATGTTTGAGACGATGGTCAAATACGTTCCGCCGTTCAGATGGCCAAAAGGGAGAAAAAAGTAGCCAAACATCAGCGCGCAGTCTCAAGCCGTTGCCGAACAGCCGAACATGTGCAAGCAAAAACAGCCTGCCAGCTCTTAGGGCCTCATCCCCTTGGAGCTGACAGGCTTTTCCGTTTGCACTCTTTCTCAGGCGCAGATCGTAACGCATAACGCACGCATTTAAAAGAACGGCGAAAACTGGCGAAAAGCCCCCAGCCCCCGATGAGCACCCTTTTTTGCTCCCCGGTTTCGAAAAACTGACGATTTTCTCGCTCTTTTCCATCGCCAATGGCACTTTTGGATGGCTCTCCGGTTGGGAAAAGGCGTCACCCTCGTTTTTTCCCGTCAGCGGACGACGAAGCGATTGGACGGGCGCGGCAAGCCGAGATGTTCACGCAGCGTATTACCGCTGTATTCCGTGCGAAAAATGCCGCGGTTTTGCAGTTCGGGGATCACGTAGTGAACGAGATCGTCCAGCGATTGCGGCGGCATCAGCAGCAGATCAGACTCAGCCCGGCCGTATTTGGCCAAGCGCTGTTTCAGGTCGAAATAAAACGATTGCGCTTCCGGCAAGGTGCGTAAAGCGGTGAACACGACGTCTGCCCCCTGGGCCGACCGTTCCTTGAACGTATCGGACCGCCCCGCCTGGACAATGACAGGATGCCCTTGAATCGGCCTTGCCACGTTCAGCGGACCGCGCACGGAAAACCACGTCCCTTCGTGATGCAACGCATGAATTTTGCCAGGATCGGCGAAATCGCCCGCTTCCCGGTCTATCTTGATCGCATCGTCCTCCCAACTGTCCCACAGTGCTTTTACCACATCGAGAAATTCCTCGGAATGCGCGTGCCGCTGCTCGTGTCGCGGGCGGTGATCGTTGCGAAAGTTGTGCGCGTCCAGATCGCCAATCGAGGTGACGACGTTCCAGGAAGCACGGCCGCCGCTCAGATGGTCGAGCGTCGCCAGCATGCGCGCGACATGGAACGGCTCATGGTAGGTCGTCGACACCGTCGCAGACAAGCCGATATGCGAAGTCGCACCTGCAAGGGCAGACAGCAACGTCAACGGTCAGGGCCAAATGTTGATCCCCCGGCGCAGTTCCTCGGGGCTGTTCGCTGATACCGTATATTTATCCGGTTGAAAAATATAGTCGAGCTTGCCTTCCTCTGCCGTTCGCGCCAGCTCACGATAAAAGGCAAAGTCCAGGATTCGTTCCGGCTGTGCCGCCTGATCCCGCCAGCCCCCGCCGGAAGAACCCGGCGTAATGAGCGAAGTAGACAGCTTCAACTGCTTCTTGCCATTGCTCATGATGGACCCACCCCAGTCATTGGTAAATCGAATAAGAGACGGTCAACCATCTCCAGTTTCCATTCCAGCGTAATCGCGTCGTAGGCCCACATAGTGCAGCGTGACGATTTTCGTATCGTAGCCCCGAAAGCGCGCATATTGTTTCGGGGGAAGGCCGACGATTTGTTTGAACCGCCGATTGAAATAATGGGTGTCTTTGAATCCGCTGTTGCGCGAAATCGTATGCAACAGCTCGCCGCCGCTAAGCAGTTCTTCCTTCGAGCGGTTGATGCGGTAGGCGGTCAAGTAACCGATCGGGCTTTTTCCCGTCGCCCTTTTGAACAAACGGGTAAACTGACGAACGCTGAGATTCGCTTGCCTCGCCAATTGCTGCACGGTCAGCTCTTCGGCGTAATGCTCGTGCACATACTCAATCGAACGCTCGATTGCAGCCGCCGAGTCCTCTTCTTCTACCGTTCGCGTTTGCTCGAACAGGGAGCACAGCAACTGCTGGAAAGCGATCTGCCCTTTGAATTGCTCCAGCTCATCTTCGCTCGGCCAGCGCCGCAGCAAAGCTTGACAATCGACGAGTACGCGATGAGCCGGCTTCATCCGGAAAACGCGATCGAACGGGAAGCAAAACGTTTCCTCTTACTTATTTCGTTTGCTGGAATCGGCGGAGACTGTCCGAAATAACAGGCGGTACAAATTGACAGAATATTAGGGCATGGGGATCCCGTTTAGTCTCCGATTATTGTAAATTTGCTCAAACTTAGTTTGAAGTGGAGGGGGCAGTAAGCACAGTGGACGAGATACAAGCAAAACTTAATGATGTTGAATACGCAATATGAAATAGAGGGTCGGAGAATGTGGTTCCGCCTTTTTTTGACATTTCAAGAATACTTGCTAAACGAATGTTTTTCACAGATCTTTCCAGTCCAGCAATAGATCTAGTAACTTGAGGAAGATTTTTTGATCCTCAATGCTCCTTGTTTGCAAGCGGGTGACGATTCGGGACAATGTATACTCTTGAGAATCTGGATTAGAGTGGATTGACCGAAAAAGATTTTCTAACGGAATCCCCAGGGCGTTTGCCACCTTTTCTACACTCCCCAAAGTGGCGTTTTTTTCTCCACGTTCCAATTGCCCAATATATGTAGTGTGGAGATTGGCTAAGTGGGCTAATTCCTCTTGGCTCAATCCCTTTGCTTTGCGGTATTTTCGAATCCTTTCCCCAATAAGCTTTGGCAAGTCACTCATTCTACCACCTCTTAGGTAACTGTATCTTTAGTCTTAGGCTCCCCCAAGAGACAATAGATATAAAAAATAAAACGATGATATAGTATAAGTATTATTTTTTGCAAAAAACGTCGAAAAAAGGCGAATAAAGTCGTGTAATGGGTTTAAATACCCATGCCTTTAGCGCTATTCTCTTTTATAACTGGTGATTCAAGTGAAAAGATTGGGAGTTTTCACCACGTCAGACGAAAATGGAAATCTTTTAGAGGACATCATACGAAAGAAAATGTTTCAACATGTTTTCCAACCGCTGTATGTAATGGAAAATTGGAAAGTATTCGGGTATGAAGCTTTGTTACGTTGCAAGTTTTTCAAAAATCCCGAATTGTTTTTTCGTTTGGCAATTGAAAAAAACAGATTGTATGACTTGGATATTTGCTCCGTTCATCATGCTCTGGCTAAAAGTGGTACATCTTTTGAAGGATAAGGGGTATGCCATTGCAATTGATGATTTCGGTAAAGGGGAGTCATCGTTGCAGACTGTCATTGAACTTGAGCCAGACTTTGTGAAATTGGATCGATATTATGCCGTGAAACTTTCCGCTTCAATTAAAAAACAAAACGAGATTCAGATGCTCTTGAAGCTTTGCCAGCAAAAAAACATGAAATTGATATTGGAAGGGATTGAAGAGCCAACCAATTTAGCAATGGCTAAGTTATTGGGAGTTCATTTAGGGCAAGGATACTTATTAGGAGAACCCTTGCCGATCAGCGAGATTCACTAAAAGAAGGGGTAAGTGTGTGATATGGAAAAGGTGATATGGGGAAGTATCCTGACTGTGTTTTTGATTATTCTGATACTTTTGCTAATACACTGGATCTATATGAGGCAATTAAGAAGAAAGGATGACCAAATCTATCTATTAAAAGAGTCACTGACTGACCTAAAAGCCAAATTGAGAGATACGGAAAGAAGAAGGGCTTTCCGAATAAATCTTCTGGATCAGGTATGCATATTTGAGTTTATCGATTTTGGTGATAAATTATTGGAACCTTTGATGCAAAGAAAAGGAGAAGGGAAGATAAAGAACATCGGCCGTACAGGTATAAAATTGAGCTGTGAATTTGATTTGCCTGTCAGAAAACAGGTTTTTTTGCAACTCTATTTTGTGCTTGATGATGAGGAGTTTACTTTTAAAGGAAAGATTATACGAAAAGAGGAACTGATGAATGAAATAATTTATGGAATTGACTTTATTGAAGCGGATCCCAAAGAAGAACAACGATTACTTCAGGTGATACAAAGAATGGAAATTGAAAGAAGGAAGAAGACGGAATAACCATAATAAAGTTGCGCACCTGTTTCAAGAGCTCTTCACCGTAAAACGTGCTTGATCTCCCTCTATCTCAGTTTTTCGTAGTTATGTAGCCGGTTTACACTCCAGTCTAATGCGAATCTTGAATCTCTCTAGATTGCGGTAGCCGTAGGCTCTTCGTTTGATTACCTTCACTTTGTTGTGTGTCCCTTCAATCTTGGCATTCGTTACCCGAAAGGAAAAATAATGCTGAATGGGCTCTTGCCACTGGACAATCGTTTTGGCAATGGAACGAACCGCAGGAGTCGGAGAATAGAGATGGTCGACAATCCATTTCTGAAGCGCTTCCTCCCCTGCCTCTTGGGTTTCAACGGCATACACGGTTCTTATGTCTTGAAGCGCAAAGTAGAGTCGTTCCAGATGTGGATCTTCTGCTAACCAAATCTTCAGTTCCTGAAGCTCTTCGGGCTTCAGCTTGTCAGGGATCGTATGGAGCAGGCGTTGCTCATGTCTGCCCCGACGATGTGTTCCACGAGCATGAGTGCGTTTTCGGGTAGCTTCCAACGCTTTAGTGTATTGAATTGCCGATTATCGTCAATGGTAGGAGATTGGGGCTGCTATGTCAAGGAGGGACATGATTTGGTAGCAGGCCACCTACAGGAGAAGAAAGGTTATTTCTACATCGTCTTAAATTATAAAGACGAATGCGGAAAGAGGAAAAATAAGTGGATTTCCACGGGTTTGTCTGTGAAAGGCAATAAGAAGAAAGCCGAAGCATTGCTTATTGAAGCTCGTAAAAATTTTGAAGTTCCCCAACAAGTAGATCAAGAAAACCCATTGTTTTCTGATTTTATGCTTCAGTGGCTGGAAATGATGAAACATCGTATTGAAATTACAACGTATGCTTCTTATTCAAACGCTATAAAAGGGAGAATAGCTCCCTATTTCAAAGAAAAAGGGATTCGGCTTAAAAAATTGCAGCCAAAGCATATTCAGGATTATTACCAATATGAATTAGAGGTCCGCAGCGTTACGGCGAATACGGTTATTCACTACCACGCTAACATCCGAAAAGCGCTTCAATATGCGTTTAAAACGGATATGATTCCATCGAATCCCGCGGATAAAGTAGAACGCCCGAAAAAAATAAATTTGTCGGCAGTTTTTATGACAAAGAAGAGATGAACAGGTTATTCGACGCGGTCAAAGGCGATCCAATTGAATTAGCCGTATTGCTCGCTGCATTTTATGGCTTACGTCGAAGTGAAGTAGTCGGGTTAAAGTGGGATGCAATTGACTTCAAGAATAAAACCATAACCATTCAACATACTGTGATCGAAACGTCTGTTGAAGGGAAACTTATAATCGTAGAGAAAGACCGTACCAAAAATAAATCAAGTCATCGTTCCTTGCCGCTGGTTGCAGCATTTGAAGAACTTCTATTACGGATAAAGAAACAACAAGAACAAGACAGATACCTATATAAAGATTCTTACTGCACCGATTACCTCGATTACATTTATCTGGACAAGCTAGGGCATCGAATTAAGCCAGGATATATTATGCAACTCTTTCCCATCGTACTCTCAAGGCATAATTTGCGACGAATTCGCTATCACGATTTGAGGCATAGCTGCGCCAGCCTACTTCTGGCCAATGGAGTTAGCATGAAAGAAATACAAGCATGGTTGGGGCATAGCGATTTCTCAACAACAGCAAATATTTATGCCCATTTGGATGTCAGTACGAAAATCACTTCAGCCCATGCAATGAGCGAATGTTTACAGCTTTAAAAAACAAAAAAATTCTTTAGGTTATTAATCCTAAAGAACATTCTCCTAGATTATGGTGCCGGTGAGAGGACTCGAACCTCCACTCCCTCGCGAGAACTTGATTTTGAGTCAAGCGTGTCTGCCATTCCACCACACCGGCATGTAAACAAGCTGTAGTTTAATACTAGCACATTTTCGCTAAAAAATCAATGGTGGGGAGAGACGGATTCGAACCGCCGAACCCGGAGGGAGCAGATTTACAGTCTGCCGTGTTTAGCCACTTCACTATCTCCCCAGCTTAGCGTGCGCCTGCTGATTTTCACTTGTATCTATCAGAGACGACGCTTTTAAATCTACCATGAACAAGTTGATCCTTCAATAAATTTTACTCAATGAATTTCCGTTTGCTGCAAAATTTCCTGCGCCCACTGCTGAAAAACGGCGAGAGCCTGCTCCACCTCCGGAAAATGACGTTGCTCCTCACAGGCGTAGTCGGGAAATTCGAGGATGCGGTTTTTGCGGATGAGCACTTGCCCTGCCTCGCATTTGATCTCCAAAAAATACGGCACAGACTCGTCGATGCCGAAGCGATTTTCCAAAAACTCGTACGTGCGCACCCACTCCAAAATTTGCACTTCAGAGGGCTGCAAGCGCAAAACTTGCTCCAGCGACATGATCGTTTCGTTTCCATAGTAGTGCATGCACTTTCTCCGCCTTTCTGCATGAAAATGGACGGAGCCGCGACTCCGCCCTGTATTCGTCCTTTTCGCTTCTGCCTTTCCCTAAATCGCGGAAAGCAGCTCTTTCAATTCCTTGACGATGACTTGCTGGTAGCCGGTTCCTTCGCCGTACTGCTTGAGCATTTCCGCGCGCGCTACTTTGATTTTTTCTTCGTAGTCCGGCGCGTTGCGGTCGGGATTTTGCTGCTTGAATGCGGTCATGACTGCCTGGACGTGGCTTGGGCGCGGGCCCCATTTGGCCAGGACATGTCCGCCTGTATCTGCGAAAATAACGACCGGGATCGCGCGGCCGCCCATGGTCAAAAACTCATCCATCAGGTCGAGGTGGTCTTCCATGACCATGATTTCGACAGGCATGTCCGTTTCTTTCAGCGCGTGGAGAACGACGGGCAAGTTTCGTACCACGTCCCCGCACCATTCTGCGGCGAGAATCAGGCATCTGAGGTCATCCCGATGTTGCAGCGAGGCAAAAAACGCCCGCTCCTGCTCATCTGCCCAAGCAAACGCTTCCGACCAGCTTTGGAAAGCCTCCTGATTTTTGGTCATGCCTTCGACGAACGCTTTTGGCGTCAGTCCCGTGCGAAACTTATGTGCGACATTTGCAGCCATGTGCTTGCCTCCCATGTATGTATGTGGACTTGTTCTAGTATCTTTTCCACAGCAGGAGCAAAAGTCCTTTTTCTGCGAAAAGCGGCTCGCCGTTTTTCCTGCCCGGAGATGCGGCTGTGTGCGGTCGACAAACGCGACGCTGGCTTGTCTAGCTTACTCGGATTTGCCAGGCGCTTGCTTGTCCGCTTCCTGCTCCTGCTTGGCCAGCTCCATCATTTTTTGCAAAAGAATGTGCTGCGGCATGTGCATCAGCCGCTCCAATGGAACATTCAAGGCTTCGGCAAGCTTCACTGCGGTTTCCGGCGAGATTTGCAAGGGACGCATGAAAACAGCTCCTTTCGGTTGCGAAATGCGGTCTTTTCAGTATAATACATGGCGTCCGAAGCTGCCAGAGAGGGCTGCCCCAATCAAAAAGAGATAATCCCCTGCTTTAAGCCTTCTGGCAGGGATTATCTCCTGACGATCGGGTACCTGTTTTCGCTTACGCCTTTGGTTTGGTAAGAATACAGGGAACCTCGTTTCCAATCGCACCAGGCTGGGACATGCGCTCCAAATACGCCAAGCCGCGCGCGCATTGCTGCTTGCATGCCAGGCATGTGCTGGAGGTCACGATTTTCAAATTCAGTTGATTGGGGTGCTGCCGACTGTTTCTTTTCTTTACCTTTTTGCCCTTGGCCATCCGATCCCCTCCCTTTGCCCTGGTTCACTCCAGTCTATGAGGGAGAACAACCCTGTTCTTTAGGCAAACATACAAAACGGGATCGCTGTCGGCAAAATGGGCCAACGCTCGCTTTGACGGCAAAAGAAAACCGCCGGGCAGCGTGCGCCAGCGGTTCGGATGTTTCGTTCGCTACTTTTTCTCGTTCTGAAGCTGCCGAAGCTCCAGCTCCAGCGTGCTTGCGTCAATCATTCCGATGATTTTTTTGCGAATAATGCCCTGTGCGTCGATCAAGTAAGTCGTGGGGAAAGCCTGTACGAGATAACGGTTGGACACCGAGCCGCTTACGTCCATCGGGATGGGAAAGGTCAACTTGTAAGTTTGCACAAAAGCTTGCGCGGCTTCGGGGTTGTCGCTGCTCGTCACGTTCACCCCGTACATGTCAATCTGTCCGCCGTACTTCTCATAGATTTTCTGCAAATCCGGCGCTTCCATCCGGCATGGCCCGCACCAGGATGCCCAAAAGTTGAGCAGCAACGGCTTGTTCCTTTTTCCCTCGACCTTGTACGTCTGATTGTCCAGGCCAGTCAGGGTAAAGTGAGGCGCCATGTAGCCTACTTCCGGTTTCTGAACATCTGCTACGACTGACGCTGATGACTCCGGCTTCTCCCATACCGCGATTCCTGCTCCCGCAATCACCAGCACCGCCAGCAACAGCTTTTTCATTTCGTCACCTCTGCATGACTGATCTTAAAATCCTGTAAAGCCTCCGAACAATTGAATGAGCACGCGCGTAATGTCTGTCAGTTTGTCCGTGTACAACAGCACGCCGAACAAAATCATCACGCCGCCGCCGACTTTCATGAATTGATCCGAATACTTGACGATCGCGCTCACTTTACTGATGAAAAACGTCATGACGAAGAACGGAATGGCAAACCCGAGTGTATAGGCCAACGTGTACGTCAAGGCCCGAGACGGATCGGTGACTCCGAGCACGATAATGCCGGAGAGAATCGGTCCGACACAAGGCGTCCATCCAGCAGCATAGGTCATTCCCACCAGTATGGACCCAGTATACCCCAAAGGGCGCGATTTTAAATCGATCTTGAACGACCGCATCATCCAGTCCATTTTAAACACTTGCAGCATGACAAGGCCGATAATGACGAGCAAAATCCCGCCAAGCTGCCGGATCAGGTCCTTTTGGTTGACGAACAGATTGCCAATCCACGAGGTAGACAGCCCCAGGGCAATAAAAATAATGGAAAAGCCGATGATGAAAAAAAGCGTATGTAAAAGGGCCTGCTTTTGGAAGACGGCTTTCCCTTTTTTCACTTCATCCACTGTCACTCCGGTGATGTAGGACAAAAAAGACGGATAAAGCGGCAGACAGCAAGGCGAAATAAACGAGAGAAACCCCGCCGCAAACGCCAAAAACACCGTAAGATTCCCAGTCATATGTACCTCCGAATGGTTGTTTCCTCCACTATATTCCTTATTGTAACGAATCTTTCTCCCCTTCAAAAGCGAAACCGGCACTTTGTCTTAAATCCGTGACAATTACGTTACCATTATCACCGTTATGGGCTACACGCACCGATTCCTCCGCCCTTTTTCCCAGCGGCAGCGGCTTGGGCGAAGATTTTTTCCATATTCATAGAAAAAAGAGGCGGACAATCGCTCCGCCTCTTCCTTCCATCTCCTGTTTTACTGCTGAATGCTAACCTTGCTGCCATCCTGCAGCATCGTGATTCCGGTTACGACAATTTTGTCGCCTTCTGCAAGGCCGCTTGTGACTTCGATCTTGTCGCTGGACGATTTTCCCGTAGTGACTTCTACCTGCTTCGCAATGTCGCCCTCAAGCTTGAACACGTATTGCTTGCCGTCGCGGTCAAAGACTGCTTTGCGCGAGATGACGAGAGCTTTCGCGCCGCTCGCTCCGTCGGATGGGAACGTCACATTGACGACCATGTCGGACTTCAGCTCATTGGATGGGTTCGGGATCGTAATTTCGATCGGATACGCTTTGAGCGCGGAATCCATCACAGGGCTGACTGCCGTTACTTTGGCATCAATCGTTTTTCCAGTCGATTGCACGTTCACTTTCACGACGGTGCCGACTTTGACTTTCGTGATGTCCGCTTCGGACAGGTTCGCTTTTACGAGCAGCGGGTTGGTGTTGACTACTACCACGACTGGCTGCTGCCCTGCCATTTGGCCGACCGCTCCGTTTACGCTGGAGACAAAGCCGTTGATTGGCGAAGTAACGGTCGCGTTCGCCAGTTGCTCACGGGCGTTTTGCAAGCTGACCGCAGCCTGTTTCGCCGAAGCCGCCGACACTTGCACGTTCGCTTTTTGCTGGGCGACCTGCAAGTTTTGCTGCGCGTTGTCATAAGCAGTTTGCGCGTTGGTCAACTGCATGTTCGCCTGCTCCATTTGCTGGGCGGAGATCGCTCCCTGCGTATACAACTGGTTCATCCGCTGCTGGTTCAGCTTCGCGTCAGCCAAAGCGACTTCCGCCTGCTTCAGTCCGTTGCGCGCTTGAACGAGTCCCTGATCCGAGCTGCTTCCAGCCTGATTCAAGCTCGCCTGGGCCAGCTCGTATGCGGCTTCCGCCTGTTTGACGCTGTTTTGCAAATCTTTTTCATCCAGTTTAAACAGCACCTGGCCTTTTGTCACATACTGTCCGAGCTGCACGGGCAGCGAAGTGATCTTGCCGCCCATTTTCGGAGTGAGCTGTACTTCTTCACTCGGCGCCAGCTTCGCCGTCAGGCCCGACTCTGTCGTGACGGAGCCTGTGGCGACTGTTTCGACCTGGACAGGTGTTGCCGCTTCCACCGTTTCTGCCTGCGGTGTTTCCGCTTGCGGGCTGGAACAACCTGCCACGAGGCTTACGGCCAATACGGCCAGTATGACGGGTTTTATGCTAAGTTTCATGAATGTCCCTCCTCATCCCACAAACGCTTCTTACGATTCCAAAGCGGGAACGGTTTTCTTTTGTTTCTTTTCTTTCCGTTTCATGCGTCTTTCACGACGCTTTTTGCCGATATCGTCAAACCACGAAGTGACGACCGGAACCAAAACAAGGGTAATGAGTGTCGCAAAGCTCAGACCGAAAATAACGGTGATAGCCATTGGTGCCTGTGTCTCTGTACCCGATCCGCCGGAAAAAGCCAGCGGTCCAATCGCGAGGATCGTCGTCAGCGTCGTCATCAGAATCGGACGCAGACGGATTGGTCCGGCATGGAGAATCGCTTCGCGCAGCTCCCAGCCTTTTGCCCGCAACTGGTTCACGTAGTCGATCAGCACGATCGCGTTGTTCACGACCAGACCGATCAGGAGAATGTACCCGATCAATACGGATACGCTGATCGTCGTTCCGGTAACCAAAAGTCCCAGGAGAACCCCTGTAACCGTCGGCGGAACCGAGAACATGATGATGAACGGGCTGTAAAACGACTCGAACTGCGCCGCCATCACCATGTACAAAAGCACAACGGAGAGCAGAATCGCGAGCGCGAGGCTGCCGAACGACTCGGCCATGTCCTGGCTTTGTCCGCCGAACTCGACTTTGTAACCGTCCGGGAGATTCAGGTTGTTCAATTTCGCCGTAATCTCCTGTGTGACGGAATTCAGGTCACGCCCGGCCAGATCACTCGTAACCTTCACTTCGCGCGTCAGGTTGGAGCGGTTGATCGTGAGCGGCACGTCCACTTTGCTGATGGTAGCCACCGAGGACAGCGCGATTTGTGCCCCGCCTGGCGCAGCAATCCGCAGGTTGTTCAAGTAGTTGATGTCTTCTTGATAATTTTCAGGCAGCTTCAGGTTAATGTCAATCTCGTCATCGCCTGTACGATACTTCGTGACCGTTTGCCCCTGGAAGGCCGTCCGGACGCTGGAGAGAATCTGTCCTGTCGACAAGCCGTACAAGCTCGCTTTTTCCGCGTCGACCTTGACTTCAAATTCCTGTCTGGACGCTTCCAGGCTAGTTGTAACGTTGCTCGTGCCAGGTACTTTTTCGACCTCGCCCTTGATGATCGCACTGATGTCTTTGAGGACGGCCAAATCGTCGCCGCGCACATTCAGCTCGATTGGCGAGCCCATGGACATGCCTTCTGCTGCGCTCACCTTGATTTCCGGCCCCGGAATATTTTTCAGCTTCTGCTGCAAGTCTATGGCGATGTCGCTTGAGGAACGTTTGCGCTCTGTCACGTCGACGAGCAGCAGCGTGATCGTTGCCTGGTTGGAGGACAGCGTGCTTGCAATCGGCGAACCGTTGCTGCCGATCGACGTCGCCACAATGTCTTTTTCCGGCACTTGATTCACAATCTCTTCTACTTGCTTGGCGACTTTTTCCGTCTCAGCCAAAACGGTTCCGTTTGGCATCTTAACCGATACAGAAATTTGTCCCTGGTCCATGCTCGGGATGAACTCCGCCCCGATCAGCGGCGTCAGGGCAAGCGAGCCGACCATCATGACGACAGAAGAAAACATGACTGTTTTTCTGTGGCCCAAAGCCCATGCCAGCAGCTTTTGGTAGCCTTTTTCCACTTTGCCAAACCCGATGTTAAACCAAGTAACCGGGTTGATGCCACGATAATTTTCGTGATTCGCATGATTCGGTACTTTCTTCAAAATGCGCGAGCTGAGCATCGGCACCAGCAAAATCGAGAAGACGAGTGCCGCAATATGCGAGTACACGACTGTCAAAGCCAGCGGTCCGAACAGCTCGGAAGCAATCCCTTCCGTCAGGGCAATCGGCAAGAATACGCAAATTTGCGCCAAGGCGGAGGCCATAACGGCCGTTCCAACCTCTTTGGAGCCGTCGAGCGCGGCTTGCATCATGCCTTTTCCTTGCTCCCGCTGGCGGAAGATGTTCTCCAGCATAACGACCGCAAAGTCGATCAATGACCCCAGCCCCAGCGTCAAACCGGAAAGCGAGATCAGGTTGATCGTCTGTCCTGTCATGTACATCAACAGGAAGGTCGCGACGATGGATACAGGCAACACGATAATCGCGATCAGCATCGACTGTAGGCTGCCCAGGAAGAAGAACAGCAGGATGATCCCGACCAGTCCACCGAGCAGCGCGTGCTCCGCTGTTGTGTAGATCGAATCTTTGATGTAGGTCGAAGTGTCAAGCGTCGTAGTGATTTGCACGTGCTCCGGCAAATCCGCCTTGATTTTCTCCAGCTCTGCTTTTACTTCGTCGGCCACCTCGATGGTGTTTCCGCCGGAAGCTTTCGTAATGGAGATACCGAGGCTCGGTTTGCCATTTACGTAGCTGAGCTGCGTAATGTCTTCGAGCGTATCTCTGACTTCGGCAATATCGCTCAGGCGAATGGAGTTGGCCCCTACCGAAATCGGCGTCAGCGCGATTTCCTCCACGTTGGCAAATTCACCCTGGACGCGGATGTTCATCTTGCTGTCCCCTTCACGGACGGAACCGGCGGAGCCAGACAGGTTGCCGCTTGCGAGCGCCTGCTGGATTTGCTCCAGGGACAGTCCGTACGCGGAGAGCTTGGCCGGATCGACGATGACGTCGACGATTCGGTCCTGACCGCCGCTGATGGAAGCAGCCGCGACGCCGTCAATACGCTCCAGTCGCGACTGGATCATGTCTTCCGCGAGCTTTTTCAGCTTGTTGACATCCTGCTCGCCTGTGACGGCAAACTGGATGATCGGCTGGCTGTTCGGATCGATGCGCAATACCCGCGGCGCATGCGCGGAATCAGGGAGCATGCTCCTCACCTGATCGACTTTCTCTCGCATATCGAGAGTGGCCTGATCGAGATCCGTTCCCCAGTTAAACATGAGGATGACCTGCGAGGCCCCTTCAATAGACACGGATGAAATGCTGTCCAGGTTGGAAACCGTACCTAGCGCATTTTCGATCGGTTTTGTCACCAGTTTTTCTACCTCACTGGGTGAGCCCCCGTCCACAGACGTGACGACCACGGCAACCGGAAAATTCAGCTCCGGCATCAAGTCAATCGCCAAGCGAGGCAGGGAGACGAAACCGAAAATCAGCATGGCCACGGTCAGCATAATCATCGTGACCGGACGTTTAATCGAGAGTTCAGACAGATTCAAATCCACTCACCTCTTCTGGAAAACTTGACATGGCTAATCGTGACACTTTCGGCATTGCCATTTGCCGGAAGCGACAATTAGCCTGTTATTTCTTTCTTTTGGGAGAACAATTGTTGCAGCGCATGAAGAGATGAGATCGCGTGAGGATCTTCCGGCTTCAATTCCCGTTGTTCAGACACGCGCTCCGTTAAGGAAACCCACACGATTCGGCGGTCGGTTTGGTCTCGAAAACGACGCACCAGATTTTCCTGCTCCAGCCTGTTGATTAATCCTGACGTGGTACTGTACGGAAGATCGACAGCCTTGCAAATTTCCCCCATCGTTTTTGAACCGTTGCTGAGCTGTTCCAAAATCAGCACCTGCTGCCAGTTCAGATCAGTGCTGTCCAGTTCCTTTTTGGAAATGGACGCAAACAAGGCACTCGCTTCTTTCAGGAGCTTAGCCAACTGAATCAGTTCTTTCATGAAAGCCTCCCTCACTATCCCACATGACCCATCTACATCTTTTATTAGCCAAGATTTATTCTACCTATAGTCATGAGTAGTGAAGTCTATCAGCAGGTTGATTTCCCGTCAGCGAGGGGTCTATCTGGAGATAGACGACACCCCGTGCTAGAATGAAAGTAAACGAGCATCCGGCCAGAGAAAGAAGGATATCTTTTTGCTGAAACTGAGTATAAAAGCGATTCAAAAACGTTTGCTAATCATCTGGTTCTCCATTTTGATCGTGCTGGCCTTGCTGCCAGATTCGTTCATGCGCGAGACTCCCTTACAGTTTTCTCTTACGATTGTACTATTCTTTTGTTACATTGTGGTATTCTGGATTTCAAAAAGGAACTGGAAGCCGTACCAATTTGAACTAGCTACGGTTATGCTCGGCACCATGGCGCTCTTAAAAAGCGTGTTCGCCGGAGGAGAAGGCTTCGGAATGATGCTCCCGCTCGCCGTCTTTATCGGCTTTTACATCGAAGGACGGCGTGCGCTGGCTTACGCGAGTTTTTTTGGCGCGTGCACCACGTTGTTTTTGTATTTTTACGGCATCCTCCAATTTCCGCATATCATTCCGTTTATCCTGACGTACATCGGCTGCTATATCGGGGCGCGGGGATACCGGATTCAAAGCGAGGCGTACAAAACGAACCAAGCCCATTTGGAGGAGCTGCAACAAGCCCATACCGAGCTGCAGGAAGCGCATTCCCAGCTTCAGGAAGCGGCCTTGCACTCGTTGCAGGTAGCGGTTCTGGAGGAACGGACGCGGATTGCCCGCGACATTCACGACGCGCTGGGTCACAGTCTTACCTCGCTGATTGTCCAGCTTCACGCGCTGAAGTACATGCTGCAGGACGGACCGGAGCACGCGCAGGAAGCCGTGCGCAACATGCTCGGCGTAGCGAAGCAAAGCCTGGAAGAAATCCGCACCTCCGTGCATACGCTCGCCATGGACAAAACATCGCTGGGACTCACTCCGCTGCGCGCTTTGCTGTCGCAGGCGCAAAAGCATACAGGGATCAAGATGGAGCTCATCTCATCCGAGCTGGATATCCCGCTGTCCCAGGAGCTGACGATCACGTTTTACCGGATTTTACAGGAAGCGATTACAAATACGCTGCGCCACTCCAATGCAAAAGAAATTCAGGTCATGATCGAGCAGCGGGAAGGCTCCCTCTACTTCTCGATACAGGACGACGGTGACATCACTCCCCAGGATCAAATCAAGCCTGGGTTTGGACTGACAGGGATTGCCGAGCGCATCAAGCAGTTGAACGGCAGCCTGTCCTATTCGGCAAAAGAACCGCATGGATTCAAACTCGATGTAAGATTGCCGCTGGAACATCTGGAAAAAGAAGGGAGCATACGAACATGACAGACCAAGCCAAAAAAATTCGTGTGGTCCTGGTAGACGACCAAAACATGATTCGCCAAGGGTTGGGCTACGTGATACAAATGCAGCAAGATATGGAGGTCGTCGGAGAAGCCTCTGACGGGGAAGAAGCTGTGGAGCTGGTAGGAAAAATCGTGCCAGACGTAGTGTTGATGGACGTGCAAATGCCGAAAAAGTCGGGGATTGAAGCGACACGGGAGATCATGAACATGCATCCGGCCGTCAAAGTATTGATTCTCACCACCTTTGACAACCACAATTACGTCGTGGAAGGAATCCGCGCAGGCGCTGTCGGCTACATGCTGAAGGACGCCGACTCGCAGGAGATGCTCGACCTGATACGCAGAGCCTCCCAGGGGGAAGCTCTTTTTCATACCGCGACAGCAGCCAAGGCGCTGGCGGAAGCCCTGCAAGTTCAGCGCAGCGTTTCCGAACACGCCTCTGCTCCTTCAGCCCTGCTCGATGAGCTGACAGACCGCGAGCTTGACGTCCTGCAACAGATCGCCTACGGGTATCGAAACGATCAGATCGCGCAAAATTTGTTTATTTCGGAAGGCACGGTAAAAACACACGTGCACCGCATTTTGCAAAAAATGGGCGTCGAGGACCGCACCCAGGCAGTCGCCAAAGCCCTTCGACTCAAAATCGTGAAGTAAGACGAAACATTTTCGTTTCAGCAGGCAGAAGGATAGAGCGAGACACGCGTGCCGTCGTCCTGCAAGCGCCATATCACCAGCCCGTCGTGCAGGCGGGCGGCAGACATGGCTTCCTGGACGGCGGCAATTGCTTTTTCCATGTCGATCACGCAGCAAATGACGGCAAGCTCGTCCCGGCTGTCGTCTCCTCCGTCACTATGCCCGTTTCCAGTCCGGCCGAGACATTCATCGAGCAACGCCTCGATAGCATACCTCATCTCCACATCTGCTTCCGACAGGTGCGGAAAGCTCACCACCAGCTTCTGCCAGTCTTCTTTTGCCAGTTCCGCATAGCCTTTTTCCTTCATTTCTTCCGCCCAGTTTTGCAGCACATGAGTCGGCTTTCCTTCGATTTGCTCAGCCACGATCGCATAGTGGTCGCCGCTCTCGCCTACCTGACCGTAATGGACCGTGTACAGACGGTCTTTTTCGTCATACCACGCTTCCCAGTAGCTCCACCTCTTTTCGTTTTTATGCAACATCCGGATCACTCTACGTTCAACTCCGTTCAGCCTTTTTGTAAATTATTCCACCAAACGACACAGTTTGACAACATCTTACATAGAGATTGATTCGAAAGACTTGCAACCTTTTGAGCTAAAAGGACTTCATGCCTACTTCAAACAGATTAACCCGCACAGAACTGCGCCTTTTGGCGTGAAATCCGGATTGGACAGACGCCGCATTTTTCGGAGGAAGGCAACAAAAAAAGACGGATGGTTTGCTCCGTCTTTTTGGATAAGGAAACAGCTTCTATGTGTTTTCCGATACGGAAAGAGGCAGGCGGATTTCAAAGCGCGCTCCATTCAGTCGCGGCGAGTTGTCGGCAAAAATTTCGCCGCCGTGATCTGCAATGATGCGCTGGGTCGTGGACAAGCCAAGTCCTGTCCCCTCCTGCTTGGTCGTAAAAAACGGCACGAACAAATTGTCCAGACAAGCGGTACTCAGTCCCGGCCCGTTGTCCTCGACGACGATGACGACCTGGCTGATGGAGGCGCAGACGGTGACGCGCACCACGCTGCCTTTGGTCAGCAGCGCTTCAAACGCATTTTTCATGATGTTCAGGATCGCCTGCTTGATGCGGGAACGGTAGCCGAACACGTACCATTCGCCAGGGGTGATGTCGAGCTCCAGCTTGATCCCCCTGCGATTGGCTTCTGGCTCCAGTAAACGAATGACCCCAAAAAGCTCGTCCAGCACGAGAAAACGTTCGGAAACGATTTTGTCATCCCTGTACCGGGCCAAAACCAGCACGTCGTTCAACAATCCGTCGATGCGTTCGATCTCCGTCAAAATGACGGAAAAGTAGGACTCGCTGCGCCCCGCCTCTCCCTGCTCGCGCAACAACTGGATGAAGCCTTTGATCGAAGTAAGCGGATTGCGGATTTCATGCGCCATCCCTGCGGCTAGTTGTCCTACAGCCGCCAAAGCTTCCCGCTTGTTCAGCTCTTCCTCGTATCGTTTGCTCTCGGTAATATTTCGAAAAACGGCGATTGCTCCCCACATCTCGCCCATGTAAAAAATCGGACTGGTGCTGACTGTCGTCCATTTTGCACGGTATTCTGCCATGTAATGGCCTGACTGTCCGCGTTCGACGACCCATTGGACGAACCTTTCACTCTCGTGCGGCAAGAAAGCTTCGTCAATGTTCTGTCCGATAATTTGCTCGCGTTTGACGCCAAACAGATGGCACAACGCATGGTTGGCCTCGATAATTTTCAGCGTGCGATCAATCATCAAAACGGCTATGTCGCTCGAATGCAGCACCAGTTGGACCAGCTCCTGCTCGGCAAGCAGGGCGAATTGTTCCCCCTGCGCCCGCTCCAGAGCCGTGCCCGTATGTGGCTGCTGGCTCGGCGGTCGATGCTCCTGGCTGTAGACGCCCACGACTTGGGCAATCAACTGGTCCATCGCCAGAAAAAACGCGTATTGTCCCCGTAAAAGCTCAAGCTGCTCCGCCTCGCTTTGCACCAGCATGGCAGAGTCGTTGTTCATCTGCTCGACAATGCTGTCCCGGCACACCCGCAGGCATTGCACCAGCGTCGCAAGATTCAATCCTTGAAGCAAACACTTGTAAGCGATTTCGTTAATTTCTTGTTCTGCTGCTGTTGGATCATTCTCTTCCACAACTTCCGCCCAGCGAAAGAGCAATTGGACAAGCAAAGCCTCAGTATGTGCGCGGTCTCCCAGAAGCGAAGCAGAGTGGTCGTGTTTTTCAGAAAGAAAAGAAAACGTTTTGGCCACCGCTGCAGGGGCCAAATGAGTAAGATACTTACTTATTCGATTTTTCAAAACGCTCTGACTCCTTTTCTTCTTCTTGCTTCATTGAGGCCTTCCTTCAAGTATGTATGATAATGATTCTATTATGGACACAAAACCGACATGATGTAAAGAAGAGTGTCCAACAAACAGGTAGATTATCGCCAGCCGATCCCGCTGACGTGAGAGGGTTGCCGCGCATGCCGTCTGCCGGCGATTGTTTGTAGACAACTTTCCTGCCAGAAAGCTAATTGAAACCGCTCTCTTATCTACTTCTATCATATCACGATCATGCATGAGTTTGGCAAAAAAACGTTTATTGTTCAACGATTAAGAAAAAAAGCATTTGCCCAGCAACGACAAATGCTTCCTTTTTCCTATGAGTGAGCTTTCACGATGTAGTTGCGCAAGTCGGATTTGACCGGGCTGTTCTGGTTTGTGCCAGCGTGAGCGCGCTTGAACGCTTCGCTCTGCGTCCAGTTTTGGAACGCCTGTTCATCTGTCCATTTCGTGAAGACGATGTACTCGTCGCCTTCTGTCGGCGCGAGGAAGAGAAACTCCAAAAACCCTGGAACTTCCTTCATCCGCTCGCCACCGCCGCCAAAAGCGCGTTCGAGGTGAGACTGGTAATCGGCAGGAACTTTCAATCGGTTCATTGATACGTACATGCTTGTCCACGTCCTTTTCTAAATGGGTTGCCCTTCCATTATACAACGACGCAGCGAAAAACAAAAAACCGCAGACGCGTCAGTCACGTCTGCGGTTGATCTGCTGCTCCAGCATAATATCCATCAACAAAGTGTCCTGCAACGGGTCTTTTGGATCAACCGTCAGCAAAGCCGCGACAGCCGCCATGGCGCAGCGCACGGACTGGTACGAGTAAAAAGCGTCGCGCTCCGTCTCGCTGAACAAGGAAAGGTCCGAGCGCTCCTGGACCGGATAAGGAAAATCGGTTTCCACGCCTGCCCGATCCAGCACGATCAGCGCCTGCTTGATCGCAAGTAGTGCCGCGCTGACGCTGAGCCCGTACTCCTGGCGCAAGTCATCCCATACTTGGAAAGCGGACCGCTCCACTCTCTCCTGATTCGGCCGTGTGATGATTCCCGATTTCCGCCCTTCCTTCAAAAGCCAGTCGACGAAGATGTCGTGGCGCGGTGGAAACGCATACACTTGCAGCTTCATTTCAAGTTCCGTCGGAAAATCTTTGGCGAAGCGCGCATGAGCCAAAGCCATCTCGTAGCGCCGGGATGGATGCCCGGGCACCGTCACAAAAACGGTATCCTGGCGAACAGCGGCAATCTGCAGCTTCGTCCTCGCCGGAATCCGGCCCTGGGGCGCTTTTTCCCGGCGGATGTTGCCCGGAATCAACTCCGTTCCGAACTGGTGATACTCCAGGGGAGAATCAATCCACGGAATCGGTTCGCGGGTTTGAATCTCGTACAGCCCGTTAAACGTCACCCATTCGCCCGGACGTCGCTGACTGCGAATCAGGACAGCATGGACTTCTTTTTCCGGCGGCAATTCGGTATCCTGATCGTCCGGAGGCGGCTGGAGCCGCTTGTGCTCGATCAGGATGCAGTCGTTCAAGTACAGTCGCTCAAGCAACTCCCGTTTGCTGACCCATTCGTATCCGATCCGGTAAATCCGATTTTTCATCGGTTCCACCTCCTTTTGGTCGCCAGTATCGGTTTCCTTCGTGAATGAGTAATGTTACCCTACCATATGTATTCGTCTCTTTGTCCGTGCTAGATCGAGCGTACAATCCGCAGCAAGTCTGCCGCCGCTTTCCTGGGCGAGTCGGCCCGGCTGATCGCGCTGATGACAGCGACGCCATCGGCTCCCGCGCGTAGCACCTGCTCTGCATTCTCAAGCGTGATCCCGCCGATGCCCACGATCGGCAAGTCGCTGCCGACAGCCTCCCGGATGGCGCGCAGTCCCTCAGGTCCAATCGGCTCGCCCGCATCTGCCTTCGACGAAGTGGCGAACATCGCTCCTACCCCGATGCAGTCTGCACCACCGCTTTTGGCGGCGAGCGCTTCCTCCACCGTCCCTGCGGACACGCCGATGTACATGGCTTCGCCTACTTTTGCTCTCACCTCGGCCAACTGCATGTCATCCTGTCCGACGTGTACCCCGTCCGCTTGCAGCCGAACAGCCAGTTCCACATCGTCGTTGACGAAAAACAGCGCTTGCGCTTCGCGGCAAAGCTGCTGAAGCTGCCGTCCCAGCTCGTGGCGCTCCTCGGAAGTCAGCTTGCTGCCTTTGTCGCGCAACTGCAACGTACCGACTCCGCCCGCAAGCGCCTCGCGCGCGATTTCGATTGTCTTCTCGCTGGAAAATCCGCAATCCTGGGTGCCGATCACCAAATAAACGCCCATCTTTTCCCGAAGTGTTTGCCTGTCGTTCATTTTTCATTCCCCTCCCAACGATCCAATGCCTCGCGATAAGCCATAGCCACTGCCTTCGCATCTGCCGCATTGGTAATTCCCGATAGTACGGCAACGCCTGCGCAGCCTGCGGCGAGTACCTCAGCAGTCCGCTCCGGCGTAATCCCGCCAAGCCCGATCACGGGAACCGTCCACCTGGCCGTTATTTTCATCAGCTCGCCCGTCCCTCTAGGCGCGAGATTCGGCTTCGAGCCGCTTGGAAAAATGTGTCCGTACATCAAATAGTCTGCCCCTGCTGTCACCGCCTGTTCGGCTTCCGCGAAGGAATGGACAGAGCGACCTACTTTTTGTTCCCGCCGCAACACTTGCCGCGCGTCGCTGACCTCCAGACTGTGGTACGCCAGATGGGCGCCTGCACAGCCGGACGCGGCACTCACATCGACCCGATCGTTGACCAGCAGGCTTGCGAGCGGAACCACATTCGCCAAAGCCCGAACCCAGTCCATGCATTCCCTGGCGGTTCGCTGCTTTTCGCGAATATGCAGGTAATCCATCCCTCCGGCATAGGCCGCCTCGGCCATCCGCAGCACCTCTTCGAGCGTTTGCCTGCCGCTCGTAATGACGTGAAGCTCCCGGCTAGTGCGCATCTGCTTTGGCATCGGCACTGGCACCGCCTCCGGACAACGCCGTCAAGCATTCCTGCAGCCATCGCGTCGTCTTGTCGTCGTTGCCGGCAGGCGCTTGCGCGAGCAGCTCCACGACTAGCCTCCGCACGAAAAACGCTTGCTGCACCGTCAGTGGAAAGGTAATCGTTTTTGGCTTGATCTCTTGCTTCTCCAGCGTCTCCAC
The DNA here is from genome assembly GCF_058788915.1 of Brevibacillus sp. FW301-21C12A. Lineage (NCBI taxonomy): Bacteria > Bacillati > Bacillota > Bacilli > Caryophanales > Paenibacillaceae > Brevibacillus > Brevibacillus sp. FW301-21C12A. Next base: position 25,069 of record NZ_JBYTBG010000001.1, read on the forward strand.
TCCGGCCAAAAGCATATCCCCGATGGATTCGACCAGCTCGCGAAGCTGCTCGTTTTGCTTCAACTCGTCGTAGCATCCGTCGTAGAGTCGGCACAAAATCAAAAACGCCTGTGACGACATGGTCACCGGCTGTACGTCATGCAACGGTTCCGTCATACTGTTTTCCCCTCCACTCGCTTGAAAAACAAAACCTATTATAACACAACTCGTCCGGAATCGAACCATTTGCTGTGCGGGCCAGGCTGGTGAAAAGCAGAAAAAAACCGCTGAAAGCTCAGCGGTCTTTGGAGGTACCTTCGTTACGGTCATTGTGGTGGGATTGGCGCAGGTTCGTGTTCTGATCGTTGTGATCGAGCGTTTTCCCGCGGTTTTTCCCCAAGTCTTTGCTGTTGTTGTTTTTGCCCAACGGATTCACCTCCTGTGGTCATCACACACAGGATAGCGTAACCAATTTGGCACGGTTTATTAGTGAACGGTCTGGTGCCGGGTCCGCTTCCACAGCGCATGGACCAGCGCAAAGGGCAGACGCCAGCCAAGCAGAAAGGCCAGAGTCACGAAGTAGGTCACGCCGGCAAAAATGAGCGTGATCGGCACGCCCGTCCACCAGGAGCGGATCAATAGGCCAATCGGAGCCGCCAGCGTCCACGTGAACAGCATCGTGAGCAACTGCCGTCCCCAGGACGAGTAGGCGCGCTCCGCATAGGTGCGAAAAACGAGGATGGCGATGATCCAGCCGATCAAAAACGGAGCCAGCGTCTCGCCTATTCCGAGAAACGTGACTGGCAAGTTGTGGGCCAGCTTTCCATAGTAGACAAACAGCAAAAAGGCGAGCAGATCCCCGGCGAGCAGGACGCAGCCGGTTGGCAAGATGCGGAGTCTCATGTACACCCTCTTTTCTAAGCGCAACTAGAGGTATTCCTCAAGGTTCATCCCTATTGTACACATGCAGCTTTGGACCTACAATCGCCCCGCCCCTTTATTCACCAAACAGCAACATTTCCAGCCGTTGCTTCACCTCCGGCCACTCCCTGTCGAGGATGCTGAAATAAACCGAATCGCGAATGTATCCGTCCCGCATCACCATATGATTGCGAAGCACGCCCTCGCGGATGCCGCCGATGCGGGCGATGGCGCGCTGGGAGTTGAGATTGCGCGCATCGGTTTTCAACTGGACGCGAATGCAGCCAAGTTCTTCGAAGCAGTGGCGCAGCAAAAGCCATTTGCACTCAGTGTTGACAGCCGTTTTCCAGACGGCGGGGGTCAGCCACGTAAAACCGATTTCCAGTCCGCGATCTTTGCGGGAAATGGCGAGAAACCTCGTGCTGCCGATGACCTGCCCGTCCGCGCGGTTGACGATGGCAAAGGGCAGCTCGGTTTGCTCCGCCTCGTTTTTCAGCGCCTGCTCGATAAAAGCTTGCGCGTCTTCGCGCGTCTGAATCTCCACCGACATGTACGACCAGATTGGCGGAAAGGCCCCCGCAGCAAAAATTCCGTCCACATGCGCCGGGCGCAGCGGCTCCAGTCTGACCCGCTTTCCTTCCAATGTGACAGGCTCGATTGTTCGCATCTTCGTCTCTCCTCTGCTGTACTGCCCGGCTGTCCGGGCAGTACAGTTTCCCGAAATTTTTCCTATGATAAGGGGGGAGGAAGCCGTTGTCAAGAAGCGATAGGAAGCTTTGCGACAAACGAGCCGGCAGACGAACAGCTTGCGGACGGATCCCCTGCTGTATGCCTGAAGGAAAATCAGGCTTCTTCGTTAATCACGACTTGTTTTCCTCGCCGCTTCAACAGCAGCGGCACGACGAGCCAGGCCAGCGCGCACAGCAGAAAGACGGCGGACAGCGGCTTCGTGTAAAAAATCGAGAAGTCGCCGTTGGATGTCGTCAGCGCGCGGCGCATGTTGTTTTCGATCATCGGGCCGAGCACCAGCCCCAGTACGAGCGGGGCGAGCGGAAAGTCGTTTTTGCTCAAAAAGTAGCCGAGAATGCCGCAACTGACGAGCAGGATGAGGTCGAACGTGCTGATCTGTACCGCGTAGACGCCGAAAACAGAGATGGCGATAATCATCGGAATCAAAAAATGCGGCGGCGTCTCAATAATTTTGGCAAACACTTTGACCAACGGCATGTTCAGCACGAGCAGCATCAGATTTCCGATGAACATGCTCGCGATCAGTCCCCAGGCGATTTGCGGATGATCGCTGAACAACAGCGGCCCCGGCTGGACGTTGTACATGAGCAGTGCCCCCATCAAGATCGCGGTCGTCCCCGATCCCGGGATTCCGAGCGTCAACAACGGGATCATTGCCCCTCCGGAGGCGGCATTGTTCGCGGATTCCGGGGCGGCTACTCCGGCGATCTCGCCTTTTCCGAAGCGCTCCGGGTGCTTGCTCCATTTTTTCTCCAAAATATAAGAAAAGAAAGAGGCCAGCGTCGCGCCTGCTCCCGGCAGCACGCCGATGAAAAAGCCGAGCAAAGAACCGCGCGCGATCGGAGCGGCACTCTCCTTGAGGTCTTGCTTCGTCGGGAGAATCCGGCCGACCTTGATAATTTCCTGCGAGGACTGGTCGTTTTCCAGAATCGTTTTGAAAACCTCTCCTAGCGCGAACAGGCCGACCGCGATGGTCAGAAACTCCAGCCCTTGATACAGGTCGGGGATGTCGTAGGTGAAGCGGGCGACTGCCGATACGTTGTCGATGCCAATCGTGGCCAGCAAAAGCCCGAGGACGGTCATCAGCAGCGCCTTGGTCATTGACTTGCCGCCAAGCCCGCTCACGGCGCACAGGCCGAGCAGCATGAGCGAAAAATACTCGGCCGGACCGAACTGCAGCGCGAGGTCAGAGAGCGGATCGGCGAGAAAGACGAGCGCGACCAGCGCCACGATCCCGGCCACAAACGAGCCGATGGCCGCAATCGACAGCGCCGCTCCCGCCCGTCCCTGCCGCGCGAGCTGATACCCGTCCAAGGTCGTGACGACCGAAGACGATTCGCCTGGCGTGTTCAGCAAAATCGACGTGGTGGAACCGCCGTACATCGCGCCGTAGTACACGCCTGCCAGCAAAATCAGGGCGCTCGCCGCGGCCATCTCCGGCGGCAAGCCCGCCGTCAAGGAAGCTGTGACCGGCATCAGCAGCGCCACTCCGCTCATCGGCCCGATGCCCGGCAGCACGCCGACAGCCGTCCCGATCAGCACCCCGATAAACGCGTAAAGCAAGTTATGCCATTGAAAAGCGATGAGAAATCCATCGGCCAAATAGTCCAGCGCACTCATTCCGATCCCTCCCTAGACGCCGAGCCAGGTTGGAAGTCCTGGAAGCGTTCCTTTCAGCAATTGCACGTACACCACGTAGACGCCGACGGAAAACAGCAAGGAGACAACCGCCGATTGCAGTTGGCTTTTGCTGCCCATGACCAGAAACGTGACGTAAAGAAACAGAGCGGTAGCGATCACATACCCGATTGGCTCCAAAAGCAGGACATACAGCACCGTCGCCACGAGCATCAGGAGAAACCGTTTGTACAAAAGTTTTTCGGGCGCTTCTGCCACGGCACGGTTTTTCGCCTGGAATGTCTCCCAAAACAGGCGCAGGCTGAGCAGGACAAGCAAGATGCCCAAGCCGAACGGAAACATGTTCGGCCCGACCTGGCTGCCGTATGCACTGGTCGATATATGCTGGCTCTCCGTGATGAAAAAAGCGCCCACTAGCGCAAAAGCGATACTGCCGTACCGATCAAACCTTGCGTTCATACGTACCTCCTTTTTCGATAAGGGAGTTGCAGACGCGTCTTTCTCTCCACCAGGAAAAGCGGACGCGCGCCGCAAAAAGCGGGGGAAAAAAAGGAGAGGAGTGCCCTCTCCCTATTTCGCCATGCCAAGCGAGGTCAACAGCTCTTTTACTAGCTGATCCTGCTCCTCCAAAAACGCCGTGAAGGTCGCCGCGTCCTTGTACTCGCTCTCCCAGCCGTTTGCGGCAAGCTCCTGCTTCCACGCTTCGCTCTCCGACAACTCTTTCAGCTTGGTATCCCAATACGCTTTGGCATCCGCAGGCATGTCAGCCGGGCCGAATACGCCGCGCCAGATCGTAAACGTCGCATCAATTCCTTGTTCTTTCAAGGTCGGGACGTCCTTCAGCTCTCCGCCCATTCGCTCTTCCGACGTGACGCCGAGCACGCGAACCTTGCCTGCCTTCACATATTCTCCTACGCCGGAGGCATCGGTCGCGATCATGTCGGCATTGCCGCCGAGCAGGGCCGCAATCGCTTCTCCGCCGCCGTCGTAGGAGACGTACTTGACCGTTTTCGGGTCCATGCCGTATTTGGCGGCGGGCAACACGCTGACGAGGTGATCCATCGAACCCGGAGCCGAACCGCCTGCGAGCGTCATTTTCGTCGGGTCTTTTTTCAGCTCGTCCAAAAAGCTTTTCATATCCTTGTACGGCGAATCTGCTCGCACGACCAGGGCGCCAAAGTCTTTCGTCATTTGCGCCAGTGGCGTCACATGCTGGAAACCGAACGGACTGTTCCCCTCTTTTTTGTTATGGTTGATGAGAATCGGCGGAGAGCTGACGAACAGCTTGTAAGGGTTGCCTTTGTCTTTGCTGACGTATTCCGCCATGAAGACGGTCCCGCCGCCGCCTGGCTTGTTTTCTACCGTAATCGCTTCGGTCACCAGCTTGCTCTCGTTCAATACTTTGCCAAGCGAGCGGGCTGTCTTGTCCCAGCCGCCGCCTGCCCCGGATGGAGCTACGAACACGATCGGCTTTTCCGGATAGTTGGATGCAGTAGGCACAGGCTGCGCGCCCGAGCCGGACGAGCCGCTGTTCGCCCCGCCACAGGCGGCCAGCGCGAGCGTAAAGAAAGCAGACAAAGTAATGAGCATGCATCTTTTCTTTTTCAAACAAAAATCCCCCTCGAACCCGTCGTTTTTGTAAGCGTTACCACGCTTGCCATTAACGTATCATGCCGGGTCTTGCGGGGAATAGTTTTCGTGCATAAGGTATATTTAGAAAATTTTAAACTTTTTGTTCATATTGTTCATGCCCGCTCTTGCAAAAAACGGTACTTTCTCTCCGGCCTGCCGACACTGCCGTAGATCAGGTCGGCTCGCGCCTTTTTTTCCTGCACCAGATGCTCCAGGTAGCGCCGAGCCGTCGTCCGGCTGGTGCCGATCTCGCGGCCGATCTCCTCTGCCGAGACACCTTTGTCGCCTGTCTGCCTGATCGCCTCGATCACTTTTTCCAGTGTCAACTGGTCAATGCCTTTTGGCACGGCTGACTCGCGCATTTTCGCCTGGATCGGCCGCCTGGTCAGCATCTGGTCGATGACATCCTGATCGACCTCTGTCGCCTCTCGCGTCCGTGCCAGATGGGCGCGATAGCTCTCCAGCCGCTCGCGAAAGCGCTCGAACACAAGCGGCTTGACGATGTAGTCAAAAACGCCGCCGCGCAGCGCTTCCTGGACCATCTCCATCTCCTTGGCTGCCGTAATCATGATGATGTCCACCTCGCGATAATGCTGGCGGATGTACCAGACCAGCTCTGTGCCGAGCATATCGGGCAAGTACACGTCCAGCAAAACCAGATCGGGACGTATGGCGGCGAACAGCTCTTTGGCGTCGCTGCCGTTGGTGGCGGTGGCAATCACTTCGAATCCCTCGATCTTGCTCACGAATCTTCGGTTAATGTCAATAATCCGCAAATCGTCCTCGACGATCAGCACTTCAAGCTTCTTCACTGCCAGTCCTCCCTTCTCGCGGCAAGGAAACGGTGAACAGCGCGCCGCCATAGTCGCTTTTTCCGACGACGATGTAGCCGCCCATCTCTTCGATGATTCCGCGCACTTTTGCCAAGCCAAGCCCCCGCTCCTCGCCCGCTTTCGTCGAAAACCCGTCTTCAAAAATGGTCTCGCGCCATGCGTCAGGCACTCCCGGCCCGGAGTCGGCTATCTCAAACAGCAGTTCTTCTTCCGTGTCGGCCAAGTAAATGTCGACGCGCTTTTGCGAGACGGCTGCATCGTTGACCGCTTCCAGCGCGTTTTGCAGCAGATTGCCGAGCAGCACGATCACCTGCTGGCGGTTGATATGCGCGGGAAGCGCTTCGAGATGGCTGTCCTGGTCGATCACAAACTGGACTTTCAACTCTTTCGCCCGGTTGTGCATGCCGAGCAAAAGAGCGCCAATCATCGGGTCCGGAATCCGTCTGGCGACAAACAGGATCAGCTCTTCCTGCGCCGATGTCTCGCTCGTAATCAGCTCGATCGCCTCCTGCACCGAGCCGAGCTGCAACAGCCCGGAGATCGTGTACAGCAAGTTGTGGAACTCGTGCGTCTGGGCGCGCAGCACATCCGCATAGCGCCGGACCTGGGACAGCTCCGAGGCGAGCTTGTCGATCTCCGATTTCGGGCGAAAGCTGCTGACGACACCGACGACCTTGTCCCCGAGCTTGATCGGCAGGCGGTTGACGATGATTTCTTTGCCGCTCGTGATCGTCTCGCGGTCGAGCTGTTGTTCCCCCGTCTTCAGCACCTCCGGCATGCGGCTATCCGGCAGCACGTCCAAAATGTGCTTGCGGTGAATGTCTTCCTCCGGCAATTCGAGAATGCGGATCGCTGCCTTGTTCATCATCGTGATCTCGCTGTTTCTGTCAATCGCCACGATCCCCTCCCGGACGGATTCGAGCACGGCGTTGCGCTCCACGTACAGAGCGGCGATCTCTTCCGGCTCCAGTCCGAGCGTCAGCCTTTTTAAATAGCGGCTCAGCCCGATGGCAAAGGCGATCCCGCAGACGAGCGCGATCAGCGTAATGAGCAGAACTTTTTTCTGGTAATCGCCAATGGCTTCTTCGATATCCTCCAGCAAAAAGCCGACCGACACGATGCCGACCACCGCGCCATTGTCGTCGCGAATCGGCACCTTGCCGCGCAAGGAAGGGCCCATGCTCCCGATCGCTTTGGAAATGTACGACTGTCCGTGGGTCAGCCCCGGCTCGTTGTCGCCGCCGACCATCGACTTGCCGATGCGGTCAGGCAGCGGATGCGCGTAGCGAATGCCTTCCCGGTTGCCCACGACGACAAATTCCGCTCCGGTTTGCAGCCGGACGTTTTCCGCGATCGGCTGGATCAGCGCAGACGGCGAGCTGCTTTGAAAAGCCCGGCGCAGTTCGGGATCGTGGGCGACGATTTTGGCTACGCTCAGCGCCTTTTTCCCGATCTGTTCCTCGATCGACGAGGCTACGATGGAAGAGAAGACGGCGCCAACTGACGAAATAATCAAAATAATGCCGACCGTAATGAGCAAAATCATTCTCGTTTGCAGAGACATCACTTTTCGGGCAGTAGTCACAAATCGCTCACCTCTTGGTTCATCTTACCATCCCGGGCCGATAAAAAGGTAGCTTCATCGCCTATGTTCGTGTACAGTTAAAAGGGAATTACGGGGATGTGGAGGTATCTACAGATGCACGCGAACCTTCGTTCGTTCATAGAACAATTGCGCCGCGCCGGACAAGTCGTGGAGATCGACGCACCAGTCGATCCCCATCTGGAGCTGGCCGAGATTCATCGCAGAGTCATTGAAGAGGGCGGACCTGTTCTGCTTTTCACCAATGTCAAAGGAAAATCGTTTCCCGTGGTCACGAACTTGTTCGGGACCGTAGAGCGGGTCGACATGGCGTTTGGGCCAAAACCCGAGGCTGTCGTCCGCAACCTGGTGCACGGGATGGACAAGCTGTTGCCGCCAAAGCTCTCCGGCTTGTGGGAGCTGCGCGAGCCGCTGTTGGAAGTCATGCGCACGGGCACCAAAACCGTATCTGCCTCCCAAGCGCCTGTGACCCAAATCGCAACAACCGATGTTGACATGACCAAGCTGCCTGCCTTGACAAGCTGGCACCTGGATGGCGGTCCGTTCGTCACCTTGCCGCTGGTTTATACAGAGCACCCTGATACAAAAGAGCACAACCTGGGCATGTACCGCATCCAGATTTACGACAAAAACACGACGGGCATGCACTGGCAAATCCAAAAAGGCGGCGGGTTCCACTACCACGAAGCCGAAAAACGGAACCAGTCGCTGCCTGTTACCCTTACGATCGGCGGCCCTCCTGCCCTGATCGTCTCCGCGATCGCGCCCCTGCCGGAAATGGTGCCGGAGCTGGTCTTCGCCTCGCTCTTGATGGGCGACAAGCTGAAAATGGCGGAGGTGCCGAACCATCCGCACCGGATCGTCGCGGAAGCCGAGTTTGTGTTCGCGGGAGAAGTTCCTCCGCACATCAGACGCCCTGAGGGGCCTTTTGGCGACCACTTCGGCTATTACTCCTGGGAGCATGACTTCCCGGTGTTCAACGTGAAGCAGATGTGGCACCGCAAAGACGCGATCTATCCGGCCACCGTCGTCGGGAAGCCGCGCCAGGAAGACTATTACATCGGGGAATATTTGCAACGGCTGCTGTCGCCTCTCTTCCCTGTCGTCATGCCGGGTGTCAAAGCGCTCTGGACATACGGGGAAACAGGCTTCCACGCGCTCGCCGGCGCGATTGTGCGCGAAAGCTACTATAAGGAAGCGATGGCGCACGCCTTCCGCATCATGGGAGAAGGCCAGCTCACGTTGACGAAGTTTTTGATGGTGACCGATGTGCCGTGTGACCTGAGCAATTTCAAGCATTTCCTCGAAATCGTCCTGGCTCGCTTCCAGCCGGAGCGCGACCTGCTCATCGTCAACGATACGTCGAACGATACGCTCGACTACACCGGACGGAAGCTGAACCACGGCTCCAAAGGAATCATGCTCGGCATCGGCGACCCCGTCCGCGAGCTGCCACGCGAGTACAAAGGACAAGGCATTCCGAGCATAACCGATATTCGCGCGTTTTGCCCCGGATGTCTGGTCATTTCCGGGCCGAGCTTCAGCGAAAGGCCGGAGCTGGGCGAAGAGTTGCTGTCCTATCTCAACGAAAATCTGGCAGACTGGCCGATGATCTGCATGGTGGACGATGCGGCGATTGCCGAGAAGCAAAGCAGCTTCCTCTGGACCGTGTTCACTCGTTTCGACCCGGCTCACGATCTGTACGCCAAGTCGACGATTGTCCGCAACAAAATCCGCTACGAAGGGCCGCTGGTCGTCGATGCGCGGATGAAGCCTTTCTACCCGGATGAAGTAGAGACGCTGCCGGAAATATCGGCATTGGTCGACAAACGCTGGAACGAATATTTCCCAAAAGCATAGCATTGCCACCTGCCGTACGTCTGGAACGAATCGTTCCAGACGTTTTTTTTGCCCGGGAAAAAGCTGTACTTAGGGCTTCTTTCCCCCAATATAATGTTACAACTTGTATTCGAGACAACCTGGGGGCGGTTGTCCGAATGCCAGCGATTTTGTCAAAAAAAGGAGGGAAAGAAAATGAAGACGCAGGAAGATGCAAATGGAATTGTCACCCTGACAAAAGCAGGGGAAGACCTTATCAAAGACAGCTCGCTCTACAATGAAGGGCTGCGGCCGACGACGAAAGCTGAGCATTCGTGGACCGCGTACAACTTTGCCAGCCTCTGGATCGGGATGTCGATCTGTCTTCCCACGTACGCGATGGCAGCCGGGCTGATCTCGTTGGGCATGAACTGGTGGCAGGCGATCTTGACCATTATTCTCGGAAACTGTATTGTCCTTATCCCTATCCTTCTCAACTCCCATGCCGGGACGAAATTCGGCATCCCCTACCCTGTGTTCGCCCGGCTCTGGTTCGGCTCCAAGGGCGCTCACATTCCAGCGGTCGCTCGCGGGCTGATCGGAGCTGGCTGGTTTGGCATCAACTGTTGGTTCGGCGGAGCCGCCATTGATACGCTGCTCATGTCGATGACAGACTGGGCCAGTGTCCCCGGCCATCTGTGGATTTCCTTTTTCGGCTTTTGGCTCCTGAACGTATGGGTCGCCTATCGCGGTCCGGAAGCGATCAAAAAGATGGAAGCCTGGGCAGCGCCGATCCTGATTATCATGAGCCTGGCCTTGCTCGTCTGGGCGCTGACCAAAGCAGGCGGATGGGGGCCGATGCTCTCCGCTCCATCCACATTCACCTCTGCCGGCGAGTTTTTGAAGGTCTTTTTCCCGGCACTGACAGGCGCGATCGCCTTCTGGGCAACCATGGCGCTCAATATTCCGGACTTCTGTCGCTACGCGAAAAGCCAAAAAGCGCAAATCGTCGGCCAATCCTCGTCCTTGCCGACGACCATGGGCTTCTTCTCCTTCATCGGGGTAGCCGTCGCCTCCGCTACCGTCGTCATTTACGGAGAAGCGCTGTGGGACCCTGCCGCCGTACTGGCGAAGTTTTCGCCGCTCGCCATCTTCCTCGGCACGATCGGCATCATTCTCGCCACCTTGACCACCAATGTGGCCGCCAACATCGTCGCCCCCGCCCGCGCCGTGGAAAACCTCGCGCCACGCCGTCTCTCCTACGAGGCCGGAGCGATCATCGCCGGTGTCGTCTCCCTGCTCATGCAGCCGTGGCATATTTTGGAAAATTTCGGTAATTATATCTTCCTCTGGCTCGGTACGTATGGCGCGTTGCTTGGCCCGATTGACGGAATTGCGATTGCTGACTACTGGCTCGTGCGCAAAAGACGCATCCATCTGACGGAGCTGTACAAACCGAACGGCATGTACGCCTACAAGACAGGCTTTAACATGCGAGCGATCTGGGCCATGCTGATCGGGATTGCGATTCCGTTTGTCAGCAAGTACATCCCCGGCTTCCATATCATTTGGGACAACGCCTGGACGGTCGGGCTCTTGATTTCGCTTGCGATCTACACGTGGATGATGAAAAACGACGCCTCGATCATGAGCCAAAAAGAGTACGACCAGATCACGACACAAGCGCAGGAGTCGCGCGCTTCCTGAATCGGAATCCGCATCACGGCAAAAAAAGACTGACAACCATAACGGGTTGCCAGTCTTTTGCTTGTTGCCGCAAAAACACACTACCATTTGAATTGGCTGATCGATTCCTGCAATTCGTGGGACAGCTCGTTCAAATTGTTGCTGGAGCGGGCAATTTCCTGCATCGCAGCGAGCTGCTCCTCTGCTCCGGCCGAGACAGACTGCGTATGTACGGCCGCTTCCTCCGACAGCCTGTTCATCTCGTCCATGGCGGAAGCAACCTGCTGCACGCTCGCCGACATTTGCTCGGTCGCTGCGGATACTTCCTGGATTTGGCCTGCCACGTCCTTGGAGGAAACGACGATGCGCTCGAACGTTTTTCCCGCCTCCTGAACGGCGGCAGCCCCTTTTTTCGCCTCTTCGGTCCCGGCCAGCATGACGGAGACGACCTGGGTTGTCTCGTGCTGGATTTCTCCGATCAGGCGGGCGATTTCCCGCGCCGATTCCTCGGATTGCTCCGCCAGCTTGCGAACCTCATCCGCCACCACGGCAAAGCCCCGGCCCTGCTCTCCGGCCCGCGCTGCCTCAATCGCCGCATTCAGCGCCAACAAATTGGTCTGGGAGGCGATGCCTGTGATTACATCGACAATTTTCCCGATCGCTTCCGAGCGGACGCCGAGCTGCTGAACGAGGTCTGCCGCGTGGTTCACGCCTTGGGAGAGAGAATCAATTTGGAAGACCGCTTGCTGAATCTGGATATTCCCTTGCTGCGCATCATCCGCTGCCACTACCGATGCTTCGGAAACGGCGCTGGACGTGTCGGCAATCCGTTGAATGGCAACAGACATTTCCTCCATGACGCGCACGCTTTCCTGTGTGCGCTGGGTCTGCACTTCGGCCGTCGTCGCAATCTGCTCGACGCTTCCCATCGCCTGCTCTGTGGCCCGCACGGATTGCTGGGCGCTTGCCGACAGTTCCTCGGAGGAAGCTGCGACTTGCTCTCCTGCGACTTTTACTTGCTCGATCAAGGAACGGAAGTTGGCGACCAGCTCGTTGAAGGCAATCCCGAGCTTGCCGACCTCGTCTTTTGCTACGTAAGTCACCGGAGCAACATCCAAGTTCCCCTGAGCCAAATCTTCCATGCGGCTTGCGACGACGCGCAGCGGATCGGCAATCATCCGGGAGAGCAAAAATCCGAGTCCGCCCGCCAGGACGATCGAAGCTCCCCCGACGATCAGCAAAAGCAGCACCGCTTTTTTCGAATCGTCCCAGTTTTGCTGCTGCATCCGATCCGCCTGGGAAGACTTGTAGTTCGCCCATTCCAGTTGTTCCTGATTGATCCAACTGAGCGTTTTGTCCGTCGCCCGATAGTAGGCGTAAGCCTGATCGGTCTTGTTTTCCTTAATCAGTTGGACAACCTCGTTCTGGTCTTTGCTGTACTGTTCCAGAAGCTCCTTCAGCTTACTGACGCGCTCTTGTTCTTTTTCGTCCAGGCGAGAGTTCTGGAGGTACCTAAACGTCTGGTCGGCAGAGGCGATGCGCTGGTCCAGCTCGGCCTTGTACTGCGCGAAGACAGCAGGGGCAGGATCGAGAATCATTTTGTAGATCAACCCGTCAATAGCCCGAATGTCTTGTCGCCAGTCGTTAATCCACTTCACTGGAAGCAGTTGCTCCTCATACATGGCCTGCATCCGTTCCCCGGATACTTTCACGTGAAAATAACCCGTGATGCCGACGCTGCACAAGAAGATCGCCATCAAGACGACCAAGCTGAACATTTTGGCTCTAGTGCTGAGGTTACGTAGTAGATTCATTGCTGTAGGTAATCCTCCCGTGTCCATAGTAGTAAGTTGAAAAAGCTCGAATACTGTCCAAATCTTACCAAACTCTGGCGAATCCGTCGATAGTCTTGGGTGATTTCTCACACTTCGAGCACAGAGAGAAGCGAAATGTCTTCGATTTGTGCGTCAGGCTCATAGCAAACATAGTACGTAAGTTCCGGGCTGATCCAGTAGCGAATCCCCCGGTATCCACAGGCGAGCAGGTAGGCCCTCACCTCATCTCCGGTCCATTCCAGCCATTCCTCGTGCGCAAGCCCGGCCGCGCGCCGCGCCAGCTCATCTGCCCCGTGCCTGTGCCGCAGCGCCTCGCTGCGCAATTCATTTTCGCCGAAGCGCTCGTCCAAACAGAACAGCCCCGGCAAAGCCACCTGCTGCTGAAGCACGGCGGCTTTGTCCCCGATCGTCTCGGCGTGGCAGATCGCGTACTGTGCCGCGACGACCGGATTGCTCACCAAATAGACGCCCGACCCGAACACCGCCTTTGCGCTCGCTCCATTCGTAAACTGGCGGCGTTCTGCCCGTTCGTAGCGCTGCGCCCTGACTACCCGCAGCGCTTCCTGATACTCCACTCCGCGATAAACGGTCTGCTTCATGATCTGACCGCTCCTTTCCGGCGTTTTTCGCAAAACCAAAATCGTGCCCACATAGGAAAAGGAGGAAGACGCATGCCTGGCGCCTCCCTCACCTCGTCTTACGGCAGCAACTTCACCATGTCGTCGTACGTCTCCGGGCGACGATCGCGATAAAATTGCCACGTATCCCGCACTTCTCTGATCTTTTCGCGGTCCATCTCCGCCACAATCACCTCGTCTTGATCGCGGCTGCCGACAGCGACAAACTGTCCGCGCGGATCGACCAGGTATGACTGTCCGTAAAATTCCCCCATGTTCCACGGCGCTTCCGTCCCAACCCGATTAATGGCGGCGACGTAGTAGCCGTTTGCCACCGCGTGTGCGGGCTGTTCGAGCTTCCACAAATACTCGGACAGGCCGGCGACGGTGGCGGAAGGATTGAAGACGATCTCGGCGCCGCCTAGGCCAAGCAGCCGCGCCCCTTCCGGAAAATGGCGGTCGTAGCAGATGTACACGCCGACTTTGGCGAAAGCCGTATCGAACACCGGGTAGCCCAAGTTTCCCGGCTTGAAGTAATACTTTTCCCAGAAGCCGCAGCCGCTGCTGCCCACCCCTACATGCGGGATGTGCTGCTTGCGGTATTTGCCCAGGTACGTGCCATCTGCATCAATGACGGCCGCCGTGTTGTAGTAGGTGCCGATGCCGACCTTTTCATACACGGGCAAGATCAGCACGGTCCCGAGCTCCTTGCCCAGCGCGGAAAACTGCTGCACAGTCGGGCCGTTCGGCACCTCTTCCGCCGCTTCGTACCATTTCGTGCTTTGCTCCGCGCAAAAATAAGGGCCGTAAAAAATTTCTTGCAGACAGATGATCTGCGCCCCTTTGCCAGCAGCCTCCCGCACCATTTTCACATGCTTTTCGATCGCCTTTTCCTTGTGAAGATGAACCGGCTCGTCGCCGTGCACGTCATTTTTGGCCTGAATCAGCCCGATCGTCACTTTATCCGCCATCTTGCTCCTCCTCACCCCAGCATTTGCATTTGGCTATGGTCTGGCAAACGTCGACCGCTTCACGTAGCGGCCCGCCCCCGCATGGCCGACGAACTGCTTGTTGCGGACGACGAACGCGCCGCGGGAAAGCACAGAAATGACGTCGCCGTGAACCTGCATGCCTTCAAACGGGTTGTAGTCCACATTCATATGGTGCGTCTCCACCGAAATCGTCCGCTGCACAGTCGGGTCGAACAAGACGATGTCCGCATCGGAGCCAACCGCAATCGTGCCTTTTTGCGGGAACATGCCAAACAGCTTGGCGACTTTGGTGGAGGTGATGTCCACGAATTGATTCAGGCTGATTTTGCCTTTGCGCACGCCCTCGGAAAAGAGGATGGTCATGCGATCCTCAATGATCGGGCCGCCATTCGGAATTTTCGTAAAATCTCCGCGGCCCAGCTCTTTTTGCCCGGAAAAGTTGAACGGACAGTGGTCGGAACCAACTGTTTGCAAAATCCCGTTTTTCAGCGCGCTCCACAGTACGTCCTGGTTCCACTTTTCCCGCAGCGGCGGGGACCAGACGTATTTCGCCCCTTCGAAGTCCGGCTTTTCCAGCGCGGTGATATCGAGCACCAAATATTGCGGACATGTTTCTCCGTAGACGTTCCAGCCTTTTTCGCGCGCCTCGGCGATCCGGCGAACGGCGTCGGCGCAGGACACGTGCACGACGTACAACTGGGCATCCGCGAGCGCCGTGAGCGCAATCGCGCGGCCTGTCGCCTCTCCCTCCGCTTCCGGCGGACGGGTGTAGGCGTGGTAGATCGGATCGGTATTTCCTTCGGCCAGCGCCTGCTTGGTCAAATAATCGAGCACGTCCCCGTTCTCGGCGTGCACTTGGACCAACGCCCCTAGCTCCTTGGCGCGGATCAGCGTCTTGAACAAAGTTTCGTCGTCGGCCATCAGCACGTTTTTGTACGCCATGAACACTTTGAGTGAAGTAATGCCTTCGTTGTTCACGACCGACTCCAGCTCTTCCAGCACATGGTCGTTGGCATCGGACACCATCAGGTGGAAGCCGTAGTCGATGACGGCTTTGCCCCTCGCTTTTTCGTGCCAGGTCGCAATCGCGGAGTGGAGCGACTCCTCTTTGCTCGTCAGGCAAAAGTCCACGATGCTCGTCGTCCCGCCGAATGCGGCGGCTTTTGTGCCCGTGAAAAAGTTATCGGATGTAACCGTGCCGCCAAACGGCATGTCGAGGTGCGTGTGCGGATCAATGCCGCCCGGAAGCAAATAGTACCCGGTTGCGTCGATAACCTCCGCATCTGTTGCTTGCAGGTCCGAGCCGATCGCGACGACTTTTTCGCCGTCGATCAGCACGTCTGCCTGATACGTGTCTGACGCCGTCACAACCGTCCCGTTGCGAATCCATTTTTTCATGACCTTCCTCGCTCCTTTCCCCTGCCGTGCATAAATGAGACATCCCGTTCCTCGTACATGCTATGCCGCAGACGCCCCATTCATGCCATCGGCCCTAGAACTTACGTCTCGCAACTGCCCCCGCCTGCCAAAGCAGCCTGGCGCTGGTTCCAGGAAAGCGGCGGCTTGCCCGTCGGAATCTCCACCATCTCGATCGTTCCTTCCACCGGACAGACAATCGAGCACAGGTTGCAGCCGACGCAGTCTTCCTCGCGCACTACCAACCGCTCTTTTCCCGTTGCGGCGTCCTTGACGATATCAATGCATTGGTGCGAAGTGTCCTCACAGGCGATATGGCATTTGTTGCAGTTGATACAGGTTTCTTCGTGGATGCGGGCGACTACTTTGTAGTTGAGGTTCAAATGGCCCCAGTCCGAATACGTGTGCACGGCCTTGCCGACGATGTCCATGACCGAGGCGATTTTGCGCTGGTCGAGGTAGTTGTTCAAGCCGTCGATCATGTCTTCGACGATCCGAAAGCCGTGGTGCATCGCGGCGGTACAGACTTGCACGCCAGTCGCACCCATCAGCAAAAACTCGACGGCATCCCGCCAGTTGGAAATCCCGCCGATGCCCGAAATCGGCACGCCGACAAACGGATCGCGCGCACACTCGGCGACCATGTTCAGGGCTATCGGTTTCACCGCTGGTCCGCAATAGCCGCCGTGCGCTCCTTTTCCGTCCACGTGCGGTATCGGCAGCCATTTGTCCAGGTCTACCCCCATCAGGCTGTTGATCGTATTAATCATGCTGATCGCGTCCGCTCCGCCCGCCGAAGCCGCCCTGGCAGTAAAGCGAATATCGGTAATGTTCGGGGTAAGCTTGACGATGACAGGCGTCTGGGCCACTTCTTTTACCCATTCGACCTGCTGGCGAATGAGATCGGGGTGCTGCCCGACAGCCGAACCCATGCCGCGCTCCGCCATGCCGTGCGGACAGCCGAAGTTCAATTCCAGGCCGTCGACGCCAATCGCCTCCACTTTTTTGACGATCTCATGCCACGCCTCCTGCTTGTGCTCGACCATCAGCGAGGCGATCAGCGTATGCTTGGGAAACCGTTTTTTCGTCTCATCCATTTCCTTCAAATTGACCTCAAGCGGTTTGTCGGTAATCAGCTCGATGTTGTTGAACCCGAATACCCGCTGCCCGCCAAAAGTCAGTCCGGCAAACCGCGACGTGACGTTGATGATCGGCTCTCCCAGCGTTTTCCAGACAGCTCCGCCCCAGCCCGCTTCAAAAGCCCGCTGGACCTGGTAGCCCGAGTTCGTCGGTGGCGCAGATGCCAGCCAGAACGGATTCGGGGATGTAATCCCTGCTAGATTGATAGAAAGATCGGCCATGATTGCTCTCCTCCATCTTTTTGGCGCTGCCACGGGCACGCCGTACTCCCCTGCTAGGTTCACGTGCTGCAAAAAATGCTTCTACAGTTAAGTCGGAATATTCTGTACATTACTTCCCTAGACAAGCTGCTTCTGGTCGCGGATCGCCTTGTCGATGGCATAAGCGGCACGCTTTCCGTGATTGGCCGCGTCGACGACCATCGCGTCCGTTTTTCCTCCGCCAAAAATGACGTCCCCTGCGGCAAACACTTTCGGGTGCGACGTCCGGTAGGTGCCGTCCTCGACGGTGACGATGCCGTTTTGATGCTGCAGGCCAAGCTGGTCGATCAGCGACAGGTGGCGATTTTGCCCAATCGCTTTAACGACAAAGTCCACCTCGATGAAAAACTCGCTGCCCGGGATCGGTACCGGACGTTTTCGGCCTTTGGCATCCGGCTCTCCCAGCTCCATCCGGATCAGCTCCAGCCCTGTCACGCGCCCTTTGTTCCCCAAAACGCGCGTCGGAGCCACGAGCCAGCGAAACTCCACGCCGTCCTGCTTGGCGAACTCGTATTCGAACTGGTAGCAGCTCATTTCCTGCACCGTTCTGCGGTACAAAATCTGCACATTATCCGCCCCCAGCCGCTTCGAACAGGTCGCGGCGTCAATCGCCGTATTTCCGGCGCCGATCACGACCACTTTTTTGCCGACCATGTCCGTGGTAAGCGGCTTCGTTTTCGTATCTTCTACCAAGGCAATCGCATCCAGTACCCCTTCCAGCTCTTCCCCGGGAATATGCAAGGAAGGCACGCTGCTCATCCCCACCGCCAGCAACACCGAATCGTAGTTGGCAACGAGCTCGTCTGGCATGATGTCGACGCCGATCCGCGTGTTCGTCTTGATCGTCACGCCCAACGCCTCGACCTGCTCGACCTCCCAGAGCGATATTTCCTGCGGCAGCCGGAAAGACACGATGCCGTATGTGTTCAGCCCGCCCGCTCTTTCTTTTGCCTCGTAGATCGTGACCTCGTAGCCGAGCCGGGCAAGCTCTCGCGCCGCCGACAGCCCGGCTGGCCCCGCTCCGATAATCGCCACCCGCTTGCCGTTCGGATCTCCTTTTTGAAACAAGGCCGCGTTGTTGCGGATCGCCCAGTCTGTCGCATGGCGTTGCAATAGCCCGATCATGATCGGTTTGGAGGCGTGATTGAGCACACAGGCTCCCTCGCACAGCTCCTCCGTCGGACAAACGCGCGCGCAGCTTGCCCCAACCGGATTGGATTCCATGATCGTCCTCGCAGAGCCGAGCAGATTGCCTGTCGCGATTTTGCGAATGAACGAAGGAATGTCAATCGAGGTGGGACAAGCCTTGATACAGGGCGCGTCGTAGCAGTACAGACAGCGATTCGCTTCATCGATCGCTTCCTTCGGCTTGAGGGCGCTCACCACTTCGCTGAAGTTTTTTTGCAGGTCATTCGGGACGCTCATCCATATACAGCCTCCTTGCCAGCTCGAATAAGATGCTTGCTATTAATCAATGTGCAACATCGCCGTTTTATGCTTGTTTCATTTCCTATCGCCATATGTTCGCAGTGAAATCAATCGCCGCTCGCAGTCATGAATGATTTCACGTCCGAATAGGCTAACAGTAACCACGTCGGCAAAGGAGTCTGTCACGATGAAGGACTACGCCCGCAAAATCGCGCAGGTCAAACAGCAAATCGCAGAGCTTGCCGCGCTGCTTGCCGAACTGGAAAACGAGCAACAACGCTATCACGAGCAGTCGGAACAGCGCAAAGCGTACATGTCCTCGCGGGAAATTCTCGAGCTATTGGAGCAAAAGCAGGTCCGCATCGGCAGCATGGCCACGATCAAACGATGGTCGGATCACGGCTATTTGGGCGAGGGCGTGGACGAACGGGAAGCCTTTCCGCTTTTGGCGAGCAAACAGGGCAACAAACGGTTTCTGTATCCACGCGAGGCGGTGCTGTCGTTTTTGTACGAAAAAGGACTGCTCGTCCCCGCGTACGAAGTGCTGGACCGCGTGCAGCTTCGCCGTGCCAGCCGGGAAGCAGACTGGGCATTGGTCACCGCTGTGTCGCGCCGTGACCTGCGCTTTTTCTACCAAGTTCAATTGGAGACAACGGGAGAAGTCGTGCTTCAAGTACCGGAAGAAGAGTTGTTTCTCCCGTAAGGAGGCACTATGGAACTGGCCGTCATCATGCTGGAAAATACCGCGGACAATCAGGAGTTGTCCCGACAAATTCGCGATTTTCACAAAAAAAAGGGGCAGCCCCTCGCCATTCGTTTCAGCGAAGAACTGACCCATATTATTTTGGAAGCGCCTTGCCTGTACATACCGGACCCGGCGCAGCTCGATCCGCGCACGATTGTAGACGGACAAATCCGCGAGAGCGGCGGACACGGGGAAATTCACCCGCGCCACAAAGGAAAGACCGTCAACCTGCACCTGGATTCCGAGCTGGTTGCAGAACTGGAGCAAATTCGTGCGCTCGTCAGCAGCAAGACACAGCATGAGGTAATCCGCGAGCTGTTCGTGCGCGGCATGCGCGCGTATTTGGCGGAAAAGGAAGGCGAGCAAAGCGAATGAACAGACAGCGGTTTGGTCACCTCCAGTACACGTGGAGGTGGCTTTATTTTTTCCAGGCAAGGAAGACGCGCTCCCCGGCAAGCTGGTATTGCACGGTGTACGTGCGGCTGTCCGCGCTCACGAACGCAATCTCCTTTTTCGCCAGGTCGAGATGCGTTTCGTTGACGTCAAACATCGTGATCGGCGCCGCCTGCTGCTCGTCCCAGGACAAAATGACAGTCGCCTTTTGCGTGGGTACATGGTAGACACCAGCCCCCATCATCGTTTCATAATAGATCCAGTTGTTGTCCAGCCAGACGGCTTTATTCAAGTAATGCCCCGGAAACAACTGGGCGACGGGCTTGTCATTCGGATCGTAAAAACGGATGCTGGCGGAGCTGTAGAGAACTTCCGAGTCGATGACTGCCACCGTTTTTCGGTCCGGCGCAAAAATCCCTTCGCTTTTCGCTTGCAAAAGATTGGCCTTTTCCTGCTCGATTCGTTGCTTTTCGGCCACAAACAGCGCATCTTCCGGGGAGATGCTCACATAGGGAAGCTTCGCCAAGGCAGGCAGCGCGTCTTTTGCCGGAAAATTGCTGTAGATCGTCAATGTCGCCTCTTCCGGCGCACCGTCGTAGGCGATTCCTCTGGACGGATACTCCCAGGCATACGTGCCGATTCCGTGCAGATGGTAAGTAAAATCAGGCTGACCCCAGGCGGCAAAAATCGAAAAAGGCCCGGAAGCAGCCGGCTCGGCGAGCTTTTCTCCATACGCTTGCAAATGCTGCGCCATATCGACGAGCGCCCGCGTGTCGGGAACGCGATCGCGGCGATAGAGGGAAAACGCCTTCGCTTTTTGCTCGGCAAACGTGACAAACAAGTAGTAATCCTGGTAAGAATAGCCGATCAGCCCGTACTCCTGTTCTGTGAAGGCTGGCGTGCCCAGCTTGCGCAAAATCTCCTGCTGCGACGTCTGAACGGTAATGCCCGGAACGATTTCTCCCTTGAAGCCAGGCTCTGCCAACACCCCGAACGCTCGCCCGTTTTCATCCCACTTGACGGCAATCCCCGCCTGATAATACACATAATCGTCGAACGACTTGACGGCTTGTCCCAAAAATTTGCCCAGCGCGTCCCGTTGCCATTGGCCGCCCTGGAACGCGTGGACGAGCGAAACTTGCGCCAGCTCCTGCGCAGCATTCGCTTGACCTGTTGCGGTCTGGCTCGGCGCAGTCTGTTGCAGGCCCGTCGCCACGCTGGCTGCCGAACCGATTGCCGTTGCGGTTGCAGCCAAACTAAAGCTCGTAAGCAAAAGAAACACATATTTCGCGAACACGGTAGTCCCTCCCCGATCAGCCTTTCCTTGTCTATCTATCCCAGTTTAGCAAAACATGCCGGATTTTTGCGAACATTTTCTCTTTGTTTGTCCCTTGTGAAAATGGCCACTGCTGGACAGCCTGAAGCTTTTGCCAGCGGGTTATACGTTAGTGCTCCATCCGGATCAGCGGGCGAGCGAAAAAAGCCTTGCTTCCCACTGCTTGGGCAAAGCAAGGCTTTTCGCTATTTATCCGATCCTCTCCGTTGACGGACAGGCTTATTTCGATTCGCCGTGGAGGTAGTTGTAGAATGGCTGGTCAACCCAGAACTTGTACGTTTCCACGTTCAGCTTGTCGCTCAGTTTTTTCAGGCCCGCTACCACTTTTGGCGACTCTTCGTTCAGGGAGAACGACTGGACGATGTAGCGGCCTTCCTTGATGACGTTGTTCGTAATGATCGGATAGTCTGCCAGCTCCGTGCGGGAGTGGTAGAGCGGCTGCCACCAGGACGCTTTCAACAGCCCCGTTACGTCTTCCTGGTTTCTTTTCGCGTATTTCAGCACCAATGGCTGGAAGCGCTCCTTCTCCTCCTTGCTCGCAAACTCGAAGCTCAGGTCGTATTCTTTTGCATAGGCGATAAAATTGCCGTTTTCGATTTGCACGACCTGGTAGTCATCCGACTCGGTCGGCTCGCCCCACTCTTTCAAATAGATGAAGGCGGATGTTTTCGGCTCGAACTGGACTTTGGCGTCGATGCCTTCGCTTTTCAACAGGCCAATCAGTTGAATGGCGTGCGCGATATCGCTGTGTCCGTAAGTAATGGTGCGCTCCGGATCAAAGTGCGGATCGAAGGCAGCATCCTTCAGGTTGTAGCCGGTAATCAGGTTTTGCTTGAGGCCCGTGTCGATGATCTGTTGCAGCTCTCCTGCCTTGATAATCGACGATTCGCTCCAGGCTTGCGCGAGCTTGCCGTAAATGTCCGCCTCTTGCACGCTGCCTAGGTAGTTTTTGTAGTCGCCGTGGAACTCCACGACTTTCCCCAATAGTTGGACAGCCAGCTCTCCGGTCGTGTCCCCGTCTGCCTTGATCGCGGCCAGCCTGCTCGCGGACACAAGCCCGGTGTCAAGGGCAACCGCTACTTCCTGTGCGGCCTGCAGGGAGAGCGCTCCACCCTTTTGGTAGGAAATGCCCGCCGCTTTCAGCGACGCTGCCAATTTATCCTCGCTGTACGTGTAAGCCAGCTCGGACAAGTCCGCTGCCTTCACAGCCGCGCTGATGGCTTCCCAGGCTGCGATTTTCGTCGCTTGCGCCTGCGCTTCGGGAACGTAGGCTTTCGCGCTCGCTTCTTTTTCCGTTATACTTTGGGTAGCCGCAACTACCTTGGCGAGTGCCTGGGAAAATTGCCCGCGCGTCACCGCCTTGTCAAGCGAGATGCCGTATTGCTGCAACAAAAAGCTGCCGTACTCTGCCTCGGCCGATGCGCTCGCCGCTTCTTTGGCCAAGACTGCCACAGGCTGATTCGCAGCCGCTGCTCCCGCTGTCGCCGGGAGAACCAGCGCAGCGATGAGCGCCGCTTTGTGGGAAAGCTGAAGCCACTTGTTCGATTTCATCATGACGGTTCCTCCTTATGTATGAAGCCCAAACATATTATTACTATTCCTATGCGTTCACTAGGATATATTGTCATCTACCTTATCACCTGTTCTTACTGTGTGTCAATCCTTTCTAGTTCAACGCAAAAACGCCCTTCCGCCAAGCAAAAAAGCAGCTCGCTCCATCTTCCAATGCGAACTGCTTTTTTTCAACGCAACTACTTCTCGGTCAACTCCGACCATTTGTTCACTTTGACGGGCGGCTTGTAGTCGCGCAGACGGTCGAGCAAAACAGCCGGATCGCTCTCGCACACGACCAGCTCTCCTTGCATCCGCGGGATGAAGCCTTCCTCTGTAGCGTGCTGCACCATTTCCATCAGCGGCGTATAGAAGCCGTCCACATTCAACAACCCGATCGGTTTCGAGTGAAGCCCGATCTGCCCCCAGCTCACCACTTCAAAAATTTCTTCAAACGTGCCGTAGCCCCCGGGCAAGGCGATAAAGCCATCGGACAAATCGTTCATCTTCGCTTTGCGCTCGTGCATCGTGACGACTTCATGCAGCTCTGTCAGACCCGTATGTACGATCTCGCCGCGAAACAGTCCGGTCGGCATGACACCGATCGCTTTGCCGCCGCCTTCGAGCACCGTATTCGCCACTCGTCCCATCAGCCCCATGTTGGAGCCGCCGTAAACCAGTTCCAGCTCTCTTGCAAGCAGTTCTCTCCCCAGCGCTTCTGCATATTGGGCATAAGCCGGATTTACGCCTGGATTGGAACCCGCAAACACACAGATACGTTTCATGCCATCCTCCTGGATCCATTAAAGTTGAGTGGCTTTCGTCACCACTTTTTGGTGTATAGTACAATTATACAAAAATCTAGAAGGGACAGATACATGTGAATATCACGGAATTTCAGAAATGGGTAGGAGATTTTTACGAGGAGCGGGGCTGGACGCAGTACGGGCCGTTTATTCGCGTAGGCTTTCTCATGGAAGAAGCCGGCGAGCTTGCCCGCGCCGTGCGCGCCATCGAAATCGGGCGCGATCGGCCGGACGAAGGGGAAAAACAGGCGGACGAAGCGCGTCAGGAGCTGGTGGAAGAGCTCGGCGACGTGCTGGGCAACCTGATTTTGCTCGCCAACCAGTACAACATTCCGTTTGAAGAGATTCTCGACGCTCACAAAGCGAAGCTGCAGAAGCGGTACGAGTAGCGGACGGAACGGTTTGTTCGCCTCCGCCGTCGCGAACAGCCAAACATGACAGCAGACGCCCCGGCCTGCAAGTCACACACAGGTACCTGCAAGGGGCGTCTGCTGATTTTTTGCCAAAAGGCTCTATCTCAAACTCCTATTCCAACGTGTCAAACGCTTCCTTCATGACGCGGGCGATAAAGTCGATGTCATCGCTGGTTGTAGAAAAAGGCGGCGAAAGAGTCAGCACGTTGTTGAAGCCCGGAATGGTATCGCCGTTGCGGCCGATGATAAGCCCGCGCTTTTTGCACTCGCCGATGACCTGCGTGAGCTTCGCAGGCGCGGCGGGTTCTTTCGTTTTGCGGTCCTCGACCATTTCGATGCCCATCAAAAAGCCGAAGCTGCGAATGTCGCCTACATTCGGGTGATCGGCCAGGAAGGCGAGCTTGGCACGCAATTCGTCCCCCAACTGCTCGGCGCGCTCCACCAGCTTTTCCTCTTCCATGATCTCCAAGTTTTTCAATGCGAGCGCACAAGCCGCCGGATTTCCGCCAAACGTGTTGACGTGGCGGAAATGCAGGTTGTTGCCCTGCTCGTTGAACTTGTCGGCGATTTCGGCGCGCACCGCCGTGGCCGACAGCGGCAGGTAGGCGCTCGTAATGCCTTTGGCCATCGTGACGATATCCGGCTTGATCCCGAAGTTTTGGTGGCCGAATTTTTGGCCGGAGCGGCCAAAGCCGCAAATGACCTCGTCGACGATCATCAACACGCCGTACTTGTCGCAAATCTCCCGCACCTTCGGCATGTATTCCGGCGACGGCACGAGCACGCCCCCGCCTGTAATCGTCGGCTCCATGATGACGGCGGCGACGGTTTTTTCGCCTTCCCAGTTGATGACCTGATCGAAGTATTGCGCGCATTCCAGATTGCATTTGCCGTACGACTTGCCCGCAGGACAGCGGTAGCAATAAGGCGGCGGCACGTGCAGGAACCCTGGCGCGAGCGGCTCGTACTTTTCTTTGCGCACAGCCTGGCCCGTGGCAGCGAGCGCGCCCATCGTGTTGCCATGGTAGGCGCGGTGCCGCGAGATGAATTTGTAGCGGCCCGGCTCGCCGTTCTGGTGGTGGTATTGGCGGGCGATTTTGAACGCGACCTCGTTTGCCTCCGATCCGCTATTGGAGAAAAAGACGCGATACTCCTCGCCCAGCCACTCGCTCACTTTTTCCGCGAGGCGAATGGCCGGCACGTGACTTTGCGTCAGCGGGAAGTAGGCGAGCTGTTTCAACTGCTCATAGGCGGCATCTGCCAACTCCTGCCGACCGTACCCGACGTTGACGCACCACAGGCCGGACATGCCGTCCAGGTAGCGGTTGCCGTCGATATCGGTGATCCAGGAGCCTTTTGCGCCTGTCACGATCATCGGATTCGGGTTGTAGGGCGACATGTGATGCCACATGTGCTCGCGGTCGGCCGCAAGCAGGCTGTCCTTGTCGTACTCTTGCAACAGTTGATCTTGCTCCATCGCCTAAGCCTCCTTTATTTTACGAACACTTTTTGCGAGCCGATGCTCGTATCGCCATCTTCGAACCATCTGGAGGTAACCGTCTTTTTCTTCGTGTAAAACAGGACGCCGTCCTTGCCGTTTGCATGCAGGTCGCCGTAAAACGATTCTTTCCAGCCCGAGAAGGCGAAGAAGCCCATTGGCGCAGGCACGCCCACATTGACGCCGACCATGCCGGCCTCCACGCGCTGCACGAACTCCCTGCCCCATTTTCCGTTGTTGGTATAAATCGTCGCACCGTTGCCAAAGCGGGAGCGGCTAATCGTTTCCAGGCCCTCTTCAAAATTTTTCACGCGCATGACGCTGAGCACAGGCGCGAAAATCTCGTCGCGCACGATGACCATTTCCGCATCGGCCTGGTCAAAAATCGTCGGGCCGAGGAAGTAGCCTTTTTCGTGCTGCTTCGCATCCTCCCGTCCGTCGCGCACGAGCGCAGCACCGGATGCGAGCCCTTTTTCAATGTAGCTGTGCACTTTGGCCAAATGCGAATCGCGAATGACCGGACCGAGATCGACGCCTGCCTCAAGCCCGTTGCCCATCACAAGCGCGTTGGATTCTTCGATCAGGTGCGCCACCAGCTCGTCAGCGATGTCCTCGACAGCGACGACCGCGCTCGCCGCCATACAGCGCTCGCCCGCACAGCCAAACGCCGAACTGACGATCGTTTTCGCTGCCCGCTTCAGGTCGGTGTCCGGCATGACCAGATGGTGGTTTTTCGCGCCAGCCAGCGCCTGCACCCGTTTGCCATGGGCGGCGGCTGTCTTGTACACGTACTCCGCCACAGGCTGCGAGCCTACGAACGAGATCGCCTTCACATCCGGGTGTTCCAGCAGCCCGTTGACGACATCGTGGGCGCCGTGCACGACATTGAACACCCCGTCCGGCAAGCCCGCTTCCTTCAGCAGCTCCGCGATGCGAATGCAGGACAGCGGCGTGCGCTCCGACGGCTTGAGGACGAACGTATTGCCCGCGGTAATCGCGATCGGATACATCCACATCGGAACCATCACAGGGAAATTGAACGGGGTAATCCCGGCCACGACGCCCAGCGGAAAGCGAATCGCCTGGCTGTCGATATTCGCCGCGATATTGGGCAGCGTCTCGCCCATGAGCAGCGTCGGCATCCCGCACGCAAACTCGACCATTTCCAGCCCGCGCAACAGCTCTGCCTGTGCTTCCGGGAGGTTTTTGCCGTTCTCCAGCGTAATCATCCGCGCCAGCTCGTCCTCGTGCTTCACCAGCAGGCTGTGAAAACGAAACATGATGCGCGCCCGATCCACGACCGGAGTCGCGCTCCACCCTGCGAAAGCTTCCTTCGCAGCGGCAACGGCCTTGTCCACGTCTTCTTTCGTCGACAGCGGCACGCGGGACAATAGTTCGCCCGTCGCCGGGTTGGGCACGTCCTCAAAGCGGGCTGCCTGCGATTCCACCCATTGTCCCCCTACGTAATTCTTCAATGGATTTCCAACAGCGGCTGTGTTCATCCTTTCAACTCCTTGCGATCATTTGTTTGACAATTCCATTTTATCAAAAAATAAAACCGCTCATCACTAGACAAAATGACAATCATTCGGTAGGATTCATCATACATCATGTCAATTGCCCGTCCTCGGATCGTTTGTGGAAGACGGGCAGATAGGGGGCTGCTTATGAGCAATGACTGGCGACTGACCATCGCCGAGGCGATCAAACGTCCGTTGTTTCGGCACGCCGAGGTCGTGGCGGGCCACCGGGGCCTGGCCCGGCCTGTGCGCTGGGTTCACGTTCTGGAGACGGCCGATACGGGCCAATTTTTAAATGGCGGCGAGCTGATTCTCTCCACCGGACTC
This sequence comes from Brevibacillus sp. FW301-21C12A, assembly GCF_058788915.1. Classification (NCBI taxonomy): domain Bacteria; kingdom Bacillati; phylum Bacillota; class Bacilli; order Caryophanales; family Paenibacillaceae; genus Brevibacillus; species Brevibacillus sp. FW301-21C12A. The sequence goes on from NZ_JBYTBG010000001.1 coordinate 52,206, forward strand.
GGCTTCGGCGAGGCGAAAGAAAAGCGGCTCGCCTATTTGGCCGAGTTGATCCGGCGCAAAGCGTCCGGCTTGTGCGTGGAGCTGGGAGTGTACATCCCGTCGATTCCGGCGGACATGCTGGAGATGGCCAACCACCACGAGTTTCCGCTCATCGTCTTCCATCAGCCTGTGCGCTTCGTCGATATTACGCAAGATTTGCACGAGCATCTCATCAATCGGCAAATGCAGGCGCTGCGCGACCTCGAAGCGTATTCCCGCGGCTTGCAGCAGCTCAGCCTGCAGGCGGCGGGCATCCCCAAGCTGCTCCAGCATTTCCAGTCCGCAGTGCAAACCCAGGTGCTGTTTTACTCGCCAGACGTCGCTGCCCAGTACGTTCCGGCCTTGCCGCACGCAGTCCAACTGGAGATGACCGAGCTGATGCGCGCTCATTTTGCGCAAGCAGACACGAACGACGCCAGCGTCCGCTTTCACGCGTTGTCACAGACCAAGCAGTTGATCTATCAGCCGGTGATGGCAATGGGCCACCTGCTGGCCTACGTCGGACTGATCTTGTACGAGCGCGAGGCAGACGAGTATTTGCTGTTGACGCTGGACAACACCGTCTCGGCAATGGCCCAGTTTTTCCTGCGCAAAATGTTTGCCGAGGAACAGACGCGCGCCATGGAAAACCGTCTGTTCGACGAACTCATCGCCAACCGCGCGATGCCCGAGGAGCATATGCGCACGTTGCTCGGCCTGTCCGGCAGCAGCAAGGCGCCTGCATACTACACGCTCATCATGTCTTGCGAAAAAAACACCGACCAGACAGACGATGCCCTCCCGCCGCACGATCTGACGGCGATATTCCGCTCACTGCTGACGCGGCAAGGCTTTCGGCCGTTCATCCGCTGCACGGGCAACCGCTTCTACGTTTTGCTGATCGACCAAAAGACAACGGCGAACGCACGGCGGGCGCTGGAAAAGGCGTGGGCAGACATGAAGCGGATCGCCGGACAAATGCTCGGAGCGGACGCCAGGATTTGCTGCGGGATCGGGCGGGTGGGCAAACGGTTGTCTGACGCCGGAAGACACTTGGCGGAAGCGGAGCAGGCCCTCGCTTTTCAGCGCGAAGCGACGAGCCCTTTTTTCACGGACCTTGGCTTGTTTCGCCTGCTGTTTCATATCCCGACCGAGCCTGTGCTGGCGAGCTTCATCGCGGACTATCTGGGCCCGTTGCTTGCGCACGACCAAAAGCATGGCTCCGCCCTCGTGCACACGCTGCGCGTCTACCTCGACGCCAACTTGTCCAAGCAGGAGGCTGCCGAGCGCTTGTTCATTCACCGCCAGACGCTCTACCACCGCCTGGAAAAAATCGCGGAGCTGCTCGGGGACGACTACGCCTCCCCGGAGCGCCGCATCTGTCTGGAGATCGCCCTGCGCGCGCGGGAATGGCTGCAAAAAGAAGAGGGAGGCGTCCTTGCGTAAAAAAGGCCAGCTCCCGTGCCGTTCACCGTTTGCGCAGCGACGTTGGACAACCAGGCATTCGCCCTTTTTGCCGACGCTCTCGCCGCCTTTTGGGCAAAGACGCATTTTGACCACCACACATCTGAAAGCGGATGAGAAAACTTGGCTACGCCAATGGCCAGGCGCTGCCTTACTTGCCCTTATACCGGATAAGAAGCTTATGCATTCTTATCTGTACAAAAAAAGACACAGCCCTTCGCTCGCGTCAAGAGCAAAGGCTGTGTCTTTTCCGTTTATTCATCGCGCTCGCCACGCTGTCGGGAGTAACTAGCGCTTTTTCGTTCGTCCCGGATACCGCAAGTCCATGCGAAAATTCGCTTCTTTGCCGTCCGCAAGCTCCACTCGCACCTTGTACAGACCGGACTTCGGCAGCTTCACCGACAGCGCCTCGGGATTGTCCGTCCCCGTCGCGACAGCCAGCTCCTTCTTGTTGTTGTCGTACACGTACACTTGCAGGTCCGCTTCCTCGTCCCATTCCAGCGACAAGCTCATCTCTCCCGCTACAAAGCTGCGGATGACGTACTCCTTGTAAGGAGTCTTTTTGTTCAGCGTCCCTTTTTTCCATTCGCTTCTGATCTCATAGTCTTCGTTGCCCTCTTGGCCGCTGTTGTCGTCATCCTCTTCCTGGCCGTCTTCGTCCTCATCCTTGACCTTCGCCCATTTCCCGGTCGTGGCGATGGCGTACGGCTGCGGGCCTTTTGGAATGTTGTAGCCTTCCACGGTCACGGTGTACGTCCCTTTTTCCGGCTGCAAAATCCAAATCTGCTCGACGTTGTTCAGGTTGTCTTCCTGGTCGTCGTACGGCGCTTCGAAAAAGTCGTTTCCGTTCAGGCGCTCGCCGCTCGGGGTCGTGACCTTCAGATTCAAGTCGTTGACCAGAGTGCGCCGGGCGGCAAACGAAGCCGGATAGTCCGTCCAGGCAAGCGTGATCGCAAGCGGCTTCGAGCTGTCTGTCACCTTGACCGCGTACTCGGCCTTTTCGCGCGTCCGCAACCCGTCCTTGACGTCTTTGTAGCTCGTCTGGATCGCCTGCTCCAAATTCGCCCGTCCGAAGCCTTGCTTGCGCATGTCTTCGCCGAGATCATCCGCGCTCGTCAACAGCATCGCTTTGAGCAGGGCACCGCTCGGCTCCTTCTCCCCCTGCTCGTCCAAATACTGCCGGACTTGCGCGACGCCGCCCGCGAGAATCGGTGTCGCCATGCTCGTGCCGCTCATATAGGCGTAGTAGTCGTTGAAGCGCTTGTCAAAATTTTTGCTCGGCGCAAGCGAAGAGCGGGTCGACAAAATCGACGTGCCCGGAGCCACGATATCCGGCTTCAAACGTCCGTCCGCTGTCAGTCCGCGACTGCTGTCTTCCCATACCTCGTCCTTGTTATCCGAGTGGTCGCCAAGGCTCGGGCGGACGTTTTCCGACGCGCCAACGGCGATCACATTTTTGGCGGTAGCCGGGCTGCCGACGCTCTGATAGCCAGCCACTCCAAAGTTGCCCGCCGCGATCAGCGCGGTCATGTCCGGATGCTCCCACAAAAATCGGTCAAACAAAAACGAGCTTAAACTGTAGTCTCCTTTGTCATTGGCGCCCCAAGAATCCGAATGAATCCGGGCGCCGTCCTCGTACGCTTCCTGCAAAATCGTTTCCACGTCGGTCACCAGCTTGCCGCTGCGGTCTTCAATCGAGTGAAAGACGAGCTTCGCGTCGGGAGCCATCCCTTTGTACTGCCCGTTCGATGCCTCGCCTGTGCCAAGAACAGCCCCGGCCACGTGCGTGCCATGCCCGTGCCTGTCGCTGGCATCGTCTTTTCTGCCCATGGCGTACAAGCTTTTGACCTGGCCTTGAAAATCCGGGTGCATCGACTTCAGGTCGCCCGTATCCAGCCCTGTATCCGCTACGCCGACGATCTGTCCCTTGCCAGTGTAGCCTGTAGAAGCCAGCTCGTCCGCATGGATGATCGTCGCTGCGATGTCGTTGTGCAGTTCATTTTCCGGGACAGGGACGATCGCGATGACGTCCTCCGATTCGATAACTTGTCCAATCGCGTCTTCGTTCATCGTGACGATGGAGATATGCGGCGCGATCTTTGGCGACTCGATCTCTTTTATATCTGCTTCATCCGCCAGCCGGCTGACGGTGCGCAGCATGTCCACCTGTTGGTCGAAGCCAATTACGGCTACCTCTACGGCTTTCGTTTTTCCCAGGGTGGATCGCAACTGCGGAGCCAGCTTGGCCTGCGGATGATACGGAATCACTTTTTTCACAAAGGAAAGCCGCTCGATTTCTGCGCGTTGCTCCTCGCGAGCCAGCTTGGCCAAAAAGGCGTAATCCGGTATGTAATCGCCCAGAGTAGCACCCAAATCTTCCAGTTGTTCTTTCCATTGTTCGCGCACCGGGCCGGACAACTGGATGACGACGAGGTCAGAAGCGCTCCGTCTCGACGATGTTTTCTCTATCGCCAGCTCTTCCTTGGCTTCGATCTCGATATGTCCCCGTCTCTCTCCCGGCTGCTGCCTGGCCTCTGCCGGCAAGCTTGCCAGCAGCATGCTCAAAGCGATTGTTGTCGATAATGTTGCCTGCCATCTTTTTTGCAAAGAAAAACACCCTTCCCCTCATGGCCTTGTTTTTCCATTATACGGGATCGGGTGAATTGTCAAAAGAGTAGGAAGGCAGACGCCTGGGACAAAAACTAGGCTTTTGTCCCATTTTCCTCGCTTTCCCATGTCAGCAACGGTTGAAAGTCGCTCCATAAAAGCGTCGCCAGCAGCTCCTGGTCCCAGCTCTCGCGGGACATGCCCGTAATGCGCAGCGCCTGGTTCTGGATCGCCTCCTGCAAAAGATTGTAGCTGAACCGCCCGTTTCCATGCAGCCGCTGCTCCTGGGACGCTTTTTCCAGCCTTTGCCGAATCGCCGCCACGGCGTTGTCCTCGATCACATAGCCCGCCTTCTGTGCCGCCTGCTCTAAAATTTGCACAAGCTCTTCCACGGAGTAGTCGGGGAAGTGGATGTACTTTTTAAATCGCGACAAAAGTCCCGGATTGCTCAGGAGCAGCCCGTTCATTTCCCTGGAGTAGCCTGCCAGCACCACAACCAGGTTTTCCGCGTGTCTCGTCATTTCCTCGACGAGCGTGTGGACCGCCTCCTGGCCGAAGTCTTGCTGGCCCGGTCCGAGCAGGGCGTATGCTTCATCAATGAACAGCACACCGCCCAACGCCTCGCGCACTTTTCTGCGGGTGAGCGCCGCCGTCTGTCCGACGAAGCCTGCGACCAGATCCGCACGGCTTGCCGTGACGAGGTGACCGCGCTTCAAATACCCGACCTCCTGCAACATTTGCGCGTACAGTTGCGCTACCGTCGTTTTCCCCGTGCCCGGATTGCCTGTAAACACGGCGTGCAGCTCAATCGCGTTCTTGGGCAAGCCTCTGGCCGCCCGCTCCTGCTGCACGGCGACATAGGCGGCGATTTTTTTCAGCTCGGCCTTCACCGCTTCAAGCCCGATCAACGACTGGAGCTGTGCTTCGGCGGACGATTCCGCAGTCGGCTGGGGCGCTTCGCTGACATCCTCCGGCCGCAAAATCGTGAAGTCGTCCCATTGCAGCGCTTTGCCCGCGGTCGCCCGCCCTTTGGCGAATATCGCGTCCAGCACCAGATTGGTGACGGTGCGGGCATTGCCGAACGTATCGTCCACCTGCGCTTTTTCGATGCGCTCCCGCAACGCCGTCTTGGCAGCATCCGTCAGCGTAAAGTCGTTTCGCGCCGCTACCGCGTCCGCAATTTGCACCAGCTCGTCTGCGTCGTAGTCCGGCAAAACAAAGTGGCCTGCCTGCGGAAAGCGGCTGTACAAGCCCGGATTGGCGTACAAAAACTGCCGCATTTCTTCCGGGTAGCCGGCGAGCATGACCACAAACCGTCCGGCGTACTCCCCGCTCGTCATCGCAGCCACCAGCGTGTCGATCGCGTTTTGCCCGTAGTCGCTGCCCGAGCTGTCCGGCCGCTTCAAGCTGTACGCTTCGTCGATGAACAGCACTCCGCCGTCCGCCTGCTTGATCGCCTCCATCACCCGCTGCTCCGTCTGCCCGACGTATCCGCCTACCAGATGAGAGCGGTCCACTTCGATCAACTGCCCGTTGGCAAGCAGCCCCAGCTCGTGGTACAGGCGAGCGATCAAACGGGCCAGCGTCGTCTTGCCCGTGCCCGGATTGCCCATCAGCACGAGGTGCAGCGGCAGTTGATCGTGCATGTGCCAGCCTTTTTCCTCGCGCAGTTTCCGGTATTGCAAAAACTGGGCAAGCTGGCGCACTCGCTGCTTGATGTCACGCAGTCCGATCAGGCTCTCCAACTGCTCCAGCGCTGACAGCTTGCTATGGCGCTCGGCTGCAGGCGCTTCGCTGGCGACGTCCGGCTCGTCTTCCGGCAAAAGCTGCGCCTTTTCCTGTGCCTGCAAATTCAGGGCGCGAATCGTCTCCTGCAACTGGTTCAACATCTCTGCCGAGAAAAACACGCCGGAGAGCGATGCCCCGTACGATTGGACGCGCTCCAGCAGCTCGGCCAGCAGCCTCTGCCGCCTGCCGTACAGGTCGACCAGACGTTCCGCTGTCGCTCTCGCCTGCTCGTCCCCCAGCTTATGTGCCGTATGCAGCGCTTCTTTGGCAATCGCCTGCCACTGTTCGATTTCCGCTTGGGCGAGCAGCGCTTTTTCGCGCAGCACCTCTACGGCTCGTCTTTTGGCGACGACATTATCCGTCTCGCGAACGGTCGGAAACCCGGTTTCAAACGGATGGCTGCGCAGTTGCGAAAAGGCGAGCCGCAGTTGTACACCCAGTGCGTACAGATCGTTCGGCTTAAGCGACAGCGCCCGCTCCAGCCACTCCTGCGCCAGCGCATAGCCGCCTTTTTTCGCCATGCGCAAAACGGACAGCCTGGTCAGGACCGCCGCTTCTGCCCGATCGCGCTGCTCGTCCGGACTGTCGGTACGTGCCTCTTCTATTTTTTGCAAAAGGGCCAAACATTCGGCCTCTGTGTATGCTTGAATTTGTGCGGGGTCGACCAGCGCGCCCTCTCTGGCAGGCTGCCGATCTCGCTCGTGTTGTTGTTGCATGCTTTTTGCTCCTCCCGCTCTTGTGTCATTCTTTGTTGTAGCACATTTGCAGGTGGAAGAAAAGGTGATGCGGCAAACTTGCCGTTATGCGCTTTTGCCAAGGCGCAGCCCGCCCGCGTTTTTCGCGGCAAACAGAACCGCGAGCACGAGCAGAAGTCCCGCTGCGCCAAACTCCAGCCAGGTGCCGCCCGCTCCGTACATCGCCGCTCCCGCTACGGGTCCCGCCGCCATGCCCATGTAGCGGATCAGGTTGTAGACGCCAATCGCGGTGGCCCGTTCCTGTTCAAACACTTCCGACAAGAGCGTAGTATGCACCGGCATCCCGATTCCGAGTGCCAGAACGAACAGCGCGCTTGTCACGACGAGCAAGACGAGCGATGCATCTGCTGCCGCCATGAACAAAAAAGTCGCAACAGCGTGCATTCCGGCTGTCCAGACGAGTGCTTTGCGCGATCCCCACCGCTTTTGCACACGGGCAGCCAGCTTGCTGCTAATCATAAAGACGACCGATGTGAGCAAAAACAACAGACCGATTCGCTCGCTGGACAAGTGGTAGCGGTGCGTCAGCTCGACGGGGATGAACAGCAGGAAGCAGTAATACGTAAACATTTGCGCAAAGCCGAGCAAAATCACGGCCGCTCCCGTCGGCTGCCGGAAAATATCGCAGTAGGCGCGCAAGTGAAAGCTTCTCGCGGCTGTCTGGCTGTTTTTCGTCTCCGGCAGCAACAGTCCGTTCCCGATGAGCAAAAGAACTGCGGTTACGGCCAAAAATGCAAAGACAGCCGAATGTCCGCCCACTCCCCCGATCCAGCCGCCGAGCAACGGGCCGATGGCTGGTCCTACCGCCAGCATCATCTGGTACGTTCCCATCGCATTCGCCCGCTCGTTGCCCGCAAACAGGTCGCCAATCATCGTGGCAGCCACAATCGGGATCGCGGCGAAGCCTGCGCCTTGAATCGCGCGAAAAACGAGCAAGGAAGCAATCGAATCAGCCAGATAGCAGCCGACGGAAGCAAGCGCATACAGGACGAGTGCCGGAATCAGCACCTTTTTCCGGCCGAACCGATCCACGAGCGGCCCGTAGACGATCTGCATCACAGCCAGCATGACCGTAAACAGCGAGATTGTCAGGTTGATCCAGTATTCGCTCGTCGCAAACGCCTTTTGCATGGCGGGCAGAATCGGCATAAACAAATTTTGGGCAAACGTTCCGAGCAAAATGGTCACGCCCAACAAGACGAGTACTTTTTTCGCATCCATTTGCGGTTTCACCTCATTCTCATAATTGTGTCCAAGGAAACAATTTGCGAAAACGTTAGGGAGAACCCGAATCCGTCTCCCTTCACGTCTTTGCCCAGTTCTTTTCCAGCTCTTTTGTCGCTTCGCCAATGAACCGCGCGACAAACGCCAGCTCTGCTTCGCTGTAGTTGTCCAAAAAGCGGTACACGTTTTTCTCCAGCCGCGCGTGAAAGCTATCGTGAATGCTGTTCACCAGCTCGCCCACTTTGGTCAGGCGGAAAAAAACTTCCTTCTGGTTGTCTTCCAGTTGGTAGCGCTCCAGCAGCCCTTTTTTCAGCAGCTTCACCGTAATTTTCGAAATCGCGCTTTTCGTGACCCCGATGTTTTGCGCAATCGTCGTTACGTTCATCCGGGTATCTCGGCCAATCGCGGAAATGACGTGCAGCTCCGTGACCGAGAGGCTGCCCAGATGCTGGTATTCGGGAATGCTGTTCTGGATGAGGCGCAAGAGCAGCGCTTCGCGGCGTTTGCTCTGCTCCTCCTGTTTATGGAGAAGCGCGAGCCACTGATTCCAAATTTTCGTTTTCTGATCCAATTCAGAAGTCAGCTCCTTTGCCAATCGCCTTTTTGTTTCCTCGGAAACATTTTCACTGTATCACGTTTGAAGACAAGTGGCAAGCAAAAAACCGCAGCCCTGCCGTCCCGAGCTGCGGTCTTGCTTGAGCGTTACCCTTGCACATTTCCCAATTCCACGTCGGCGGCAAAATGGGCGCGCGCAGACTCCAGCACTTCGCCTTCCGAGCCTGCCGAAATTTTATAGTTCGCAACCACCTTTTTGCCGTTTCGCACCTGCACGTTGTACTGCGAATCGCCATCGTATGTGCATTCGCACTGATAGTCCTTGCCGTTGACCTGAATGTTTCCTTCCACAGCGGTCACACCTCCCCTCCTAGTGTGACCAACGCTCTTCTCCCTCATGCTACGATCAGACAAAAAGCTCGACGCTTCTCCCCGTCGCAGCGGACTCCATCGCCGCTTCGATAATGCGCAAGGCGTACAGCCCGTCTTCTCCTGTCACCGCCGGAGCAGTTCCCGTGCGAATCGCCTCGACAAACGCGTCGATGACGCCACTTTTGGTCTGTGCGTCATTGGTCTGCATCGCACCGATCTGGTAAACCGCTCGCTCGCCGCCTGCGGTCACGACCTCGATGTCCTTTTGCGGGTCGGCAAAAATTTTCATGATGCCGCGCTCGCCGTATAAAATCGTGCTGTTGTCCTCATCGCCGTAATAGCTCCAACTGAACGACGCCGTGCCTACTGCGCCCGACTGCGTTTTCAGGAGGCATACCATATGGTCGCACACCTCGATGGGCTGGCCCTGTTCGTCTTTTTTGTCCAGGACGTCTGCAAACGCGCTGACCTGAACGATCTCGTCCTGGAGCAAATAGCGCAGCAGATCCACCTTATGAATGCCCAAATCGCCTGCCACTCCGAGCGCTGAGCGCGCTTTTTTGAAAAACCACGTGCCTTTTGTCCGATTGGCGCTCCAATACTCCGGACCTTTATGCCCGAAGCTCGTCTTGAACGAAAGAATTTTTCCCAGCTCGCCTGCCGCGATCAGTTGCCGCGCCTTTTGATGGGCGGGTACGAGGCGCTGGTTGTGGTCGACCATCAAAATCTTCCCCGAAGCGCGCGCTGCGGCGAGAATCGTCTCCGCCCCCTCGCTCGTCGTCGCCATCGGCTTTTCGCACAGCACATGCTTCCCGGCGAGCAGCGCCTGTGTGGTGATGATGTGGTGCATTTCGTTTGTCGAGCAGTCGCTGATCGCTGCAAGTTCCGGATGGTGGACGACTTCTTCCCAACTGCCAGCTACTTGTCCGCCGTACTGGGCTGCCAGTTTTTGCGCGCGCTCGGGATTGGGGTCGTAGACGAGGTGGATTTGTGTGTACGGATTGCTGCTGTACTCAGGCGCATGGCGATGCGTAGCGATCGAACCGCAGCCGATAATGCCGACTTTCAATGTCACGGTATCCTCTCCCCTTTTTCCTGGTTCCTGTCCGCCTTTTGACAGAAGCAAGGCTGAAGTCGCAGGTTGTCCAGCTTGTCGGTAAATCATTTCGCAATATTCTCATTATACAGATATTTGCTCCATTGGAAAACTTCGCTTCGGCCCGCTTTTTTGTCGTGGCATGCGACTGAAAAAGACGGCAAGCCCTTCCTGGGGCCTGCCGTCCTTTCCCACTGGTTGTTTTATTCGACCGAGTACACTTTGCGGCTGGGCAGCTCCAGGCAATGCAACCGCCCGCCGAAAACAGCGCCGCCGTCAATGCCGATGATGTTGTTTTCGCCGAAGTAGACGTCGTGCTTCCCGTGCAAATTTTCCGTCGGGGTATGCCCGAACACGACGGTCTTTTCCCCTTGGTAGCCTTTGTGGAACTCGTCGCGAATCCACATCAGCTTGTACGGGTCGGTTTCCGCCACAGGCGTCTGCGGATGCACGCCACCGTGGACAAAAATGTATTCATCCGTCTCGTGATAATGGGCCAGTCCGCCCAAAAAATCGAGGTGCTCCTGCACTTCCGGCGTCACTTCCAGAGACGCTGGCGCCCCCGGTTCGGTCTGTGCAGCCGCGTGGCCGTAGCTGGCCAACGTCGCCTGGGCGCCATTGCGAAACCAGCGCTCGATAAATACCGGGTCCTGCTCGAACGATTTCACCATCATATGGTCATGATTGCCCATCAGGACAATCGCCCCTTGCGCATGAAGCTGCTTCACTTTTTCCACGACTTCTCTGGACTTCGGCCCGCGGTCGACATAATCGCCGAGCAAAATGAGCTGGTCGTGCTGCGGATCGTAATTCACAAGCTCCATCAGCGACTCCAGCTTGTCCAGCTCCCCGTGAATATCGCTGATTGCCAATATCCGATTCATCCTAACCCTTCTTTCTTCTGTCTGTACGCTTCCGCTTTTTCTGTTTCATTGTACGCTCCCTCCCGCCCGATTTCTACCCTGCGGGCAAGATTGTCTGGCAAAAAACAGACAGCCACGGTCGAAAAGACCCGTGACTGTCGTGCGTACGCCCGTTTATTTGCTTGGCATTTCGTTCCAGAACGTAATGTCGTCCACATCGAGCCGGGTGGTCGGATGACCTGGCTGCGCCGCTTTGCCCACGGCGATCAGCATGACGGTTTCGTAGCGGTCGGAAATGTTGAACGCCTCTTTGAACAATTCGGCGTTGTAGCCGCCCATGGGCACCGTGTCGTAGCCACGCGCTTTTGCCACGAGCATGAACTGCATGGAAACAAGCCCGCCATCCACGAGAGCAATTTCCTTAATCAGACTGCGCTCGCGATTTTCGTAGCGGCGATTGATGTTGGCGATCATCGTCGCCTTCGCCTCTTCGGTCATGTAGCCTGCGTCGATGGCTTTCTGGTAAATTTGCTCAGCCTGCTTGTAGCCCTCTTAGTCGCCCAGCACGGCGACGATCGCCGCAGCCTCAACGACTTGCTTCTGGTTGAACGCAATCGGCAGCAGCTTTTCTTTCAGCTCCTGCTCGTCGATGATGAGGAAGCGCCAAGGCTGAAGGTTGGAGCTGGATGGCGCCAACGTAGCTTCGGCCAGCATCTCTTTCAGCTCGTCGCGGGAAATTTTCACCGTTGGATCGTAATGACGCACCGATCGCCGTTCAGAAATGACGTCAAAAAAAGCCTTTTTGTTCATGACTTGTTCCATCTCCTTACTCCTCCAATCAGTAAGTAACTAACCTTTGTTTATAAAAAAACGGAAGTGTTCAAACTGTATCATATCTGCCAATCTTTTGGCAATCCTTTGAACTGTAAGAAAACGTAAAAAAACGCTTTGGCACGTCCAGGCACTTGTACAAAAAACATGTACAGGTGCCTGGACGAGAGCCAAAGCGTTTGCTTCATCCGCTCTTTTTGCCTACACAGGCGAGAACGCCGACAGGACGGCGGGTTGTCTCACGGTTTCGTTGTTCGGCAGTTGCACGATGAGGTGGCCGCTGTCCGCATCCTCGCCGCCTTCCCAGCGAAGCGCGAATGGCTTGCGCTCAAAAGCGTCGTTCTCATCGAGACTCGCCAGCATCTTTTTCAGCGTGTCTGCCGTCACCGGAACAGGCACGCTCGGGCCTTCCTCCTGCGGAAGCGAAAGCAGCTTGGGCGCGTCTTCAAAATACAGGACGGTATCGAGCAAAAGCGACACCTGCTGCCAGCTCAATGGGGATACAAAAGCTTCAAACGGAGTTGCCATTTTCCATCATTCCTTCTCTTCGCCAGGTTCGAGATCGAACAAAGTGACAGGCGCCGCTGTCGACTTCGGTTGCACACTCGCGGATTCGCCCTCTCCAGAGCCTTTTGCTGGTTCTTCTTTTGCTTCCTCTGTCGGCAGGACGGTTTCGAACACAACGGATTTGACGCCGCCTTCTACCAGGTGGCGACCAATTCCGCCCTGCTCGTTGACGTTGACCAGGCTCGTGTCGACCAGCGTCCATTCGTTTTGCGCCGTCCACGCGTACACCGTCTCGTCGATGAACACTGCCGCAAGCTGGTGCGGGTGGTTTTTGCGCTTGCGAATAAGCTGTACGCCTTTTCCGGCCCGGCCTTGCAGCGGAATGGCCGCAATCGCTGTCCGCTTGACCACACCTTCGGCTGTCAATAGCGTGAAGGCGCGGCTGTCCTCTTCCTCAATCGGGAGCATGGTGACGACCGCATCGTCAGGCGCGAGCGTAATCGCCTTAACGCCACTGGAAGCGCGGCCGGTCGGGCTGACTTCTCCCTGCGGGAAGCGAATGCCCATGCCGTCTCGGGTCGCCCCTAAAATGCCGCCTGCTTCGCCTGTCACAAATACATGCACAAATTCGTCATCTTCTGATTTCAGCTTGGCAGCCACCAACGCGCTCGAACGATTGGTCTCGTACTCGGACAGCGCGGTCTTTTTAATCAGCCCGTTTTTGCTGACGTGGTAAACAAACAGCGGCTGCTTGAAGTTTTCCACGATCGTAAAGCCGACAATGCGCTGATTTTTTTCCAGCGGGATGACGTTGACCAGCGCGGAGCCGATGTCCTTCCACTTGTCGTCCGGGAAAGCATTGACGAGCGTGGCGAAATACTTCCCGTCCTGCGTGAAAAACAAGGCGGTATGGGACGTATTCGTCTCCACGAAGTAGCGAACCTTGTCCCCTTCCTTGACCCCGCACGTTTCCAGGGTTCCGCCCACTGACTTGAAGGAGCGCGGACTCGTCCGCTTGATGTATCCTTCGTTGGTGAGCGTGACGATGCAGTCTTCCGCATTGATCTGCATCGCGATGTCGATCTTGATTTCCTCGATCTCTCCCTGGATTTCGGTCAGGCGCTCTTCGGCGTACTTTTTCTTGATTTCGTTCAGCTCGCTTGTGATGACCTGAATCAGCTTTTTCTCGCTGGCGAGAATCGCTTCAAGCTCCTCGATCTCTTTGGCCAAAGTCGAAAGCTCTTTTTCCAGCTTGACGATGTCCAGCCGGGTCAGGGAGGCGAGCTGGATGCTCAAAATCGCATCGGCCTGCTCATCCGTGAAGCCGTACTTCTCCATGATGTTTTTCTTGGCGTCGGACCGGTCTTCGGAATCCATAATCGTATCGACGATTTCGCGCAAAATGGATTTGGCGCGAATCAACCCCTCGACGATGTGCTTGCGTTTGCTCTTGCGCTCAAGGTCGTAGTTGCAGCGATTCGTCACGACTTCTTTCTGGTGGTCGATATACGCACCGAGCAGCGCTTTAAGTCCCATCTGGCGGATGGTTCCTTCGTGGATCACGTTCATGTTGTAGTTGTAGTAAATTTGCAGGTCGGTGTTTTTGTACAAGTAATTCAGAATCGCCTGCTCATCTGCTTCCTTGCGAATGTCGACGACGATGCGGACCTTGTTCATTTCCGCTTCCTTGCGCCCTGTCTCGTCGCGGACGGCCATCGCGCCTTCGATTTTGCGGTCCATCACCAGCTCGTCTATTTGCGCGACCAGCTTGGACTTGACCACTTCGTAAGGAATTTCCGAAATGACGATCTTTTTCACTTTCCCGCCCTTTGGCTCTTCCATGTGGGTCTTCGCGCGAATGATGAACTGGCCGCGGCCTGTCTCAAACGCCTTGCGAATACCCGACACCCCTTGGACGATGCCCCCGGTCGGAAAATCCGGGCCTTTGACGTGCTTCATCAGTTCGTCGAGCGAGATGTTCGGATTTTTCATCTGCGCGATCGCCGCGTCTATGACTTCGCCCAGGTTGTGGGTAGGAATATCGGTGGCAAAGCCGACGGCAATCCCGGTAGCGCCGTTCACCAGCAAGTTTGGAAAGCGCGACGGCAACACGGCCGGCTGCTGCGCCGAGTTGTCGTAGTTCGGGATGAAGATGACCGTATCTTTTTCAATATCGCGCAAAAGCTCGTTAGCGAGCGCGGACAGTCTCGACTCCGTGTAACGCATCGCCGCTGGCGGGTCGGCGTCGAGGCTTCCGAAGTTGCCGTGTCCCTGAATGAGCACCTGGCGCATTTTCCACCATTGCGCCATGCGCACCATCGTTTCGTAAATCGCCGAGTCGCCGTGCGGATGGTACGTACCCATGACGTACCCGACTGTTTTGGCCGATTTGCGGTACGGCTTGTCGTGCGTATTGCCTTCCTGGTACATCGCGTACAAAATCCGGCGCTGCACTGGCTTCAGGCCATCGCGGGCGTCGGGAATCGCGCGGGAGAGGATAACCAGGTTGGCGTAATCCCCAAACCGCTTGCCCATGATTTCCGCGAAGCTCTGGTTAATGATCTGATTGGACAACATGTTTATTCATCCTCTCCCACTTCAAAGGTAACGTGGTTCTCGATCCACTCGCGACGCGGAGGCACTTTGTCCCCCATCAGAACCGTCACGAGCTTTTCACAGTGAGCGAGGTCTTCTAGCTCGACTTTAATGAGTTTTCGCGTCTCCGGGTTCATCGTAGTTTCCCACAACTGATCGGCGTTCATCTCGCCCAAGCCTTTGTAGCGCTGTACTTCTGCGCCGCGTCCGACCCGTTTTAACGCCTGCTCCAGCTCGTGGTCGCTCCAACAGTAGATCGACTCCGTCTGCTTGCCCTTCACCTGTTTTTTCACCTGGTACAAAGGCGGCTGGGCGATGTACAGATGACCGGCGGCGATCATCGGGCGCATGTAGCGGAAGAAAAACGTAAGCAAAAGCGTCTGGATGTGGGAGCCGTCGACGTCCGCATCGGACATGATGATGACTTTGTCAAACGCGCAGTTTTCGATGTCGAAGTCTTCCCCGATGTCCGTCTCCAGCACTTCCAGAATCGTGCGGAACTCCTCGTTCGCCAACACTTCAGACAGCTTGGCCTTTTCCGTATTCAACGGTTTTCCCCGCAGAGAAAACAGCGCCTGGAACTCGGAGTTGCGCGCCTGCTTCGCAGAGCCGCCCGCAGAGTCACCTTCGACGAGAAACAGTTCATTGCGTTTGGAATCCCGGTATTGCGGCGGCGTGAATTTTTCCGAAATGGATTTGCGTTTTTTCGCCGTCTTGCCTTTTTTGTCTCCGCGCAGAGCTTCGCGCTGTTTGCGCAGCTCCTCGCGAATTTCAGCGGAGCGCAACGCCTTGTCGATCAAAAGCTTGCCTATTTCCGGATTTTCCTCGAGGAAGAAGCCCAGCTTCTCGGAGACAATTTGCTCGACGATCGCCCGCGCTTCTTCGTTGCCCAGCTTGTCCTTGGTTTGGGACTCGAACTGGACATCAGCCATTTGCAATGACAGCACACCGAGGAAACCTTCCCGCAAATCATTTCCTGTCAAGTTGGGATCTTTGTCCTTCAAATACCCTTTTTTCCGCGCGAACTCGTTGAAAATCCGGGTCGTTCCGTTGCGAAATCCGGTGACATGCGTACCGCCGTCTGTCGTGACGATCGAGTTGACGTAGGAGACGAGCGTTTCCGCGTAGCCGTCGTTGTACTGAAAAGCCAGCTCGACGTAGACGTTGTCTTTTTCCCCTTCAAAATAAACGATCGGGTGCAGCGTGTTTTTCCCCTCATTCAAATAGGAGACGTACGACTTCAGACCGTCCTCGAAGTAAAATTCTTCCCGCTTCTTCTCCGGGCCGCGCTCGTCAATCAGCACCATGCGCAGTTTCTTGAGCAAAAACGCCGTTTCCCGGAAACGATCGCGAATCGTCTCGTAGTCAAAGCGCGCGCTGCCAAATATTGCCTCGTCCGGCAGGAAGCGCACAGTCGTACCTGTCCTTTTGGTCGTTCCGGTCACTTCAAGGTCTGTAACGGGCTTGCCGACGTGCTCGATGCCTTTTTCGTCGACTACGTAGGCAAAGCGCTGCTTGTGAATCTTGCCTTCGCGGTGAATCTCCACTTCGAGCCACTTGGACAAGGCCACGACGACGCTGGAGCCTACGCCGTGCAAACCGCCGCTTTTTTTATAGCCGCCGCCGCCGAATTTTCCTCCGGCGTGAAGCGTCGTAAAAATGACTTCCGGAACGGGCCGTCCCGTCTTGTGCATCCCCGTCGGAATTCCCCGACCGTGGTCCTCGACGCTGACGCTGCCATCCTTGTACAACGTGACGATGATCGTATCATTGACGCCAGCCAACGCCTCATCCTTGGCATTGTCGACGATTTCCCACAGGAGATGGTGCAAACCTCTGCTTCCGGTCGAGCCTATGTACATCCCAGGGCGCTTGCGGACGGCGATCAGGCCCTCCAGTACCTGGATATCTTCCTCGGTATAGGTCAGTGTATGTAGTGTGTCTGTTTCCTTCAATCGCGCTCTCCCCTCTACTTTTCGAAAAAGCGTCCAAAACAGGCTTTCGTTTTGGTAACCGCACAGGTCATCGCCTTGCTCTTGGGAAAACATCCTTTCCGTCCGAAAGGGAATATTTCACAAAAAAAGCGAACACTTAATCGCTATTGTACCGTATGCTTCCCATAGTATTCAACGCTAGTCACAAAATGGGGCAAAAAAACCACCCCGCCCCTAGCGAGATGGCCGATCCTGCACAGTATTCCCCGTATCCACTGGCGTCAGGCCGAAACCGTTTAGCCCAAGCATATGACGCTTCGTCATTAGTGTAGCATTTGCAGCAAAGCGAGGTCAAAGCGAAACCAGTCCCCGCCTGCGCTCTTTACTTTATTTCTTGCTCGTTTTGGAAAATCCCTGCTCGTTCAAACAATTTCTTCCGACATCGCGCACGCAACTATTTCCATTCATCTATACCGCGCGGGCGGGCAACCTATTAGAGCATCGATTCCTGAGGCGACATAGGGGGGAATAACGTTGATAAGTGCGACCAAGCCGTTTGTCAAGTTTCATCGGTACGATCAGGAGCTGGTTTCGGACATTCAGGCGTTGAACTCGTCTGGCTATCATAAGGATGACATTTGGGTGCTGAAGTGGAATCCCGATAAAAACCACTCGAATCAACGCGACAATTTTTATAAATACAGTACGCATTTTGAAAGTGCTGTAGGCGACATCGACAGCAAAGCCCACTTCTTCGACAACGGCGGCGAGGAGCTGCGCACCCGGCTCGAAAAGCTCGGGTTGACCAAGGATGAATGCTCCGCGCTGGTCAGGGAGCTGCAAGAAACGGACTACACCTGCCTTTTGGTCGTCCGCGACCTGAAAGACAACATCATCAAAATGAACGACTGATCTGCCCATCAAAAAAGCCGCTGCCGGTTTGTTCAAACCAGGCAGTGGCTTTTTTACGCTTGCGAGCATCCCGCAACAACGCGGGCACACGATTATTCGCCTTTGTCGATCAGTTCAATGCCTTCCAGAACCTCGTTCAGCTTCGCGTACACAGCGCTTTCTTCGTCTTCTTCCAATGGAACCATTTCGCCGCCGTCGATCTGGAATACGAAGATGTCTACTTCTTCATCCAGCTCTTCTTCGGCCTCCTCGTCTTCGAGCGCTTCCGTCAAGGCAATATATTCTTTACCGTTCAGGTCGAACATCGCCACTACTTCAAAATCACCCAACGGTTCACCGTTTTCATCGTCCAGCGTAATGATATCGCCCAATTCGAGGTCTTTGCTATCTTCTGTCAATGCGTTCACGTCCTTATGCTGATATTGGTTCTCTACACCATCATACCTTTTTTTCCGGCAGAAGCAAACAGGTGAATGGCGCTATCGCACCGGCAATCTGATTTCGAAAGTCGTCCCTGTCTCTTCCTTGCTGCACACAGAAATCGTCCCGCCGTGATTGGCGATAATTTTGTAGCTGACCATAAGCCCGAGTCCCGTCCCGTTCGGCTTCGTGGTGAAAAATGGCTCGCCCAGTTTCAGCAGTTGTTCCTCGGCGATGCCGCAGCCTTGGTCGGTAAAGGCAATCAGCATCATCCCGTCCTCGACACTCGCCGACACGGTCACGACCCCGCCATTCGGCATCGCTTCCACTGCATTTTTCAACAAATTGAGAAACACTTGCTTCAACTGGTTTTCCTCGCAGACGATGGCAGGCAGATTGTCGGCGTAGCTGGTGAGTATCTGGACGTTGTACATGATCGCATGCGTGTCGGCAATCATGACGATCTGCTCCAGGAGCGGCTGCATCTCCCTTTTCCGCTGGAATACGACCTGCGGCTTGACGAGCACGAGAAATTCGCTGATGATAAATTCGATCCGATCCAGCTCGGACAACATGATCCGGTAATACTCGTCCTTGCCGCCGGAGTGCGCCCGGAGCAGTTGGACAAACCCTTTCAGCGACGTCAGCGGATTGCGAATCTCGTGGGCCACCCCCGCGGCCATCTGCCCGATCACCGACAGCAGCTCGGACTTGCGCACCAGCTCTTCTGCCTGTTTACGCTCGGTAATATCTTGCACAATCCCGATCACAGCCGGCTTTTGCTTGTACGTGCTCGTTTTTTGCAGCACCTCGACATCAATCCGATTGCCGTTTTTGCACAGACCGCGAAACTGGTAGTGAATGTTCGAGCGATCCCCGTTGATTCTGCGCTCCTGATGCGTGCGAACAATGTCCCGCTCTTCCTCGATGACGAGGTCGGAAGCGGTCATTTTCACCAGTTCTTCCTGACTGTAGCCGAAAATATCGCCGAGCCTCGGGTTGACGTAAACAAACCCCGGCTCGTCCACATACGCGATGTAGACGCCGACCAGTGTATCCTCGACCAGACTGCGGTACAGCTCTTCTGCCTCCTGCATCTGCTGCTTCATCTGCTTGTATTCCGTAATCTCTGTGGCAGAGCCTATGATTTCAGTGACGATGCCATTGCGGCAAATCGGCGTCAGGACGGAGGAAAAGTAGCGTTCACCAAACGCAAGCTCGTATTCGATCGTCTGTCCAGCGAAAGCGAGCTGGTAGTAAGGCATGATCGATTCGATCCCGTACTGGCGTAAAATATCTTCTGCGCGCATTCCTTTTAATTTTTCCGTGTCAACGCCAAACTCATACGCGAGCTTGCCTTCCGACAGATCCAGGACAAATTCGTCTTGTTCATTCCGGATAAAGGTAAAAATATGATTATGTACGTTTTGAATAATGTGGAACCATTCCTCTTTGGGTGAAAGCACCCCAGCCTCGACGCCTTGTGCACGCAACAACCATTCACCTCTTCTGTCATAAGGATATGGACAAATTCACCACAGAAGACGCTTTTCCTCTTTTTTCCGGGCAAACCTTCCCGCTATAAAAAACAACCTACCGTCATGGCAGGTTGTCCGCTTTTTACTCGCTGTACTCTTGAAGCACGCCTTTTTCCAGCAAAAACGCTTCCTCGGCTTGCAGAATCGTAATGATCGCTTCACGCTGCACGTACATGCCCGCAGAAGCGAGACGACTCTCAATCGATCTGAGCAATTCTTCAAAATCAATAATTTGCACTTCTTCCTGTTTGCTCACAAAAAGCCCTCCCTTTTCCGACACACACCCTTCATTTTACACGAACAGACCATTTCTTCCAACTCCACCATTTTCGCCGGATCGGCTTGAGCAAATACGCGCTCCACACCATCAGCAATAGCGCCAGCACGACGTAAAAGCAGGAAAAAAACAGCCACGGCGAAAAGGCGAACTGCTCGGAGTGGTCCAGCGTCTCTCCCAGTATGCCAAACAGGACGATGATCGGATTCATTCCCGCCAGCACTTGCAGCTCCGGCAAATTCCAGACGCCTTGATCGGGGTACATGTCCGGGTAGCTTTGCTGTAGCCATTCGCCGATGAAGAAAAAGAGCAGCCCGGTTCCGACGACGAAAAAGAAAGCGATCCCGTACGAAGTAATCGTGCTAATCGAGGTGCGTTTGATCCATGTCGAGCAAAACAGCCCAAGCGAGCCCAAAAAGAAAATGTTGACGGCCAGAAACAGAATCAACTGCGCCATCTGCTCCGGCGACACGCTGCCGTACAGCATGACAATGCTGTACAGCGGCATGGAGGCGACGAGCAACAGCGTGGAAAAAGCCAGCGACGTAATCAGCTTGCTCCACACAATCGTGGCAGGCGACAACTGCGTCGTCAGCAAAATGTGCAGCGTCTGCCGTTCGCGCTCGCCGCTGATGGCCCCCGCCGTCAGGGCAGGCGCGACAAAGCAGACCATCGCATAATGAATCGCCGCTGATATGAGAAACAGGTTGCGATTCTCGCCCAGCGCCTCTGCCCGCAACGTATCTGTCAGCAAAAAACCAAGCGGAATCCCGCCCATGATGAGCAGGTAAATCGCCAGGATGCACACCGTTTTCCGGGAGCGAAACCGCTCGCGCATTTCCTTGACGAGAATCGGGTTGAAAAGGAAGCCGTTCATTCCATACCGACTCCTTCCGTAATCGCCATGAAAACGTCCTCCAAGTTTTTCTTCGCGTCACCGTAGTAGACGACCGCCACCTGCTCGTCGATCAGCTCTTGCAACAGGTCGGCCTTTTCCTGCTCGGCGCCCTGAAAATAAAAGCGGAAGCCGCCCATGTATTCCTCCAGATGGTTCACATGCGGCGAGCTTTCCAACAGCAGCGCCGCTTTGTCGAGGTTGCGCAGCGCGCGAAGCTGCATGACGCTTCCGCCTGTCTCTCTGCTGCTTACTTCGTGGACAGAGCCGCACGCGATCAGTTTCCCGTTTTCGATCACGCCGATATCATCGCACAGCTCGGCCAGCTCCGGCAAAATGTGCGAGCTGATGAGAATCGTTTTGCCCATCTCGCGCAGTTGCTTGATAATCTCCCGCAGCTCGATGCGCGCCCGCGGGTCCAGGCCAGACGCCGGTTCGTCGAGAATCAGGACCGCCGGATCGTGGACGAGGCATCTCGCCAGCCCCAGCCTTTGCTGCATCCCCCGCGACAAGGAATCGACAAACGCATCCGCCTTGTGCGCCAGGTTGACCAGCTCCAGCAGGTCGGCTACGAGCGAGCGTCTTTTGCGCGCCGGGATTTTAAAGGCGCCCGCGTAAAACTCCAAATATTCCACAGCCGTCAAGTTGTCGTACACGCCAAAAAAGTCGGGCATGTAGCCGAGCGACTGGCGCACGCTGGCCGGGTCCTTGCGAACGTTGTAGCCGCAGACGTACGCTTCGCCTTCGCTCTGTTCCAGCAGCGTGGACAAAATCAGCATCGTCGTCGATTTTCCGGCGCCATTCGGGCCGATGAAGCCGAACACTTTTCCCGGCGCGATGGACAGATTCAAGTCTGACAAAGCTTGCAGGGTACCGTAGCGCTTCCCCAGATGCACGGTTTCAATTACCACTTTCTCACCCCTTCAACCTGGAAAAACGGCGTTGGCAGCGACAGGCGCGAAGCTGTGCTGTTGGAAAAACGAAGCAACAGCGTGCGGTTGGCTGTCAAGGCATCCTGAAGTTCTTGCTCCAGCACCAGCTTTGTCCCGTGCTCCACCGTCCGCCACTTCCCGCTTTTCTGGTGGAAGTACTCGATTCGGAACGGGCGGTACGAACTGTGGTCAAGCGGAACAAGCAACCGCTTCAACTCCAGGTTCGTCGCGTCCGTCCGCAATTCAAACGTAATGCTTCCTTTTCCGAGCTGCCAGAGGTAGCCTGAGTTCGATTCGTAGTCGCCGCTCGCTTCAAACAGCTCTGCATTGAGCAGTCCGTACGGCAGGATCACATCTCCTTCGGCTTGCGGCTGGAGTTGGACCGTCTGGTTGACGACATTCCAGTAGTGAGCCTGATGCGGCTCCTGCATTTTCATCAGCGGAACCGGCTCTGTCGTAATCCCGATCAGCCGCACCTGGCCGCCCTGGGCATAGCCGATGATGTTCTCCTGCATTTCTTTGCGCCGTTTTTCGGGCGAATCTTGTTCGTCCTGCTGCTGATCCCGCGGCATAAACAGCGACTCCAGCACGGCGTCAATCTGTTTCTCTTCTCCTTTTTTCAGCGCGCCAATCGGAATACGCTGCAAGCCGACCTCGAGAAACGACTGCTCGTAGGAGTACACCGTGTTGTTTTTCACCTGTCCGACCAGCCTGTTCTCCTCGACATGCACATCCACCTCAAACGCGCCGATGTCGTGCATGACGCCAAAGCCGATTGCCTGTTTCGGAGTCAGGTACGGCAGATTGCGGTAAGACAACAGCCGTGAACCGTCTGTTATTCCTTCCGGCTCGTAGTCGTTTCGGCCCTGCGTCAACGGAACAGCGACAATCGACGGCTCCACGATCACGTCATAGCCGTCCTTGTCGACTGCCAAAAAAGTAGTCCCGGTTCGCACTTTGGCCAACTTTTCATCCAAAACGCTGATTTCCGAAATCGTGTAGCTGACGTTCGTTTTCACTACGAGCGGCTTTCCGATCGCGAAAATCCCGACCGTCAGCAGAATGGCCGCTCCCGGAATGATTCCCCACGCCCATTCCCGTCTGCCGGCTTTTTTCAGCACGAAATAAGCCAGCGGCGCCACCAAAAGCACATAGCCGCCCCACATGACCACCATCCAGACAGGAGGCGGAGTTTGCACGTCGGGGATTTTTTTGCTCAGCTCCAACAAAGAACGCGACATCTGGTCGAAATAGCGCTTGTTTTCCAACACAGTCGTCACGCCTTGCTGGACCATGACGTTTTGCCACAACGGCAAATTGTGCTGCCAGGAAGCCAGCGGCTCAGCGGTCACATCGTAGTTGACGAACAGAAAAACTCCTTGGCCGCTCTTTTTCGCGACATATAGCGGCAGCTCCTTGTTGTACACGCCCAGCTTGCCGGGCGGGGCGGGCTTGTCACCTGCATACGTGCGTAGCGCCTCTGCAAGTGGCACGCTCCCTTTTTGTCCCGCCTGAATCGGCAAAATGTCCGCGAACCTTTGCACTAGTCCATCCTGCCCCGGCCCTGCCGACAGGATGACGACTCCTCCCAGCTTGATCCACTCCTTGATCGCGGCAAGCTGCGCGTCGTCGATCAACGCTCCTTGCTTGCCGCTAATCGCCAGCACGTCGAGACTCTCGTACATCCACGACTGGTCCGGAAGCATGTCCGGAGTCAAGTTTTGCACCGAGATCGGCCGATTCATTTTCGATTGGGAGGCGTTCACCGCGAGAAAATGAAACGCGTTTCCGCCCTCATCCACGACGCCGATCGTCTGCCCGTCTTTCGGATAAGGGAGGCGCAGCTTTTCGGATTTTAGGACCTGTCCGTTTTGCGTGACGTGAACGTACCAGTTATCGAGCAAGATTTGCATCGGCAAGTCGAAAAACAGCGTCGTGCTCTTGCCTTGTTCCAGCTTGACTGGCCGACGAAAGTTCGATTGCCGCAAATTTTTGGACAGAGGCTTTCGCGACAGCTCCACGAAGCCCGAGATGTCTGTTTCCTGGCTGGTGATCGTCACACCGAGCCGCACCCATGATTCGTACTTGACGATGCCGCCCAAAGGCAAATTCACTTCTATATCCATGTTGTTCTCCGCCAGCGCCGGCTGTCCCGCAAAGCCCAGGCCGAACCAGGCGACCGCAAAGACCAACATCCATTTCCATTTCATGCTTGTTCCTCCGCTCGTTATCGTGACGCCAGTGAAACAACCAGCTCCAGCGGCTGACTTTCACGCGAAATAAGCAAGATTTGCTTTCCTTTTGCCGCCCAATTCCCGCGGATCAGCTCGGCAGCATGCTGGTTGCGCAGTTGCAGCTCTTTTGTCACGAAAGGCTCGTCTCCCACGTTGGCTACCATTAACTGGCCGTCCGGCTGCGTATAGGTCAGCTCCTGCTCGGAGCGCCAGGAAGCCCACTGGCCTTGTCCGAGCATCGAAATCAGCCCTGTACGCATTTCCATGACCTGCACGGCCCCTTCCTTGCGAAACGCCAAAAAGCGTCCATCTGGGGACCATTCCGGCTGCGAGCCCTCGGTCAGCTTCCATTCCTGAAAGGAAATGGTGCTGCTGACCCAAATTTCGTCATTGCCGCCTTTCGAGCGGGTATAGGCAATCGAGTCGTCATGCTGCGACCAGCTTGGAGAGCTGTAGGCGACGCCTTCTTCTTCTTTTAAAAGACGACTGCTGCCCATGCTGTACGCCGTTGGCAGCTCCACGATCCACAGCCGGGACATCTGCTCGGCCTGCTCGACAACCGCGATTTGCTTGCCCTGGTTCGACCAGGCCACCGCCACGTACTTGCCTTTTGTCGGAGGCAATTTGACAGTGGCAGGCTTTGTGTCGCCGTCGATCGGAAGCGTCCGCAGCTCGGACTGATGGGCGATGTAGGCAATCTGTGTCGCGGACCTGTCGATATCCACCTGTTCCACAGACGATTCGGCAGGCAAAGTGAGCACCTCATGCTTTTGGATCGTCACGGCACCTCTGCCCCACCACAGGCAAACCCCGACGGACAGCGCAACAACCAGCGCCGCACAGCTAATCCAGAGCAGCTTGCGTCTCTTCCACGGCTGTTGTCCTCCTTGGGCCTGCCCTTTTTTTGCTTCCAGTTCTTTCATTCGTTCCAGCAACTGCTTTCTCAAATCAGCCTTCAACTGGTAGTTGACAGGGACAGAACGGCGCATACGCTTCAAATGGGTCAGGAGTTGAGCTACAGTCTGATCGTCATTGTGACCTTGGGGGTATTTCTCCTCCTCTCTCATTCGGAGTCCCCCCTTTCGTACATCTTCTGAAGTTTTTGTAAGCCCCGATAGGAGATCATTTTGATGCTCGATTCTGTCTTGCCAAGCACTTCAGCGACCTGACTGATTTTCAGGTCGGCAAAATAGCGAAGCATGAGGACATCCTTCTGATCCTGCGACAACAAGTCCAGCCGGTCACGAAGCAGGCGAATTTCCTCGTTGGTCAACGCCTGCCGTTCCGGCTGCCACGTATCATCCGGTTCGCTTCCCAAAAAGTCCTCCTGGTCGACGGGAAGCTCCCTGTTTTTTCGCATAAAGTCCACGTATGTATTGTGAGCAATACGGAATATCCAGGAGGCAAACGGACTCGTTCTGCTGTATTGATCGAATTTTTCCAGCGCTTTCAAAAAGACCACGGTGGTCAGATCATCGGCATCCCACGTACTCTGGACACGGCAGCGCAAATAACGGTTCACGCGGTCGAAATACTCGTCGTACAGTTCGGTAAAAGGACGAGATTCGTAATAGTCTCCAGATGCTGGGTCCGATGGTTGCGCGGAACGCTTTATCGCCATTCCCATTGCGGTTTCCTCGGTTTCTCCCATTTTGTTGCATCGAGCCGGGATACAAGCACGCCATTCCTCCCGGCTCCATCCTATTTAAGTTATACGAACGGCCCGTCAAGAAGTTACAACGGACCATCCTTTTTTCAATTACTTCCCTAAAGCACGGCCAAGCTCGCTCAAAATGTCGTCGATGGCCTCGATCCCGACAGATATGCGGACCAGTCCCATCGTAATCCCGGTCGCCTGCCGCTGTTCCTCGGAAAAAGCGCGATGCGAGGTCGTAACCGGATGGGAAACGCTCGTCTCTACTCCGGCCAGAGACGGCACGAACTGGATCCAGTCCAGGGCCCGGTAAAACTCGTAAATCTCACTCTCATCCCGAAGCGCAAACGACACCATCGCCCCTTGCTTCGGTCTGGCGAAAAACGATGTCGCCTCCTGGCTCGGGTAGTAGACGCGGCTGACAGCCGGATGGCTTTGCAAAAACCTGGCCACTTCGCGCGCATTGTCGCATTGCCGCTCCATTCGGACCGCCAACGTCTTCAGCCCGCGCGCCGCCAGCCACGCTTCGAACGGACTGAGGGACGCGCCGTAATTGACGACGATTTCCGTCGCGCGCTCGATGAGCGGACGGCTTCCGACCAGCACACCGCACGTCACGTCGCTGTGCCCGCCGATGTACTTGGTTCCGCTGTGCACCACCAAATCCGCGCCAAAGGTGATCGGCTGGACGAGATACGGCGTCGCAAACGTATTGTCGACCATGACAAACAGGCCGAGTTCTTTTGCCTGGCGAATCCAGGAAGGCAGATCGACCACCGTGAGCAGCGGATTGGTAATCGTTTCCAAGAAAAACAGCTTTGTCGTAGGCCGTACGCGGCTCGCCAAATGGGTCCCCTCGTCAAGCACGATGCACTCCAGCTCGATGCCAAAACGCGACAGTTCTTTTTGCAGCAACGCGTAAGTGCCTCCGTATATTTCGTGAGAGGCGAGAACGTGATCGCCGGGGGAGAGGATCGAAAGCAAGCCAGCCATGATCGCCCCCATGCCGGATGCCGCGCTGACCCCCGCCTCCGCTTGCTCCAGACGGGCAACGGCAAAAGCCAGCTCGGCCTGGTTCGGATTGCCGTTGCGCGTGTACAAATATTCGCCTTCGCCCGCGTAGTACTTTTCGACTTCTTCCAGGCTATCGAAGGCAAAAACAGATGTCTGGTAAATCGGGGTAGACTTGCTCTCCGCTTGCCTCAGAGGCGCGTGTCCAATATGCACGGTAGTCGTTTCGAATCGTTCGCCCACGTCGATCACCCTTTTTCTACCATCATACCATGCCAGAAGCTGGACAGACTAGCTGATTGGCATTTGCCTGTCCATTTGTGCTATAATTCGAAACCGAACTACCCAATAGGTAAGAAACAAAGGAAGGTGCACAAGATGAAAAAGTTTTTCATGACCCTGTTCACATGTCTGATGGCAATCGCCTTGGTTACGGGTTGTTCCAGTGCAAGCAACGAAACGGCTCCGACAGAGCCTACTCAGCCGACTACGCCAACTGCAAAACCTGATTCCAAGGAGCCTGCCCAGCCTCCAGGCCCTACTGGCGAGAAAAAGTACGACAAAGCTCCTGCCATGCAGATCGACAAAAACAAGACTTATCAAGCGAAAATCTCCACTACAATGGGAGACATTACGATTGATCTGTTCGCCAAAGACGCGCCAATTGCCGTGAACAACTTCGTCTTTTTGGCCAAAGACAAGTTTTACGACGGTCTGACTTTCCACCGCGTCATCAAAGATTTCATGATCCAGACGGGCGATCCGCTGGGCAACGGAACCGGCGGCCCTGGCTACACGTTCGAGGACGAGCTGAAAAACGGCCACAAATACGAAGTCGGCGTGGTCGCGATGGCTAACGCTGGACGCAACACAAACGGCAGCCAATTTTTCATCGGTTCCGGAAAAGATGTAGAAGGTTTGGAAAACGTACCGAATTACACCATTTTCGGAAAAGTCGTAGGCGGAATGGATGTCGTGCAAAAAATTGCGGGCACGAAAGTGAAGAAAAATCCGCAAACGGGCGAACTGAGCGTGCCGGAGCAACCGATCAAAATCAACACCGTAACCATTACCGAAAAGTAAGACTTTCAGACTAGAACAGCAAAACACCACTGTGCAAGCACAGTGGTGTTTTGCTTTGAGAGCACAGGAGATACAAGCATCTGCTGCTTTTCGCCCCTCTCATTTTCACAACTTTCTGTTTTAGTAAATAGTACCGTGGGACCAATTTCCTCTTGCGCTATCCAACCATTCCCGCTAGACTTGCTAAAGACCTGATTCGCTTCCGCAATCAAAAGCAAAAAGCGAAAAGGAGTGGTTCTCACCATGAAGACACGAGAAGCGCGAATGCGCTTTTTCTTCTTTCTCAACAGTTTTGCCTTGCTTCTTCTGTGCCTGTTCGTCACGCCGACGAGCGCTTCGGCACCTCACGTGAAGAAAACAGCGCCTGTTCCGGTACAAGCCACAGCGGCTCCCGTACAGGCTGCCAAAAAGGAAACAAAAACTGCTATCCCTACCACACAAGTAAAGCGCGATTCTGTCCAGGTCAGCCGGGACGATCGCCGCAAAGTGATTCGGCATGGAAAAGGAAAAATTTCAGATAGGGATATGGAACTGCTTGCCCGGTTGGTCTATGCGGAAGGCCGGGGTGAACCGTATGAGGGACAGGTAGCGATTGCCGCTGTCGTATTGAATCGGGTAGCTTCTTCACAATTTCCAAATATGGTACGGGAGGTCATTTTCGCTCCCAACGCGTTTTCGCCAGTCCGTAACGGCAGACTCTCGTCCCAAACAAATGAGAGCGCCAGACGGGCAGTCGCGGATGCGGTGAATGGAAAGGATCCGACCAATGGCTCCCTCTACTTCTTCAATCCTGATACCGCCACATCCAAATGGATCTGGTCCAGGCCCCAGACAGTCGTGATCGGCAACCACCGTTTTGCCCGTTAATCGCGAAAAATTTAATAATACTTTATTTTCATTTTATCACAATTTTACTTTTAGCTGATATCTTGTCAGTGTAAGCACTTTTTCAACGCATTGAGAAAAAGTACGATGTTCTTCCTAGAATGACTTCTTTAACGTAAGCATGGGTAGATCGAAGTGTTCCATCTACGTATGCCTACGCTAACAGTAGCTGGCTGATTGACTGTATTGGGTGAGAGCAATCCAGTCACATGCGCCAATCGTGCCTTTTCTCAATCGCCCCCAAATAATTGGGCATTCCCCCTGCGGGAATGCCCCTTTTTTTTGCTAGTTACCGATGGTTTTTCGCATATGCGCAGTAGGATGGTTTTTCGCATATGCGCAGTAGGGATGCCTGTCGTCCCTTCCCTTTGCACGATTTCCTCCTGCGTCACCACGAAGCCTTCCGAACGGTACAGCCTCATGTTTGCTTCCATTTCCATCCTCACTCGGCAAGTCAACGCTGCTTTTCCGTTTTGGGCCGCCCACGCTTCCAGCCAGCGAATGATCGAACGGCCGATTCCTCTGCCTTGCCGGGAAGGATCGACGGAGAGCCGAAAAAAAGTAAAGCGAGTCAGCTTTCCACTAAAAACCGCACCATCCCTGCCGGATGATCGTCCCTCCAGCAAATGGCCGCTTGTTCTCTCCCCTCTGCCAGTTGTGTCGCGACATCCTCCACCGTCTCCGAAAGGGCGCTCGATGGCGGAACCGCCGCCTGAAACGCGGCGTGCATGAGCGAAGTCAAAATCGGTGCGTCTTTGGCGCTTGCGATGCGCATATTCATGGTTGCCGTCTCCTTTTTCATTGCGAATCGTCAAAAGCCGTACACGGACATTCCGCCGTCTACCGCAATCGTTTGACCGGATATGTAGGCAGCCGCATCGGACGAAAGGAAAATCGTAGGGCCAACCAAATCTTCCACATCGCCAATCCGTCCGCTTGGAGTCCGCTGCAACACTTCTTGCACAAACGCCTCGTCATTCAACAGCGCTTCCGTCAGCGGCGTGCGGAAATACCACGGCGCAATCGCGTTGACATTGACGCCGAATTTGCTCCACTCCAGCGCAAGCACGCGCGTCATCTGAATGACGCCTGCCTTGCTCGCTCCGTAGGCCACTCCCGTGCGCAGCGCCACAAGCCCTGCGACAGACGCGATGTTGACGATCCGTCCGTAGCGCTGCTCGCACATCGTCCTCGCGGCAGCCTGGCTCAAGAAAAACGCCGCCTTCAGGTTCAGGTCCATGATGCGATCCCACTCTGCCTCGCTCACTTCATGGGCTTTTTTCCGGATGTTCATGCCTGCGTTGTTCACGAGGATATGCAAGCCGCCCAAAGCGTCCAGGGCTTGGGCTACGACTTTTTCCGCCGCCCCTGCTTCCGTCACATCCGCTGCGATCGGACAAGCTACCCCGCCATTTGCCTCAATCGCTTGCACGACTTCCTGCAAGTCCGACTCGGTTCGGGAGACGACCGCAACCTGTGCGCCTGCCTCCGCCAGACCGACAGCCAGCGCTTTTCCGATGCCCCTGCCCGCTCCGGTAATGATTGCTTTTTTTCCAGTCAAGTCAAATCGTGTCATTGTTTTCTTCTCCTCCATTCCCGTTAGAGCTTTCTCCATCCATCGCCTTTTCCCCTGTCTTTTGCTACAATATACCTGTATGGAAAGGAGGCAGTCCGTTGCGTTTGTACAGTCAAATGACTCTCGCTGAGCTGCAGGAGGAGATGGAACGCCTGCACGTGGAAGCCGAGGAGAAAAAGAAACTGGGTGACGAGTCACAGCTTGCCATTATTACGCAAAAGTATTTCATGGCGAAGTCGTATTACTTGGGGACGGGAGAATTTCGCATTGGCGGAAAGTACAGTGTCGCCAACTACGATCAGCCGTTTACCATTGATTATTTCAACGGCGTGTTTGCCTGGGGCCGCTTTCCTGATTCGGACGAGCAGACCGGCTTTCCGGTCGGCATGCTGGAACTTTGGTACGACTAACGAAAAAAGAGATCAGCGCCGACGAGCATGCTGATCTCTTTTTTTGTTGGCCGAACACGAACCCTGCCGCGTCTGGATATACTACTGGCAAAAACGAAAGCGAGCACAATCGCCATGGACGTCATCAATCTTGCGCTGCTGCTTTTGCTTGCGCTCGGCATCGTGGGAAATAATGCGACCGTCTCGATCGCGGTAGCGCTGCTTTTGCTGATGCGGCTTCTGTCGCTGGAACGGTTTTTCCCGGTGCTTGAGCAGCATGGCTTGCAGATTGGCATCATCATTTTGACGATCGGCATTCTCACGCCGCTTGCGAGCGGAAAAATCACTCCCGCCTCCATGCTGGATCTGTTCACCCACTGGCAAACGGTGCTGGCCGTCGTCATCGGCGTGTTCGTCGCCTACCTGGCGGGAAAAGGAACGGCGCTGATGGCTGGCAATCCGTTGATCGTCACGGGACTGCTTTTCGGAACGATCATCGGCGTCACGTTTTTCCGCGGCGTCGCAGTCGGCCCGCTCATCGCTGCCGGGATTCTCGCGTTCATCCTGCAATTTTTGCCCAAATAAAAACGTCAGCCCCAGCGCTCTTTGAGCGACAGGCCGTAAGCCACTATTTGCTCAGGCGTGACCAGGCGAAAGCCTTGCTGCGGACGGTAGTCAATCGTCAGCGCCTCCGAGCCGATGTACGCGATCGTCTCCGGGTCGAGCAACAGCGTCATCCCCTCGACCTGTATCACCTGATCCTGCGGTGTCACCTCATCGAGCCAGAGCGCGTATTCGACCGTCATTCCACAGCCGCCTACCAGCTCGCCGTTGATCCGCACCGGTCGCGTCGCTTTTTGCAATTGGTCTACAGCTTCCTTCGTCAGCTTGATTCTCACCGTGTTTCCACCTTCCTGCTTGCTTTTTCCAGCACTTTTGTATGCATCATCTCTCTGATGATAGCATACAATGCTTGAAAGGCAGCGGAAAGGACGATCATCTATGAACATTTACGAACAGGACGGCATGTTTGTCGCAGAAACCCAGTTTCAATCCGAGCATGTTGTCATCTTCGCCAAATCGTGGGAAGAAGCCAAGGAAAAATTGCTCGTTCGGCTTCTGGTCCTGGAAATGATTGGTTGAAACGAAAGCGGGTCGTTTTTCATGACCTGCTTTTTTCACCCTCTCAACAACTAAAGCATTTCCCCATTTCCCCTCGCTGGCCTGTTCCAATGGCAAAGGGCAAGGAGCATTCATGACCATGACAACGATTACTTCTCTCGACCACCAAGGACTCGTCGCCCAGATCAGGCGGCAAACGGACATCGCCAACCGCAACAACGTCACCCGCACCCAGGCGTATCTCAATTTTTACCGCCAGCATGAGGAAGTCCACTGGGCGCTGCTCGCCCACCTCGTCTCGCGCAACGGCGGTTGGAACATGACCGATTTGAAAGGCGAATGGCTTCCCGCCATCTTGGACGAAGCGGAAATCGAGCCGTTTTTCTGGATGCTGGAACGAAGCAACTGGCTGATTTTTTACGATGCCTACCCGCAACTGCTCCTGTATGCCGAGATGAAGCGGCGTGGCGAGGATTTGACTTCACTGCTCGCACCACTTGGCGTCTCCGTATTCATGCAGCCGTACTGGCAGGAGTTCCTCGCGTCAGGCGACAGCTCGCGGCTCACGCGCGCCCTGATCGTCAACGAACAGCAGTACATTGAGCAGCGCGTCGTACATAAACCGTTTACGATGAAACGCATTTTTTCCACGTATGCGTTTTTTACGCAATCGCTTTTTTCTCTCAACCAGATTTTGTTTCCCTACAAGGCGCACCCTACTGACAAAAGACTGAGTATCGCCGGAGTGAACGTCCATCATTTTCCGGATCTCATCCAGCGCATCGCCATCGGGAAGACTTTGTACCAGCTTTTGTTCGCAGATCGCCAGCGGCTGGAAAAAATGCGCACGTTTTGCACGCGCATCCGGCATACCGGCTCGCGCGCAGACTATTGGCCGCATCTGTTTACCCCGCGCCGCCGCTCTAGGCAAGCGGACAAAGGCTACGAGCTGCGACTGGAGGGCGACCAGCTAATGCCCGGACAGCCCAAGCTGTACAGTCCCTCCTTGCACGCCGTCTGGGCTGACGTCGAGCACGCGCCCGCCGATGGCGTCGACTGGTTCCGGGACGAAAAATGGCATCAGGAGGTGGAAAAGCCCGCACAACTGCCTGCGATTGACGCCGCCTCGTACATGCGGGCTTTGCACTGGATGGAATACGGCGTAAAATTGGTGACAACGTTCACCTGAGAATGGAGGCCACACCTCTATGTACGACGCCCGCAGCGACCTGCTTGCCCATCAACGTGACTATCTTTTGTCCTGCCAGCTTCCTGGCGGGGCTTTTCTGCTGGGACCTGGCCGGGATCAGATCAATCCGTATTTTACCAATCTGGCCTTGATCGCGCTTGTCCGGCTACAAGAGTGGGAGGCGGTCCGCGCTTACATGGATTGGTATGTGCAGCATTTGAATGCGGACGGTTACATCAACGACTTTCGCCTCGATCGCGGACAAGAGCTCGACACGGGGGCAGCCGACAGCGAAGACAGCTACCACGCGACTTTTTTCTCTGTCGTCGCGGAGTGGACCCGCAGCACAGGCGATTGCTCCTGGCTCGCAGCCAATCAGGACGTGCTCGCGTACTTGCTGCAAGGGATTGCCCGGCTGCAGCAAACAGACGGCCTGACCTGGGCCAAACATTCGTTTCGCGTCAAATATTTGATGGACAATTGCGAGGTCGCTAAAGGACTGGATGACGCGCACTACTTGTTTGCCTCGCTCGGCAATGCGCTGCTGGCACAGGAGGCTTCTGTGCGCGCCGCCGCCTGCAAGGCCGGAATTGCCGGCATGTACAGCCGCCTGCGCCGTTCGTACGCAATGTACGACCGCTCCCATCCCGGCTGGCGAAAATGGTATCCAGATGTCACCTCACAGGCGTTTCCAATTGTGTACAGCTTGTGCGAGCCTACAGTCCCCTCCATGCTCTATGAGCGGATAACGAAAGCATTTCCTCGCTTCGATGCGTTTGTGACTGGCGACACGTATCCGTGGATGGTCATGGGCGTGTGTGCCCGCATGATGGGAGATGAGCAGCGTGTGCGCAACATGCTTACTGTTGCGACAGACCTGTACATATACGGACCGCGGCAGCCCTACTGGCTGATTCACGAGGCGGGACGGTTTGTGGAGTTGTTGCTTGGCGAGTAGATTGGCTTAGCTATCGGCCCGCTCCCGTTCCCCGTACAGCAGTTGTTCCACCCAGGTGTAGCAGGTCATCAGTTGCTTGTCGTCGATCAGCTCGGAGCGATGCTCGAACATAATTTTGACATCCGAGTTTATCTCCCTCACAATCCGCAAGTAGTCTTCGATTGGCGCCCAGCCAAATTCAGGCTTATAGGCTGGCAGCACAGGATAATGATTGTGGGAAAAAACATCCGTCGCTTTCATCGTCCACAGATGGAGACTTCACCACTCGCCTCGAATCGAAGTGCGGGTCGATTTTGTCTTGCAAAAATAGTCGGCCGCTGTCCAGGCACAGCTTGATCTTCGGATATTTCATAAGCAGTTTTTCTACCACATCTGTCTCATATACGTACCGATTGAGCGCATCAAATTCCAAGACGGGGACAAACTGATACGCCTCTCCCTTTTCGCTTAGCCAAGCAAACAACCTCTCGCTTCTTTCCACAAAAGCGGAAATTGAATATTCCGATTCAAAAACGTACTCGCTGGCGTCTGCAAAGCGCCACTCTTGCCAGTCGACGCGATCGTCCAAAATGACGGGCTTTGGATAATGGAACAAAACATAAACGGGCTTGAGCACTTGCATGTACTGCAATTCGCGCTCGACAAGCGCAAATGCTTCGCTTCGCAGTCCATCATCGGGGTGCATGAACAACGCGTCCCTGAATGGAGATTCTCCCGCCCTGAGGGGAAAATGAACGCCGATCTGAAAACCGTTAACTTGCGCTTCCCGCTGCAAGGTTTGAACGTCTTCTTCTGCGGCAAGCAGACACGCCTCGATTCCGTAAAACCCTTTTTTAAAGTCTCGTTTGTACTTTTTGTGATCGAATTGACCGTATTGGCCAATCATGAAGTTGCGCATGTGCATATAGTGACGCTCCCTTTTTCAGACCTGCCTGGCAATTTTTGCTTCCAGTCAGATTCTACCACAAGATAACTCAGACAAAAAAAGCAACAAACTTCGACCGCTAGAGCCTGCATTAACCCCTGCTTGCCCGGCTGCAAAACAAAAAACGCGAGAGCCCCTCGCGCTTTCTACTTGTTATTCGGCTTGCTGTCTTTGTCGTGCGAGACGACGAGAAACGGCGTCAACTCTCCATCCTCCCAAAAAAACGGCAACACGGCAATCGGCACCTGGCCTTTGGAGGCAAAATCGTAGGTCAGGCGGGCGAGCAAGTTCGCGCCGACTTCCCCGGTCATGTCCGCTACGATCAGCACATCCTGATGCGGAATGGCCACGCCGAGCGAGTCTCCACGTTTTTCTTGGTCAAACCGGCGCAGCAGAGAGTCCAGGAGAATCCGGCTTGCCGCGTAGCCGTCCGGCGGGCTGATAAAATGAATCCGGTTGCCCGCCACTTCCTGCGTTTTCACCGTGTACGGCAGCTTTTGCAAGTTGTCCATCGCGTACTGGTGAAGCTGTTCGTTCGTCCAACCAGCCTGAGTAAGCAGGTCCGTCTCAATCAGCGCGTAGCCTTCGCCACGGTCAAGCGCATACAGCACGCGCGTATCTGCTGTGTGCTCCCGGACGACAAAGCGACCGGGAAACTTCTCGGCGATAGAGACATGGCGCAGGACAGGATACACGTTTTTTTCCTGCCCGATCAGAGTCAGTCCTTTTTCCTGCATGGCGGTAGTCCCCCTCTTCGTTTAGTCCCAAGGCGGTGTATCGTCGACGGCGCTTGGCATGCTGACCATTGGCTTTGCGTAGTGGCTGCTGCGCTCCTCGATCTCCTTGACGACCTCGGCCAATGATTTTGGCTTCGCAAACTCCACCGGAGACACTCCCCGCTCAAACTGGAGCTGCTCCCCCTCCAACACGACCAAATACCGTCCGTTCACCTTGGCAATGTGCAAATTCGAGCCGTAATCGGCGAGCAGCGTGCGAATTTGCATGTGATCGAGCTTGAATTTCAGTTCGACTTCCGGCTGGCGGTCCGTAATGATGTGCATCGCTTCCATGACCGTCTCGTGCTCCCACTTCTCCGCCAGCTCCCGCTTCGGGCTTGCTGCGATCAGTTCGATCGCTTCTTCCTCCCGCACCCTTTCCTCGGATTCCTCAGGATACGTGTATTCGATATGCTGACGCGCCAAGGAAATGACCTCATCGGAGACGAGTTGCGTCACCGTTTGCGGATATTCAATAAAGCGCAAAAATTCCTCGAAGTAGCGCGCATGGGAAAACTGATGGATTTTCACATGATACGGATCGTTCATCCCGGATTCGATCATGTACGGATACATCAGCGACTTCATGTTTTTCGCATTGATTGCCATACGCACATTGGAAATCAGGCTCTTTTCATCCGTAATGACTGCTGTTTTCTGTTCAAAATCGCATTTCAAAATAAACACGTAGCGCTCATCAAGCAGCTCCAGGCGCGTGCGCACGACAATCAGCACGCCGCCCCGCACCTGCGAGGTTCGCAAGTACGACTGCACCAGCTCCTGGCACGGCTCCTTGCTCTCGCCAGGCGTCTCGGCTGCGAGCAAGCGGTTCAGCAGCGCGTAGTTCGGATTGGAGTCGAGCGGATGTCCCGGCTCCACCACGAATTGGCCGAGCTTGGTCGGCGTCCCTTCCGTCTTCGGATTCATTTCGACCTTGCGTTTGGCGATGCGGGCAAACTCCCCGTCCAAAAAGTCGCGAAGCTCGCTGCGCTGATATTCATCATGGCCCAGGTAGCGCGTCATGCGCACCTGCTTGATGCCGTCTTCTTCCTCAGGCTGTTCAATCAAATAAAAGGATAACCAGTCAATGATAAAATTCATACTCGTCGCTCCTGTCTACATGTACCGAACCTGATTATAGCAAACCTGCACGAAAAAAGGTCAGGCTTTTTCCATTCGTGGTAAGATGACAACAGGAGGAGAAGCGGCTATGTGGACGCACGTAAAAGAATGGTGGATGAACACCTTCCTGGACAAGCCCTATCGCCCGGGCACGACGATCGGCGCTTATAACATTCAGCACGTACTCGGGATGGGCAGCTACGGAATCGCCTATCTCGCCACCCACACGCCTACAGGAGAACAGGTCGTGCTCAAGCAGGTCAAGCCCAGCCTGCGCCATACGCCAAAGGGAGCGGCCATGCAAGCGTATGAGCGCAAGGTGCTGTCCTCTTTGTCCCATCCGCAATTTCCTCGCTGCCTGGACGCCTTTACGTATCGCAAAGACTCGTTTCTCGTGATGACGTATTTGTCAGGGCCTACTTTGGAGGAGATGCTGTTCGAGCGCGGCATCGCAGTGGATGAGTACGAGTGCGCCCGCTACATGCAGCAGATCGGCCAACTCGTTGCCCATCTGCACGACCAGGGGCTGATCCACCGCGATGTGCGCATTCCAAACGTCATCTGGCAGGACGGACAGCCGTATTTGATCGACTTCGGGCTGGCGCGGTTCATCGGCGACAAGCCGACGTACATGGCCGAATCGCTCAGCGCCTATCCGTCGGAAAAACAGTTGAAGCGCGAAGTGGCGCCTGCCAGCGATTTGTATGCGCTTGGGCACTTTTTCCTGTTTTTGCTCTATTCCGGCTACTCTCCCGAGGAAGGCGCGCCGGAACGCAGTTGGGAGGAGGAGCTAGCGCTGTCTCCAGAAATCCGCAGCATGATTCGCAAGCTGCTCCAGATGGACGAGCCTTATGGCAGCGTTCGCGAATGGCTGCAGGAGCTTGCGCTGTACTTGCAACGCCACGAGCGCAGCGAGAGTCGCCCGCAGCAAACATGACCCCGGCAAAAGCAGAGCGCCGTCCCGACAACGGCTGCTCTGCTTTTTTATGTGCATGGACAGCAGCCAATTCCCAGTGAGGAAAAAGGGGATTTTTGTACATGTTGGATAATAATCACTCCCATTTTTATGACACCCCGTCGAATAGATTATCGGCTCCAAATCAACTATCCTATTTGTAACCTGAATATTATAAATTTTCATTCGCTGTAAAAAAGGGGGCATCATATTGAGTCATACTCCACTGCACACACGAGAGAACAAAGAGCAGTATGAGTTGAAAAGAGGGCTGCGCGCAAGGCACATGTCGATGATTGCCATCGGCGGCTCCATCGGTACAGGCTTGTTTCTCGCCAGCGGCTCGACGATCCACTCCGCAGGGCCAGGCGGTGCGCTTGCGGCTTACGGCTTGATCTGCATCATGATTTACTTTTTGATGACAAGCCTGGGCGAGATGGCTACGTTCCTGCCCGTTTCAGGGTCGTTTAGCTCGTACGCTTCCCGCTTCGTCGATCCGGCGCTTGGCTTCGCGCTCGGCTGGAACTACTGGTACAACTGGGCGGTGACGATCGCCGTGGAGATTTCCGCTGCCGCGCTCATCATGAAGTTCTGGCTGCCGGAAAGCTCTTCCTTGCTGTGGAGCGCGTTGTTTCTCGCACTTTTGTTCGCGCTGAACTTCCTCTCCGTCAAAGCGTACGGCGAAGGGGAATACTGGTTTGCACTCATCAAAGTGATTGCGATTATCTGCTTTATCGCGATCGGGCTGATGATGATCGTCGGCATCATGGGCGGCGAAGCGGTCGGCTTTAAAAACTTCACGGTCGGCGACGCTCCGTTTCACGGCGGCTTTATGGCGATGATCGGCGTGTTCATGGTCGCGGGCTTCTCGTTTCAGGGAACCGAGCTGGTCGGTGTCGCGGCTGGCGAAAGCGAAAACCCGCGGGTGAACGTGCCGCGAGCTATCCGGCAAGTGTTTTGGCGCATTTTGCTGTTTTACATTTTGTCCATTGCAATCATCGGCCTGCTCATCCCGTACACAGACCCGAACCTGATGAGCGGCGATTTGGAAAACATTTCTGTAAGCCCTTTCACGCTCGTCTATGAAAGAGCGGGGCTGGCGTTCGCGGCCTCCGTGATGAATGCGGTAATTCTCACGTCCGTTTTATCCTGTGGCAACTCCGGGATGTACGCCTCGGCGCGGATGCTGTGGATTTTGGCGATGGAAGGCAAAGCCCCGAAGTTTTTGCGCAAAATCAACGCGCGAGGCATTCCGACACGCGCGCTGTACGCGACTACGGCGGTTGGCATGCTCGCTTTTCTGGCGTCGCTGTTTGGCGACGGCGTCGTGTACATGTGGCTGCTCAACGCCAGCGGCATGTCCGGGTTCATCACCTGGGTCGGCATCGCTATTTGCCACTACCGCTTCCGTAAGGCGTATGTCGCCCAAGGCCGCGATCTGAACGACTTGCCGTATCGGGCAAAAGCGTATCCGTTTGGCCCCGTGTTCGCCTTCATTCTCTGTACGGTGATTATCGTCGGGCAAAACTACAGCGCATTCACAGGCGAGACGATCGACTGGAACGGCATTCTCGTCTCCTACATCGGCTTGCCCATGTTCCTCCTGCTCTGGCTCGGCTATAAATTCGTGAAAAAGACAAAGGTGATTCCTTTGCAGCAGTGCAATCTCACCCGCGACGAGCATTAGGCAAAAAGAGCAGGGCACCGCTTGCGTCGGCTGCTCTGCTCTTTCCTTTGTTTTTGGTTACTCGGAAATCGGCTCCTGCTTGGCCGCTTCCATCTTTTCCTTCAATTCTCCTGCTTCGCGGCGAAGCACCTGCCGCTCCTGCTTCGACAAAACCTCTCCGCCGACCGTGCCGTTCACCAGCAAATCCTCTTCATACAAGCGATCTTTGCGCATGGAAACCTCCTGCAGACAAGATGTGTACCTCTTGTCCTACTTTGTTCCAAAGCCGCCCTTCTTATGTACGCGTTTTGAGGAGGAGCCGCTTTTCGCGGCAACCGGCTTGCCCGCTTCCGGCTGGCGGTTTTGCGGTCTGCCTTTTGCCGTTGGCTTGCCTGCTGGCTTTCGCTCCGGTCGCGGATCTTCCAGGGCGCCGTGCGACATCACTTTTTCTGCGATGGCAAGCTCTGTCTGTTTGGCGAACTTCTGGATGATAAACCGCTCCTGCGGACTGATGATCGAAAAGACGAGCCCGGCGCGTCCCATCCGTCCCGTGCGTCCGCTGCGGTGAATGTACGTATCTGCGTCTGGTGCCGGGTCGTAATGCACGATGCATTCCACTTCCGGTATGTCAATGCCGCGTGCGGACACGTCTGTCGTAATCAATACCGGGAACACGCCGTCCCGGAACTGCTGGAGCGTCCGCGCCCGCTCTTCCTTGGACGCATCGCGATGCAGCAGTCGGCAGGCCAGATGATGGTAGTTCAGTTTGGAAACAATCTCGTCCACTTTTTCGATCTGGTTGACAAACACGATCGAGGAGCGAACATTGACGAGCCGCAGCAAGC
Organism: Brevibacillus sp. FW301-21C12A; assembly: GCF_058788915.1. Classification (NCBI taxonomy): domain Bacteria; kingdom Bacillati; phylum Bacillota; class Bacilli; order Caryophanales; family Paenibacillaceae; genus Brevibacillus; species Brevibacillus sp. FW301-21C12A. The sequence continues at coordinate 92,179 of NZ_JBYTBG010000001.1, forward strand.
GTCTGAGCGTGTCCACTTTTTTGCGCGGATCGGAGACGAGGTACAGATGGGCGACTCCGGCTGCGCCTTCTGGTGCTTGCGCCCGCACAAGCACAGCGTCTTTTGTAAAAGCTTTGGCCGCCTCGACAATTTGCTCGGAAATCGTCGCGGAAAACAGCAGACGCTGAGTGTCGCGCAATGTTTTTTTCATCACTTCCTGGACCGGCTTGCCGAAGCCCGCATCGAGCATTCGGTCCGCTTCGTCCACGACTACCGTTTTGACTTCGTGCACCTTCAGCTTTCGCTGCTCGATCAGCTCCAGCAGACGGCCTGGCGTGGCGACAACCAGCACCGGCTTTTTCTTCAAACGCTCTACCTGGCGCTTGACATCGACACCGCCGATGATCGGAACGACCGCATGATCGGCTCCTGGCAACAGCTTTTCGGCTTCTTTCGCAATTTGAACGACCAGCTCATGCGTCGGCGCCAGCACAAGCGCCTGCACGTCCTTTTTATCCAGATCCATTTTTGTCAGCAGCGGCAATAAATAGGCAAATGTTTTGCCTGTCCCAGTCGGAGATTCGATCAAGGCGTCCCGCCCGGCTGCGATCAACGGGATCGCTTCTGCTTGCACGGGGGTCGGCGTCTCCATTTTTCGTTCGCGCAAAATCGCAACAAGCGGCGCGCTAATTTGTAAATCAGCAAACGTGGTGCTCACAAGAACCCTCCTGGCGTATATTCGTACATTGGGTAAGCTTACCACACTTTGCCCGTGTATAACAGAGGGCCCGGCTCACGAATGACCGCTTGCCCAGGCTGCAAGTCCCGGATGTGGAAAAACAGGCGAAATCCGTGTTTCGGACTTCGCCTGGCGTGCTTTACCCGTTGTTCGAGTCCTTACGGGTTTCCTGCTTTTCGGCCAGGTCGTGACGGTCCCGACTCGTCGTCTGGTTGCGTGTGCCCTTGTCGGGATTGTTCCGATACTCCTCTACTTCCTGTTGAAAAGCTTCATCATAGCCGCGCACAGCCATCACCTCCCGCTTCTATTTTTCCCCTGGTGATCCTTTATTATTTTGCTGAAACTTTTTACCCATTCATTCGTCCTTTTATAAGGAATAACCAATCATATTGTCAGATGGATGTGGAGGACTCATGCAAACCTTGTCACGCGCGCGATCGCGCAAGCTCGCAACACGAAAAAGACCTTGGCGCTGGGTAAAGCGCCTGATACTGGTGTCGGCCTTGACTTGCACTACGCTTGCACTCATCGGGATCATCTTTTTGTTTGGCACCAGAAGCGGCGAGGAGCTGCGCGAGTGGGCGGCAGGGACGCTCCTGACGACGCAGCACGACTACTGGGCACCGTACACGTTTTTGCCGGAAGAAAAGCTCAACGCCTTGAAGCAACAAATCCGCAACCCGGAAGTCATCAACTCCGAGCCGGATGAAACAGCCAAGCCGGAAGAATCGCCGCAGGAGCAGCCCGTGGTCGAAACGCCACCGGAAAAGCCGAAACAATTGATCGAGGTGGAAGACATCGACGTTTCCAAAGGCAATTACTACTTCAAAGGAAAAATCATGTACATCAGCGACCCGAAACGGGTACAATTAGTCGTCACCAACCGCAAGGACCGCGGCGATCTGCTCGACGAGTTCGTCAAAAAGACAAACGCCATCGGCATCGTCAACGCGAGCGGCTTCTCCGACCCGGATGGCTACGGAAAAGGCGCCAAAGCATACGGCGTGGTGATCCACGACGGGAAAATTCTCCAGGGCTACAATCCGAAAAGCGGAGAAACTGCCTTGGGCATCACCTACGACGGCAAACTGATTACCGGCAGCTATACGGCCGAGCAATTGGTGAAAATGGGCGTTCGCGATGCGATGAGCTTCCGCCCGCAACTGATTGTGAACGGGAAAAACTTGTTCAAGGACAAGCCTGCGAAAAGCTGGGGCATCCAGCCGCGAACAGCGATTGGGCAAAAAGCGGACGGCACGATCGTCTTCGTCGTCATCGACGGCCGCCAGCCTGGCCACTCAATCGGCGCGAGCATGAACGACCTGGCAGAATTGCTGGAAGAGCGCGGCATCGTAACCGCCATGGCGATGGACGGCGGCTCCAGCTCGATGATGCTGTACAACGGCGAGGCGATTACGAAAACGTCTTGCCCGTATTACCGCGGCCGCTACCTCCCGAACGCCTGGGCGGTGATTTAGCCCTCGTCAGACGGTCGACGAAAGGAGCTGCCATGGACTACGTCTTTCATTACAGTGAAGACCCTTCGATTGCGACGTTTCACCCGCGCGCGCATCCCAGCCATCCCAGCCTGCCTCCTTCGGTCTGGGCAATCGACGCGGAACGCGCGCCGATGTACTACTTCCCGCGCGACTGGCCGCGCATTGCTTTTTATGCCAAAGCGGATTCGACTGCGGCAGACAAGGAGCGCTTTCTCGGCCTTGGCAGTGCCAGGATGGTCATTGCGATAGAAAGCCGCTGGTACAGTACGCTTGCCACGACCGTGCTTTACCAGTACACGTTTGCTGCCGATCTGTTTTCCTGTCTCGACGAAGGGGCGGGCTACTTCGTCTCCAGCAAGTCCGTTCAGCCTGTGGAGGTCACCGCGATGGGCAACTTGCTCGCCCGGCTCGCGCAGGCGAACATTGAACTGCGGATCACCCCGTCCCTGATGCCGCTAAAAGCAGCGCTGCTCGACAGCAGCCTGCAATTTTCCATGATTCGCATGCGAAACGCCGTTACCTGATCGCTTTCCACGTAGTTTTTTGCCAAATGAAACAGGCAGTCCACACGAATGTGGCTGCCTGTTTGTTTTTACAGTTTAATCGGAGTTTTCGCTTGCTCTAGACTCCATTTTTCTACATCCCACGTCTGCGTGACCCAATCCTCGTAAAACTCAGGTTCGTGGCAGACGAGCAGGACAGTGCCTTTGAATTCTTTCAAGGCCCGCTTCAATTCTTCCTTCGCGACTACATCCAGGTGGTTCGTCGGCTCGTCAAAGACAAGCCAGTTGCTCTCGCGCTGCAAAAGCTTACAGAGGCGCACCTTTGCCTGCTCGCCCCCGGACAGGGCGTTCATGTTGCGGTTGATATGCTCGTTTTTCAGGCCGCAGCGCGCCAACGCTCCGCGCACCTCGTGGTTGTTCATCGACGGGAACTCGTTCCAGACGTCGTCCAGTGCGGTGATCGGCTTCGGCTTGACTTCCTGCTCAAAGTAGGCCGGGTGCAGGAAATCGCCTTGCTCCAGCTTGCCTCCGAGCGGCGGAATGATGCCGAGCAACGTTTTCAACAGAGTGGATTTCCCCACGCCGTTCATCCCGACAATCGCTACCTTTTCGCCGCGCTCCAGCTTCACGCTCAGCTTTGGCAGCAGCGGATGCGAATACCCGATCTCCAGGTCTTCCGCTTCGATGACAAAGCGGCTGCTCGCGCGTGCTTCCTTGAAAATGAAGGAAGGCTTCGCCGCTGTCTCCGGCTTGTCGATCCGCTCCATTTTGTCAAGCTGCTTCTGGCGGCTTTTCGCGCGGCCTGTCGTGGACGCACGCGCTTTGTTGCGGGCGATAAAGTCTTCCATGCGCGCAATTTCTTCCTGCTGCTTTTCAAACGCGTCAAAATGCTGGCTGCGCTTCATCTCGGACTGCGCCAGAAACGATTCGTAGTTCCCCGTGTAACGGTTCAGCTTCGTGAACTCCAGATGGTAAATGACGTTGACGACTTCGTTCATGAACGCCGTGTCGTGGGAAATCAGGATGAAGGCGTACGGATATTCCCGCAAGTAGTTTTTCAGCCAGACGATATGCTCTTCGTCCAGGTAGTTCGTCGGCTCATCTAGCAAAAGGACGGTCGGCTGCTCCAGCAGCAACTTCGCCAAAAGCACTTTTGTGCGCTGACCGCCGGACAAGGATGCGACGTCGCGCTCCAGCCCAATCGCGCTCAGTCCAAGTGCGTTGGCGATCTCCTCCACCTTGGCGTCGATCAGGTAAAACCCGCTCGTCTCCAGCTTATCCTGAATTTCTCCCATGCGCTCCAGCAGTTCTTCCAGTTCCTCCGGCGACGCCTCGGCCATTTTTTCGCCGATCGCCATCAGCTCCTGCTCCTGCTCCAACAGCGGCAAGAACGCATCCTTGAGTACGTCGCGAATCGTCTTCTCGCGGTCGTTCGGTTGCAGGCGAAAGGACACGTCCCGAAACAAAATGCGATCCCCAAAGCCATGGGACAAATCTTCCACAATCAAAACACTCATGCAAACGCTTCCTCCTGTTTCCTCTGTGAGGTCTACAAAATAATACTTTCAAAATAAGACGGCGCATACCGTTGTGCATAGGTTTCGCCTGTCAATATCAACTCGTCCAATCTCACGCGCATATCCTGCAGGCTGATGCCGTGCATCGCCGTATTCAGAATCGTCGCTCTCGCCATCAACCGCAGCGTATTGACTTCATCTGTCAGCTTGTTGCCGAACATTTTTCCGCTGTGCACGATCTCTGAACGATGATTGTACGATTTTTTTACAAACTGGGCAATTTTTTGCCGCTGCGCGTACGACTCTCCAAAATAATACGCCATTCGCACCCGCAATTTATAGGTGATTTCGCCCTTTTTTCCGTCGGGAGCAAACAGCGACTCCAGAGCAATCCACAAATCGAGCAGTTGGTCTTCGTTGCTTTTTTTCTCCAGCGACAGGGAATAACGGCGAAAAGCAAGCGACGGCAGTTGATGATTTATCAGTCGCTCGAACACGTTTTGGGTCGCCTCGTCAAACTCGAATTTGCTTCCGTCGAGGGAGCGCTTCAAGTACGTGATCCCGCACATGTTGCCATTGATCGTCAGGACGTACGGAATCGAGCATGTCCCATCTATGGCGGACAAATTCAGCTTGTTTTCGATCTCTTCGATCCATGGACGGTCATCCGTCACTTTCATCTCCGCGTGCTCCGCAACCAAAAACAGGCTGTTGCGGTTGACCCGCGAATCGAAAATGCGCTTGTTCTCGTCCATCTCGTTTCGCAAATAACGCGAAGCTATCTCGTACGGCCGCTCAGCCCCCGAGATCAAGTAATACGCATTAGGCAGCTCGATCCGAATGGGCTGTGTCGTCATCGAATTAAACACGGGCGCAATCAACAGTGGCATTGGCTGCTCCTTTCAGATCCGTAAAAAAGCGCGGTTCTTGTTTACATAATCAAACGGACGCTACATAAACAGTATCGTGCCTTTCTGCTCTTTTGACAACATATCAATTCCTACTAATCGCAGACACGCTTCCTTATAGAATACCAGCAATTCCTATGGTTCGTCACCATCGGATTGCGACAAACTACGAAAAGAAGGAGATGATTTGATGGAAAAGGATCATATTCTCGACGAAAATCCGCACCAAACATACAACAATGCGGCAAAGCCACAGGAGCAGACCGGCGAACCGCTGGCTGGCTCCAAAAAAGTCAAGCAAAAAAATCATTCCCGCTCCATCAAAACGCGGGAAGGGTAAGCTGTTGGCTAAAAGGCCCGAGCGGAATCAGTCCGTTCGGGTTTTCCTTTTTCTTACAACAAAATGATTGAATTGTCCCACAGGGATGCTCTATGATGGATGCAGTATCCATAATGGAGGTTTAGCCCAATATGATTACCATTCCACTTCCGGGCAACGGCCCGCTTTCGAACGCGATCAGCTACAGCGTCTCTCCTTTGTACGAGCTGGCAGCCAGCCTGCACACTCTCGCCAAGCCGACTCCCCCTGAACGCTTCTTTTCATGGTCAGAGGACAAGCTGGAGCAATTTGAATCCGCTCGCCTCAAGCAAGAATGGCAGTATTTGCTCCCGCTCTTCCGCTATGGTCTCCCCGACTCCTTCGATCCCGTCCAGACAAAAGGCGTGATGGGAGTGGACGATCAATACGAATACTTCGTGTCGCTGCCGACCGAGCAATTTGTCCGCAGTGTGACTCCGATGCTCGACCAATGGATGCAGCAGCACGAGATTCCGCAAGTGTATTTGGACATAAAGGAAGACTCTGATTATGTAAAAGGCCGTTTCAGCCTGTTCGTCTCGTCTTACTGGCAACTGTTTTTTGAAGAGAACTGGGAGAGCATCGCGCCGCAGTTTGTGAAAGAGGCGGAGCGCATTTACTATGCCGTGCAAAGCGTTCCTGCCCTGCTTTCCTACCTGCAGTCGCTCTCTCCCGCCTTCTCCCTGGATGAAGAGACTTGCCACCTGACATATCCGAGCCATGGCCCAGACGACCATGCGCAGCAGTTAATCCTGTATCCCAGCTATTATTATGCCCAGGAGCCTTGTCTCAGCAAAAAGGGAACGAACGCTCACCTGCTGTACTCCTTCTCCTGAGCTTTTCCACTAAAAACGCCCTTTAAGAAGGGCGTTTTTCATGCAACATATGCGCAACGATCAATTTATCCAGTTGCTGACTTATTTTCACGATTTCTGGGTCAAGAAAATTGTAGCCTGCTTCTTTGGCTGCACGTTCCAGCTTTTGGCGCAAGTCATCAATCATCTTACTCGTAGTTTCCATGCTGCCAAGCCTCCACCCACGTCAGTCTCCCACTATTTTACATTATATAAGAACAGGTGGAAAGGGTAAGATGTGGAAGAAAAAAGCCTTGTATCCGTATAGGAACAAGGCTTTTTTCGCAGGTGCCGCTGTTATTTCATCACGTGGATCGGACGACCCAGCGCCAGCTCAGCCGCTTCCATCGTCACTTCCCCGAGTGTCGGGTGAGCGTGGATGGTCAGCTCAATATCCTCAAGCGTAGCGCCCATTTCGATCGCCAGGCCGATTTCCGCGATGATGTTGGAAGCTTCCGGACCTACGATTTGCGCGCCAAGGACGAGGTTGGAGCCTTTTTCCGCAATCAGCTTCACGTAGCCCTCGCCTGCGTTGACAGACAGAGCGCGGCCGTTTGCAGCAAACGGGAAGCGTCCCACCACATAATCGATGCCTTTTTCTTTTGCTTCTCGTTCGTTGATACCCACGCTTGCGATTTCCGGATCGCAGAAGACAACCGCAGGAATCGCTTTGTAGTCCACCTCAGCCGGATGTCCGGCAATGGCTTCGGCAGCCACTTTTCCTTCGTAGGAAGCTTTGTGGGCGAGCGCAGGACCTGGCACGATATCCCCGATCGCGTACACGTTAGGAATGTTCGTGCGGCCTTGCTTGTCAACGACGATCAGGCCACGATCGGTCAAGTTCATGCCGATATCGCGAACGCCCAGCTCATCGGTGTTCGGACGGCGGCCAACGGTGACGAGCACGTATTCTGCCTCGATTTGTTGCGCTTCGCCTTTGACTTCGGCTTTCACGATCACGCCGTTTTCGGTCTCTTCCATGCCTTGCGCCAGCGCTTTGGTATGGATGGTCACGCCGAGCTTTTTCAGCTTGCGCTCCACAAGACGCGGCATGTCTGGCTCAAAGCCAGGCAAAATTTGATCGGAGCCTTCGAGAATCGTCACTTTGGTACCGAATTTCGCAAACACCGTACCCAGCTCGATGCCGATGTAGCCGCCGCCGATCACGACCATGCTCTTCGGCAGCTCGGTCAAGGACAGAGCTTCTGTCGAGGACAGCACGCGCTTGCCGAACGGGAAGGCAGGCAGCTCGATCGGGCGGGACCCGGTCGCGATGATGCAATGCTCGAAGCGATAGCGGTTCACGTCATAACCGTGGAAGACGCGCACTTCGTTTTCGCTGACGAACAGCGCTTCACCTGGGATTACCTGGATTTTGTTACCTTTAAACAGGGAGCCAACGCCGCCTGTCAACTGCTTCACGATGCCGCTTTTCCATTCCTGGACTTTGGCAAAATCCACTTTGACGTTTTCCATGGTGATCCCCATGGATTCGGTATGTTGAGCGTGCTCATACGTGTGTGCCGCATGGATCATCGCTTTGGAAGGAATGCAACCTACGTTCAGGCACACGCCGCCCAGCTCTGCTTTTTCCACAACCGCTACGGTTTTCCCCAGTTGGGCGGCGCGAATCGCCGCCACATATCCGCCTGGGCCCGCACCGATGACGAGCACGTCTACTTCTGTCGTAAATTCACCTACTACCATTGTCTCTTATCCCTCCATGACGAGCAGCGTCGGGTTTTCCAGAAGCTGCTTCACGTAGTTGACGAAACGCTGCGCAGGTTCGCCATCAACCAAGCGGTGGTCAAAGCTCAAGGACAGATGCAGCATTTGGCCAACCACGATTTCGCCGTTTTTCACCACTGGTTTTTCGCTGATGCGACCAACGCCGAGGATTGCAACCTCTGGGTAGTTGATGATCGGCGTGAAGAACATGCCGCCAGCGGAACCGATGTTGGTGATGCTGAAGGTAGAGCCTTTCAGCTCGTCAGCACTCGCTTTGCGCTCGCGGGATTTTTTCGCCAGCTCGCTGATTTCGCCAGCGATTTGGAAAATCGACTTGCTGTCAGCCGCTTTGACGACAGGAACGAGCAGGCCGTCTTCTGTCGAAGTCGCGATACCGATGTTGTAATATTTTTTGTAGATGATTTCTTGTTTTTCATCGTCAATGGAAGCATTCAGCTCTGGGAACTTTTTCAGACCCGCTACGACTGCTTTCACGATCATTGGCAGGTAAGTCAGCTTCACGCCGCGCTCTTCTGCGAGTGGTTTCGCGTCTTTGCGCATCGCAACCAGTGCGGTTACGTCCACTTCGTCGAAGATCGTTACGTGTGGCGCTGTGTAAGCGGATTTCACCATTGCTTTGGCAATCGCTTTGCGGATGCCTTTCAGCGGAACGCGCTCTTCCAGTTCGCCAGCTTGTGCGCTGTAGTGAACGGTTGGCGCAGATGCTGCTTGGGCAACACCAGTTGGAGCCGCTGCCGGAGCTTCGACTGCTGCTGGAGCAGCCGTTTCTACTGCTTGTGCGGCAGGAGCGGATGCGACAGCGCCGCCCGCTACGAAGCGGTCTACGTCTTCGCGGGTGATGCGGCCGAGCTTGCCCGTACCAGGTACCAGTGTCAACTGCACGCCTTTTTCACGCGCGTATTTGCGCACGGAAGGAGTAGCCAACACGTGCTTGCGGTCGATTGGAGCGGCAACCGCTGTCGCTGTCGCTTGCGGCGCCATTGGCGTTTCCAGCGCCTGGTTTGCATTTGCGCTCACCTGGGAGCCGATGTCGCAGCCTGGCTCCATTTTGTCAGCAGCAGGAGCTGGTGCAGCTTCAGCCCCATGCGCATCGCCGTGACCGTGGTCTGGCAGGTTCGGAATTTCGCCTTCTACTTCGAACTCGATCAAAGGATCGCCGACGACAGAAACAGTCCCTTCTGTCACTTTCAGCTCGACAACTTTTCCTTTTACAGGCGATGGAACTTCTACTACCGCCTTGTCATTTTGCACTTCCATAATGACTTGGTCTTCTTCTACGGAATCTCCGGGCTGTACGTGCCATTTGACGATTTCGCCTTCATGGATACCCTCGCCGAGCTCCGGGAGTCTGAATGTAAAACGACTCACAGTATCTCCTCCTTTTAAACACTACGCTTCAATGAACAGCCTGCAAATTTCGGAAAGAAGGCGGAAAGCTCTCAACTTTTCCGCCATTATGTCTGTTTCCGATTAAAAATCGAGCACTTGCGTGAGTCCGTCTACCACGCGTTTCACGTCAGGCAGCCAGATATCCTCTGCTTGTGCAAACGGATAGACTGTATCCGGCGCAGTGATACGCAGCACAGGCGCTTCGAGGTGGAGAATGGCGCGCTCGTTGATTTGCGCGATGATTTCCGCAGCAACACCGGAAGTTTTTTGCGCTTCCTGCACGACAATCGCACGGTTTGTTTTCTTCACGGATGCGACGATGGTGTCGATATCGAGCGGGCTGATGGTGCGCAGGTCGATGACTTCTACCTTCGCGCCGCGCGCTTTTTCGATTTCTTCTGCGGCTTTCAGGCTGGTATGCACCATAGCACCATAGGTGATGATGGTAACATCGCTGCCTTCTTTTACTACGTTCGCTTTACCCAGCGGGATGGTGTACTCGCCTTCTGGCACTTCTTGACGGAAGGAACGGTACAGCTTCATGTGCTCCAGGAACACGACCGGATCGTTGTCGCGAATCGCGGAGATCAGCAGACCTTTTGCATCGTACGGGTTGGAAGGGATAACCACTTTCAGACCCGGCGTTTGCAGCATCAAGCCTTCCAGGGAGTCAGCGTGCAGCTCAGGTGTTTTCACGCCGCCACCAAATGGGGAGCGGAACGTTACCGGGCTGGAAAAGCGACCGCCGGAACGGTAGCGCATACGAGTCGCCTGGGAAGCGATCGCGTCGAATGTTTCAAAAACGAAGCCAAAGAACTGAATTTCCGCTACAGGACGGAAGCCGTTGATGGACAAGCCTACAGCCAGTCCACCGATTCCGGACTCAGCGAGCGGCGTATCGAATACGCGCTGCTCGCCAAATTCAGCTTGCAAACCTTCTGTCGCACGGAATACCCCGCCGTTTTTCCCTACGTCTTCCCCGAAGACAAGTACGGTTTCATCGCGCTTCAACTCTACGCGCATTGCATCCGTAATGGCTTGAACCATTGTCATTTGTGCCATGGCTTATTTCGACTCCTTCGCCAGGAATTCTGCCTTTTGCTCTTCGAGTGCAGGCGGCAGTGTCTCAAACATTACATCGATCAGTTCGGTCACTTTCATTTTCGGCGTTTCGTCCGCTTTTTTGATCGCGTCCGCAACTGCTGCTTTTGCTTCTTCAATGACAGCTTCCTCGTCTTTTTCGCTCCAGAGGCCTTTGCCTTCGAGGAATTTGCGGAAGCGGATCAATGGATCGCGCAGTTCCCACTCGCTTTGCTCTTCGCCAGAGCGGTAGCGGGTTGGGTCGTCACCTGCCATGGTGTGTGGACCATAGCGGTAGGTCAGCGCTTCGATCAGTGTCGCGCCTTCGCCGTTCACGCCGCGTTCTCTCGCTTTTTTCACCGCGTAGTAAACAGCGAGGATGTCCATACCGTCGATACGCTCGCTGGCGATACCGGCAGCCACTGCTTTTACGGCGATGTTTTCAGAAGCCGTTTGCTTTTCGAACGGCAGGGAGATCGCGTAACCGTTGTTTTGCGAGAAGAAGATGACAGGCAGCTTGTAAACGCCTGCGTAGTTCATGCCCTCGTAGAAGTCACCTTGGGAGGTTGCCCCGTCACCGAAGTAGTTGATCGCCACGCGCTTTTCGCCGCGCAGCTTGTAGCCCATCGCCACACCTGTCGCTTGCGTACATTGCGCAGCGATGATGATTTGTGGCATCAGTACGTTGACGCCTTCCGGAATCCGTCCACCCTCGATGTGTCCGCGGGAGTAGAGGAACGCTTTGTGCATAGGGAAACCGTGCCATACCATTTGCGGAATGTCGCGGTAGCTTGGCAGGATGAAGTCTTCTTTGGAAAGCGCTGCCTCGGAGCCGATCATGCTTGCTTCTTGACCCGCTACAGGCGCGTAAAAGCCGAGACGACCTTGACGGTTCAGGCTGATAGCGCGTTGGTCCCACACGCGGGTAAAGACCATTCTACGCATCAGTTCACGCAACTCATCATCAGAGAGCTCAGGCATCAAGTCAGGACGAACAACCGTACCGTCCGGTGCAAGAATTTGCAGCGGGGCGTTGTTCTCTGTTTGTTCAACAGCAGTGGTTACGCTCATCTCATTCACCTCGTCACTAGAATAAGGGGCTTCCTGCCTGCCGTGCGCCCTGCCGCGTTTCACCGAGCAGATGCTCAATCAATGGCGGCGAGTGCGAACGATGTCGGAAGTGTCCCCAATAATGGAAAAAGCAGAAGAAAAGTTGTCTCGTGCAAGAAAGGGCTTACAGCGCCGTTTGCACCACCCTGTTATACTGCAGACAAATTGTCTGTTTAATGTGTTATAGTATTGATATTACAGGGTTTATTTCCTCTCTGTTATCATTTACTATAAAAGCTGTATCAGTTTTTTTCAAGGCTTAGTTTTACATTTGAGCAAACAGGAGTGTAAATCGATGTCTGAATATGTAAAACGAACGATCATAAAAGAAGAAGTGCCAAGCATTCATGTGGACACTCCCCGCTCGGTCAAAGTGTACCTCCCGCCGGGCTACAACGAGCTTCTGTCCTATCCTGTCGTCTACTGCCAGGACGGGAATGACTTTTTTACGATGGGACGAATCGCTACCATCGCCAACCAGCTCATTTTGGAGGAAGGCATCGAGCCGTTCCTCGTCGTCGGCGTCTCGGTAGACCGCAGCAAGCGGACGAGCGAATACTCCCCCGTCGGCGCAAGAAACGAAGCGTACAAACGCTTTTTTTGCGAAGAGCTGCTGCCGTACATCGAGGAGCGCTATCCCGTTAGGCGCGACAAAGCGTCCCGCGTGCTTGCAGGCGATTCGCTCGGAGGCACTGTGGCGCTGCATCTCGCCCTGGACCAGCCTGAGCTGTTTTCGCAGGTGCTTGCGCTGTCGGGAGCCTTTTTCCAGCCGACGCTCGACGCCATCCAAAGCCGCGAGAGCCTGTCCTGGCTGCGCATCTGGATGGTCGTGGGACTGGACGAAACCGCCGTGGAGACGCATATCGGAACGTTTGACTTCGTCGAATGGAACCGGGAAGCGAAAAAGCTGCTCACGGCCAAACAGGCCAACCTGTCCTATGCCGAAAAGCCGGGCAATCACGTCTGGGGCCTGTGGCAAAAGGAGCTGCCGGATGCCCTTCGCCACTTTTTCCCGCCGCCGCGCCTGTAGCCGCTTCCAGACTCGGCTGGCTTGGCGACGTGTCCGTTTTCGGCTAGAGCGAGCCGTTGATTTCCTTGATCTCTTCGTATCCGTAATAACGGCCATCTACCATGTAAATGCCCTGGTGGGTGGCTTTTTCAATTTCTCCTGCTACCTGCTGCGCATTTTGGAGAACGATGTTGACGATCTTGCTCTCGTCGCGCTTCATCTGGTTTTGCAGCCGCTCACGCTCTTTGGCCGATATCATGTTCATCCCTCTTTTCCCTCAAGAGTCAATGGCTATAGTATTTCTTTGGAAGAAGGGAAATACACGCGAACGACGGAGAAAAACCCCCGCCATGCCGCAAGAGCCGCTCTTGGACAGACGGGGGCTTTCTGGATTTATTTTTCGCTCTTTCAAGCCTTCTTGCGAGCAGCTCCGTCGCCTTGGCGGCATCTTCCTTGAAGTAATCGTTGCTGCTGAGCTTCATCGAGGGCGGCACCCAGGCGTAGGCAGCGGGAACACCCGGCAGGACAATTCCGTCGACCAACGGCTGGCGCTCAATCGCGTAGGAAAACGCCTGGCGAATTTTTTTGTTCGTAAACGGCGGCTGGGTCGTATTAAACGTAACCGCTACGGTATTCGGATACGGGTCGAGCACAATTTTGCCCTCATCCTGCAAGCTTTGCAGCAAATCGACAGGCAGCGTATAGGCAGTGTGGCCGCCCCAATCGAGATCGCCGGAATCAAACAGCGCTTGCAACGTGTTGGTGTCGGTAATCATGCTCCAGACGATCTTGTCCAGCTTCACCGCGTCTTTGTCATGGTACTTGTCGTTTTTGACCAGCACCAGCTTGTTTTTATGCTCCCAAACATCCATCTTGAACGGGCCGTTTCCGATGTAGTTCTCAGGAGAAGCCGCCCAGCCCGGATTGGACTCGACCGTTTTTTGGTGCAGCGGGAACAGCGTCGGGAAAGCGGTCAGCTCGTAAAAAAACGGCGCGGGCGAATTGAGCTGCACTTCCAGCGTGTGGTCATCGAGCGCTTTGACCGCGACGGCATCCTTGCTTCCTTTTCCCGTGTTAAATTCTTCCGCTCCTTTGATGAAATAAAGCATGTAGGCGTACTCCGAGCCTGTTTGCGGGTCGAGATTGCGCTTCCAGGCAAATTCAAAATCGTGCGCGGTGACGGGATCACCGTTGGACCAGAGGGCGTCTTTTTTCAATTGAAACGTGTACGTCAGCATATCGGGGGAAACGGAGTAGTTCTCGGCCAGCGCTCCCGCAATCTTTCCGTCAGGCCCGTAGCGCGTCAGCCCTTCAAAACAGGCCGTAATCACGTCAAAGGAAGTCCCGTCTGATGCCAGGCCCGGGTCTGCCGTCGGCGTTCTCCCCCTTCCGCATTCCAGTTCAAGACCATCTCTTGCGTTTTGGCTTGCTCGGATTTCGTTGTTTCTGTGCCCTGGTTGTCAGTTGCCGACGGCTGGGACGAACTACAGCCTGCAACGAATTGAAAAATCAGAAACCCAATCAATAGCGCGCCTGTTCGTTTCTTCAACTCTCGCGTCCTCCTCGTCTGTGTCGAGTTCGCGAAGATGACTGATTGACAGTCTTTTACTCTCCACCATGCTATCGCATCACCGCAAAAAAGGAATCGGACGAGTTGGTAGAAAATCATGTGCTAGCGGCGAAAGATTTTTATACATATTGCCAAAAAATTCGTTCTATTTCTTCGGCGCTTCCCAAGCAACAAGCCAGTCCGCCCCTTGTCTGGTGCTGGACTGGCTTTTCGCTCTCGCTCAAACAGCCTGTATCGTTACCCGGAACACTTCGCTGCTCCCAGCAGCTTCTCTACGACTTCCAGCACTTTGGCGACGCTTTGCTCGTCGATATTACGGTGCGTCGTAAAGCGGATCACGTATTCGTCGAAGTCGACCGCCAACACCCCTCTGTCTGCGAGCCGCTGCAAAAAGTCAACCGCTGTCTCCTGGATCGAATCGGTCCTGACCAGCACGATATTCGTCTCGACAGGCTCGACAGTCAGGGACAGCTTGCGAAAGCCTGCGGCCAACTGCTGTGCCCGCTCGTGATCTTCACGCAGCCGCTCGACCATCTCGGTCAAGGCGATGATTCCCGGCGCAGCCAAATAGCCCGCTTGGCGCAAGCCTCCGCCGAGCTTTTTTCGCCACCATCTCGCTTCTTCGATAAAAGCGCGGTCCCCAGCCAAAATGGAGCCTACGGGCGCACTCAGCCCTTTGGACAGGCAAACTTGAACGGTATCCGTGTATTGGCTCAGTTCGCAAACGTCGACTCCTTGGGCGACCGCCGCATTGAACAGCCTCGCCCCGTCTAGATGAACCGGAATCCCGTGCTTTTGCGCCACGTCATAGACGCCCTTCATCTGCTCGACAGTGACCACCGCGCCTCCAGCCCGGTTATGCGTATTTTCCAGGCAAATCAATTTCGTTCGCGGAAAATGAATGTTGTTGCCGCGGATCGCTTTTTCCACGTCTTCCGGGCGCAAGGCACCGCGCTCTCCCGCGAGTGTCCGGGTTTGCACGCCAGCCAGAGCCGACATCGCTCCCCCTTCGTAATAAAAAATATGCGATTCCGCTTCCGCGATCACCTCGTCACCATTGACACAGTGGGTCAGCACAGCGACCTGGTTGCCTTGTGTGCCGCTGGTGACAAACAAGGCCGCCTCCTTCCCGAGCCGTTCCGCTGCAAGCTGCTCCAGTCGGTTTACCGTCGGGTCTTCGCGATAAACATCATCGCCCACTTCGGCTTCCGCCATCGCGCGAAGCATCGTTTCAGTCGGTTTCGTGACGGTATCGCTGCGCAAATCCATTTTCATAAAAGCGTCCCCTTCCGCATGTTCGTCTAGCAACTCTATGTTCCAGAACACTTTCCACATTGCAACTGCAATTCCCTCTTTGCTAAGATGGAGAAGAAACTCACATACATACAGTTAGGAGACTTGACCGATGAAGGTAAAGATCACTCGCAATGCAGCGAAGCAACTGACCACGATCATGGAGCAGGAAGAAGACAAAGACCTGAAGCTGCGTGTCTATATCACTCACGCGCACGGCGATCATGCACACTACGGCCTGGCGCTGGACAAACCGACCGAAGAGGATGAAGTAGTCTCCACTGACAAGGAAATCGACGTTGTCGTGAAAAAAGACGAGCCGCTTCTGGACGGCATCATCGTCGACTACCTGTATCTGCCGCAAGAAGGCTTCGTCATCACCAACCCGTCCAAAGGAAACACAGGCGACCATTAATCGCTTTGAGCCACACACGCAAAAACCCCTCTGCTGCTTATTCAGCCAGAGGGGTTTTTACTATTTGCCACGTTCAAGCCTGCGTGTACAGCTCGGGCGAAAGCTCAGCCAGCAGTGGCGCCTGCTCCCCTGCCATCTTCGTCAGCACGAGGCGATGCACCGGCCTGGTCATCGCCACGTAGAGCAGCTTCGCGTCCCACTCGTTGTTTTGATACGCATCCACATCGACCACGATGACCGCGTCAAACTGCAAGCCTTTTGTCAAATAGGCAGGCATCACGGTTACGCCGCCCGGAAACTGGTTGTCTTTGCTGCCGAGCAGCGTCAAATCGGCAATGCTCTTTGCAAGCGCCTTGTGCGCCTTTTTGCTCGCCTGAATCGTCTTGGTGACGATCGCGATCGTTTGCAACCCTTCCTTTTGCAGAGCGGCCACCCGGGAGCTGACTTCCGTCCACAGCTTGGCGCGCGAATCGGCCTCGACCATGATTGGCTTTTCGCCATGGCGCAAGACGGGCTTCGCCAAGACGGCTTCCGGCAGCTCAATCTGCCGCAGCACTTCGTTGGCGCACAGCATGATCTCAACTGTCGAGCGATAGCTTTGCGCCAGCGTGTAGTAGGCGGGACGAAGCTGTTCGAAAATACCCTGGGTCAGCTCCTCCCACGCGTGAATGCCGCGGTAGCTGTGAATGCCTTGGGCGATGTCGCCGACAATCGTCAGCGAGTGGCGCTTCGTCGCGAGCGCAATCACGGCAATCTCCAACGCGCTCAAGTCTTGCGCTTCATCCACGACGGTATGGTCGAAATGCCCGGCCTTGTTCATCCCTTCGATGATATGCTGCAAATACAACAGCGGCGCGATATCCTCCGCTTCCAGCCGCTCCTGGGCAAACAGCGCCGCAGAAGACCGGCTCACATCGCGGACCACTTCGTCGGAAATGTCCGCAGGGACAAGCTTGCGCAACAGCTCCTCCTCTGCGATCAGCTCGCGGTACGACTCGAAAATGTCCAGCCGCGGGAAGGAGACGAGGTACGTATCCAAAATTTGCTCCAGCATTTTTTCAAACTTGGCCAGCCCTTGCTTGTCGAGGTCGACTTTTCGCTCGCGCAAATGCGAAAATAGTTGCTTGTTCATCTCTTGCTTCAAATGCTTGCGCAGCGCATCGACGCGTCGATGGTACGGCAAGGACCCGAACTGCTCCAGAAAAAACTGCCGGATCGTCTCGCCCGGGATGGAGAACACTTGCTTCGTCTTGTT
Organism: Brevibacillus sp. FW301-21C12A; assembly: GCF_058788915.1. Classification (NCBI taxonomy): domain Bacteria; kingdom Bacillati; phylum Bacillota; class Bacilli; order Caryophanales; family Paenibacillaceae; genus Brevibacillus; species Brevibacillus sp. FW301-21C12A. The sequence goes on from NZ_JBYTBG010000001.1 coordinate 109,406, forward strand.
GTAAAGAAAACTCAGTTTTTTGAACGGGATTCTCGTCTCGATCACGTAGCGTATGTACTCTTCCATGGCTTCCCGGCACGCCAGCGAGCCTTTGAAACGCAGCCGATGGCGGGTGATTTCCTGCTCCCGCTCGTCCTGCCCTTCTTCAAAAAACAACTGCAGCGGTTTGTCCGGGCTCACGATCCGCCAGCCTTTGGGCATGAGCGGCTTCACGAGCCGCGCCGCCCAGTCTACAAACGTCGATTGCTGAACATCGTCGACGCCAAGCTCGGGTAGCACCTCTGATATGTACGTCAGAAACATCCGGTTCGGGGCGAACACCATAAATTTTTTCGACATCATCGTATCCTGGTAGTTGTAAATCAGGTACGACAGCCGATGCAGCGCAATCGTCGTCTTTCCGCTGCCCGCAACCCCTTGCACGACGATCGGCCGATCTTTTTCCGCGCGAATGATGTCATTTTGCTCCGACTGGATCGTCGCGACGATATCTTTTAAGCGGCTGTCATTCGTCAAGTTCAGATTGGCGTTCAAAAATTCGTCGATGAAGCCTTCCTGCAAAAACTCGTCCGGGTGCCCCATCTCGCGGTTGATCGTCTCTTTTACAGCGCCATCGTAAATCCCGACGATTTTTCCGTCCTCAATTGCGAAGTTGCGCTTCAATCTCACCTCGCCGCGCACGATCTCGCGCCCCATCCGGTAAAACGCATCCTTGCTCTCTCCGGAATAATAGAGACTGGCAATGGGCGCTCGCCAATCCACGACGATCGAATCAAACGTATCGCTGCGGACGATCCCTCTTTTTCCGATGTACACCTGGTCAAGCTCGTAAACCTCGTCCTTGAGAAAATCGACTCGGCCAAAGTACGGCTTGTCGCGTCCGTGATCCTCCAAATAACGCAGGTCTTTTGCCTTGCTTGCGTTCACGACCTGCTTGACGTAATCGTCGGTCGCTTCCCGAATCTCTTCGCGCAGCCGAGCGATCTCCCCATCGATCAATGCAATCGTCTCATCCAGCTTGTTTTGTTCTGCCTCGTAATCGCGGTGTTGGGTACTCACACCCATCCCCCCTCTCGTCTTTTATCAATGTGATGGTCGTTATTGCATTTGTCTGGCAAGCCAGATTCCCGCGGCACAAGAGAGCAGGCCGACCACGATACTGAGCAGGGCGTAAACGAGCCCGCGCAGCCATTGTCCCTCTCCCCAGAACGAAACCACTTCCAGCGAAAATGTGGAAAACGTCGTGAATCCGCCCATAATACCTGTCGTAAACAAAAGATACAGCTCAGGCGAGAAGCCTCCCCGCTCCTTGCCGATCACAAACAAAACGCCGATGGCAAACGAGCCAATGATGTTCGCCAGCCACGTGCCTACAGGCCAGCCCGGCTGATTGGCAACCAGCGCCAGCACATAACGAAGCAACGAGCCGACTGCTCCCCCAACCGCTACAGCCACCCATGCCATTGGTCCCCCTCCTCAATTGCAAAACTGGCAGAAGTCGTCAGGAACAAAAAGACACCCGAGCGTCAAGCAAGGATGTCTGCCGTATCAATACAAGTAAGTTTACTGTTTTGGACGATTTTCCTCAAGATCTTCCACATAGCGGATGGAATCCAGATTCGCTCGAAGCGACATCTTGACCGCATCGATGTACTTTTGGCGCAGAGCTTTTTGCTCCTGCTTCTCCTCGTCAGTCAAGCCAACCTCGCGAGATTTCTTGACCAGTTCGTTGATTCGTTTAATTTCCGCGTCAGATACCACGTTCCGGTTCCTCCCACTCTGTAGTAATGCCGCTTTATTATATCATATCAGTCGGAACTGGCAAGAGAGCGGATGGCGGGCAAGTGCTCGAATCAGTCCGTTTCCGGGATGAACAAGGTCTGCCCCGGATAAATGAGATTGCTGTCGAGGTTGTTCGCCATTTTGATATCGAAAATCAGATCGCGCACATCCACCTTTTCCGAATGATGATGGCGCACAGCAATCGTCCAAAGACTGTCGCCGGAGCGAACGGTCACTTCTTTTCCTTTTAACGGCTCTTTATGCGCAGAAGAGGCAAACACCAGTTCGGTAAGCAAGTAAAAAAAGAGAGAGAACGTCAGCAAAAACAAAATAGCTTGTCCTCTCGTGATGCCCAAACGGACGCGGCGAGGCTGCTTTTTCTCGAAACGGTTATGGATAGACATGGCATTCATAATATGACCCCCTGCAAACATACGTTCTATAAGTTCGTATCCCTATCATAAATGAGAACATATGTTCATGTCAATACAAAAACCGCCGTCTCGCAAATTCGCGCGGAGCTGCTGTGCGCAGCCGTTTTTGCTTCGGATGACGCTGCCGGGCGACTCTATTGGGGTGGATTTAGCTCGTTTCTAGCTGGTTGCTTGCTGCCTGAACAGAAGTCCAAGTGTGCCGCGTTGGTGCGGTTTGTGGCTTGGCGTAAGCTCGGCTCTTCGGTACTGGAGCGGCTGGCGGTTTGACGTGAGCTCGACTCTGCGACAGTGGAGCGGCTTGTGGCTCGACGTAAGCCCGGCTCCGCGACGATGGAACTGTTTGCCGACTTGGAGTTAGCCCGGCTCTATTACAATGGAACGGCTGCAACTTACGGCTCCGGCCGCCCGCCCGCGCTTTTTTCGAGATTTGGCCGATGCTGTCGAATCAAATGCATTTACCCTGTCAAAAATTCCTGTTCGCATCAAAATCGAACTTATGTTTGTCGAACGCAAGCTCCCATGGTATAATATAGGAAAACATGTTCGAGAAATCAGGGGTGTCTCTCTATGTCAAAATTATCCAGCAGACAACAAGCCATAATCGAATTTATTCGCAAGGAAGTCCGGGACAAAGGCTATCCTCCATCCGTCCGCGAAATCGGCGAAGCTGTCGGACTTGCCTCCAGCTCTACTGTGCACGGTCATCTGGCGCGCTTGGAAAAGAAAGGGCTGATCCGCCGCGACCCTACCAAGCCTCGCGCCATCGAACTGCTGTCTGAGGAAGACCGCTTCCAGGACAACTTCGAGGACTCTGTCGTTCGCGTTCCCGTCATCGGGAAAGTAACCGCCGGGCAGCCGATTACCGCGATTGAGGACGTCGAAGAGTACTTCCCGCTTCCAGAAAATATCGTGACTTCAGACAAGGTGTACATGCTGCGGATTTCCGGGAACAGCATGATCGACGCCGGTATCCTGGACGGCGACTACGTAATCGTGCGCCAGCAGCACGTCGCCAACAACGGCGATATCGTCGTCGCCATGACAGAAGAAGACGAAGCGACCGTCAAGCGCTTTTTCAAAGAGAAGAACCACTTCCGCCTCCAGCCGGAAAACGCGACGATGGAACCGATCATTTTGGACAACGTCACCATTCTCGGAAAAGTCATTGGCGTCTATCGCCTCATCCACTAATCGTTCCAGCGCATGAAAAAAGGACAGCCTCCGCTGTCCTTTTTCGTCTCTATCATTATATTTATCTGGCAAGGAAAAACCAGACGATCATGCTCACCTGCAACACGACTTTGACAACTGCGCTTCCCAAAAAGCCGATCAGCGAGCCAAAGCCTGCCTTTACCGCTTTCTCTATCGGCTGCTTTTGCACGAGCAACTCCACCAGCACCACGAGCACGAACGGCATAATCAGCATCCCGAACGGCGGGAACACGAAGATTCCGAGAACAATCCCTACGGCCGCAGCCACCGAAGACCATTTGGAGCCGCCGTACTTTTTCACGAAAAACATGTTGGTCAACAAATCCGCACCGTACAGCAAAATACTGAGCACCACCATCCCCCACCAGAAAGACGCTGGCAACCCCGCTCCCGGATCGGCTATGAAAAAGTGGTAGAGCAAAAAGCCTGCCCACAGTAAAATCGTATCGGGTAGTACTGGCAAAAATATACCGGCGATACTTAGCGCGAAAAGCACCAACACGATAATCCAAAGAACAATATCCATTCTCTATGCACTCCTCTCACATAGGTAATACGAGAAAAAGCCGATTGAAGTTGCACTCTTCTTTTGCGAATCCGTGAGGCCGTCTGCGAGGAGTACCTGCCTATTTTAACGAAAGCGGAGGGTTACTATGACGCGAAACTGGCGCGACCTCTCTTATTTGCACAACGGGACACCGAAACAAAAAGCTGCGGGCCAGGCCATCGCCCAATCCGCGGTCATGCAGCGGCTGCAAGCGTTCGATCCCGTGCTCGCAGGTACGATCCCTCTGGACATCGACATTGCGGACAGCGATCTGGACATTATTTGCGAGTGCCACCACCTCGAGCAGTTTGCCGACGTCGTCCGCGCTTCGTATGCGGCGTATGAAGGCTACAAGGAAGCTCGTCTGCTCGTGCAAGGCGTGCCCACCTGCCTGATTACGTTTTTTGCCTGCGGCTTCTGGTTTGAGCTGTTTGCCCAACCGCGCCCGGTCGAACAGCAAAATGCGTATCGGCACATGGTCGTCGAGCACCGTTTGCTGCTGCTCGGTGGCGCTGACGCCCTCCGCGCCATCCGCCAGCTCAAGCAAGACGGCCTGAAAACCGAACCTGCTTTTGCCTCCTATTTTAACATTCCGGGAGACGATCCATACCAGGCGCTGCTGGATGTGGAAAAGTGGACGGAAGAACAGCTCCGCACTCTTGTGACCAGGTAAAGAGTCCCCCGCTCCTTTGTCGCATAGGCGGACGGCGCGCGCGTGGCGAAAAAATCGCCAGAGCCGCGGTGCAAATGGCGGACAGATGATTTATAATGGGAACTACTGCGCGGGCACTTGGCGGCGCGCAGGGAGAAAACGCGAACGAGGGGGTGTGTGGTTGGTGAATGGAATTGGTTTGCCAGATACTGCAGCGTCTCATGCAAAGCCTGGGAATAAGGCGATACTTTGCATGAGGTGGACAGTCGTTTAGACAATTCATCGCCTTCTCTAACGTATCTCATTTCTTATTTCCTGGCTTTGCCCCTTATTTTTCACTTTAAAAATAAGGAGCGAGCGGAAATGAAATATGTGAATGCAGCCAGCATGCTGCCAGAAACCTTGATCGCAGAAATCCAAAAGTACGTGCAGGGAGAAATCATCTACATTCCGAAACCGAAGACGGCCCATCACAAATGGGGGACCCGGACCGGCGGCAGAAAACAGTTGGATGAACGCAACAGCGCGATCCGCAACGCTTTTCGCGAAGGCGCCTCCATCCAGGAGCTGGCCGAGCAGTACTTTCTCTCGACGGAAACGATCAAAAAGATTGTGTATGCCAAATAGACAAAAGCACTGGCGCGTCCACGAGACGGTCAGTGCTTTTCCTATGCCGAGTTCTTTTTACAATCGTTCTTTCCCTTTGCAGCGCACTCCGCTCCTTTTACAGTAGAAGGTACAAACACCATCACAACTCCTCACGCCTGACGGAGTACGCTGCAAGGAGGAACCAGAAAGATGCAACCATTTATTTCACCCCACCACTATCACTTCATCAAAGCACAGGTGCAAACCTTGTTGAACGCATACACAAGCAGCACAGACCCTAACGTCATCCGGGCCCGCAAAGAAATCGCCCAGGAATCCGTGTTCCAGCTCTTCCCCGGCATGACAGAGGAACAAAAACAACTGCTTGCGCCACTCGCAGCCATCAAGGAAAAGAACGAAGCCAAACAGTTTTTGCTGCGGCTCTCGCCGTATATCATCCCTTTTCCCGCTTTGACCGAGCAAGCGATCAAAAAAATGTTCCCGAAGGTCAAGAAGCTCAAGCCGCCTGCGACAGCGGAAATCCCGTATGCCGAGACGTCGTATGTAAGCTGGTTCGACAGCGGGGCAGACAAAAAGTACATGATCGCCTACTACCCTGACAAGCTGATCGGCATTCACGGCGTTTTTACTCCCCTGCCCAAAAAAGGGATTTGTGCGATCTGCAACAAAATTACCGACATCGGCATGTTCGTCCTGGAAGCGCGGGGGGCGGGCAACGGCACGTATTTGAAAAAAGGAAACTACTTGTGTCAAGACAGCGTCACTTGCAATCAAAATATTCGTTCGCTGGAAAAACTGCATGATTTTCTGGCTACGATGGTCAAATGAGCAGAAACACGATCATGCGCGAAAAACAGTGGCGGCTCCTTGTTCAAGCTTAGCGAACAAGGAGCCGTTTTCATAAAAAATACCCCTCAAGCAACTCAAGGGGCAGTTGACGGCAAACGGGCGAGAGGATGCATTCGTTCTTTTGACCGAATCTTTGATGAAGCCCGCTATCTTTGCGAAAACTGCGCGGAGAAATGGAGCTTCCACAAAGGCCACGCCATCAGGAGGGCGATTTTCATCGACAATGGCGTCCATCAACGGAAAGGGAGGATTTTCCTTTCGGGTACCTTTACTATACTTTGCTTCTCTATTTGCTGTCTCCTGACCAAAGTTAGGTGAGGTTAATCTTTTTCACGGGAGTTGCTAGCGTTTCTCTTATTTTGCCAGCGTGGCGAGTACATCCAAACTGTTCCGCCACTCGCTGTTTAGGCGGGGGAACTGCCCTCTCAGCTTCCATTGGCTTGAGCATGGTACAGCCAGATAGGCCGGTCGGAAGCGAGATAACGATTGTTTCGGCATGCCGGGCGAACTGAATGTACGTGGATCGGATAGGTTAAGCCCCGCTAGACAAAAATGGTTCGTCCAAAGCGGCGGGCAAAAGAAGGATGCGGCTGTTACAAGTAGTCGAAAAATCGGTTCCACCAGGTGTATTCGCCGATCATCGCTTGATTTTTCCCATCGTACAAGGTGTTCAGCTCGTCTGCGGGGATGTAGCGGTAGCCGTTCTCCTGCAGCGTGGCGATGATGCGGTTCATGTCTGGTTGCTTTCCCGTCTCGTCAAAAGCACCAAGGATCGTCACGAACCGTCCAAAGGCCGAAAAGCGGATCGCCAGCTCGTAGCACATCGCATAGCTTCCCCCGCTCGCTTTCGCATCGTGTTGGCTTTTTTCCAGGATGTACATCTCTGCGAAAAACGAGGCGTCCTGTACGCAGTCGTCCAGTTCGAAACGGTTGTCTGTTTCAGCTTCCAAGCGGGCTTTTACCATTTTTACTTGCTGCATTTCTTTTCGGTAATCGAAGTCTTTCGGGGCATACCATTCGGCTGCGTCGTCGAAGTGGAGCAGGAGTTGTTTTAGTTGCGGGTTCATAAAGGTTCCTTTCCTATAAGAAACAATGTTATCTTTTTGATTTTGTACCCTTTACAAAAAATAGAAAATAATCCTTATTCATGTTATGCTCTCACTAGCTAGGCCACAAAGGAGAGATTGACATGGGAAAAAGCATTTTGATCGGGCTGGCCGTTTACGTCATCGGCATCATCCTCGTCTCGGCTACTACCGCCATTTATAACGGAACTCCTTCAGAGTTGTCTTATTTGCGCGCCATATCGTACGCAATTATTTACCTCGCAGGCGTCGTCGCTGCCAGCGCTGTGCTGTTCGTGAAAAAGCGCCAGAAATAGTTCCTCGCCAACAATGCTCGGATTCCCTCCTGGCTCAATCCGTTCTGGTCAAAAAAAGAACAAGAGGGACTATTTTCATTATAAGCAGCTTGAGTGCTGTTTTCATGGTAGCTTCTGCTTTCTCTCTTTTTAGCTAGTCCGGAAAGCAGGAAATCGCCAGTTCCTTCTGATCCGCTCCCACTCTTGGTTGCAGGAGCGGATCAGCCTCGTTAAAACCCCAATAAAAAATGTTCTACTAACTCATTTATGTAAACGAATCACTTTTGTTTCTCCGCAATTCCCTCCGCCCCTCGCAAAAGCACCTTTGGAACCAGCCGAATATATACTAGCTCCCCAATCAGCTCTACAATGGTTTGCGTCACGATCACTGCCGACGCCACTCCGTTTAGCGGTTCCGGCAGCGCCAGTGCAAACGGAAGAACGACCAGAGAGTTACGCGTGCCTGCACTAAAAATCAAAGCTCGCCCTGCTCCGGTATCCAAACGGAATAGATGGGAAACAATCCGCGCAATAATCGGTGTAATCGCCATATATGCTGCATAGACAGGAATCACTTGGATGATCGAATCAAAAGAGCTATACAGTTTGGCAATTTGCGAGGCAACGACAACAAAAAGCGTTAGCGCCATAAAAGGCACAGGCAGCCATGCTGTCGCATCAAGAAACCGTTCTCCCCGTGGTTGTCTTGTTGACCACCATTGCGTAAGTAGAGCAAGAATCAGCGGGACGACAATAAGCCCGAAAAACGCTTCGAGAAATGGCCCGACACTCACGATTTCTGCTGCTTTCTCGCCCATAAAAAGCCATAGATAAACGGGCAAAAAAAGCATTTGGGTGACAAAAAGGATCGGGGTTGAAACCAACACGAGTTTCTCGTTCCCACGCCCAAGATGGGTGAAGACAATCACATAGTCAATGCAGGGGGTAAGCAAAACAAGAAATACCCCTAACAAGATTGCTGGATCGGCCGGAAGAAACCGCGTTAACCCCCAGACAAGGACTGGTACGGCTATGTAGTTGACGAGAAGGAGCGCATACATAAACTTTCGATTCGAGAGTGCCTCTTTTAAACGAAAAAAAGGGATTTGGGCAAACATTCCATACATCAAGATGGCAAGCACGAACGAAATCGTACGATCAAGGCTCTCGCCTGATTCTGGCCATAACAACCCGAATCCAGCAGCAATCACGAGCAGGAACGCATAAAGCCACACTTGATTCTTTTCTAATTGTTCTCTTGAAATCATTTCTCGCCCAGCCCTTTCCTATCGCGAACCCGTAGTTTCTATTTTTTTCAGGCATTCCAACCACGTAAGGCATTTGCAGCTTAGCCCGCTGTCTAATATTTGTATCATCCAATCAAGCTGTTTTTTTCTTTCCTCAAGTTGGGAGCGTTTCTGCTTCGCCATTTGTTCCCAGCGCTCAGACAGTGGTCCACTGGTTTCAAAACCTTCTAGCAAAATCGCGATTTCCTGGATGCTAAAGCCTGTTTGCTGCGCGATCTTGATAAAACTGATACGTTCGAGTAGTTGTTCATCGTACCGGCGTTGCCCATTTTGACGTTCCGGAGCAGGAAGCAAGCCAACGGATTCATAGTAACGCAGCGTCGATGCGTTTACCCCTGCCCTTGCCGCAAGTTGCCCAATGCTAAGTCCAGACATAACAACTCCCCCCTTGACTTAAAGTTAACTTTAAGTTTTACGATTCGATTATATCTCTTTGCGGAAGGTGCTGTAAATGAAATCAGTTGCTAGTTGCATACGCTCTGTGCTTGTGCTTTTCCAGTCAGTGGTGCGGTAGCTCTGGGCGTTCAGCTTGTAGAAAATCAGGCATTCTTGCTGAAACGTGAAAGGGGAAGACAAAATGAGCCCAAAAATGCCTATCGCTTGTTGCCACACAGTCTTTACGGAAGCGGAGCGAGTGGAGTACAAAAGCATTTGGGAAGAGCTTGATTCGAGAAGGATTAGCATTGCGGAGCTTGAAAAAGGGGTTCAGTATCAATTTCCGGGGGATCAAGATACGTTACGGCTTGTGCAGGAATGGGTGCGGCTGGAGCGAAAATGCTGCCCGTTTTTAACGTTTACGGTCATTGCAAGCAGCGAAGAGAACCCGATTTTGCTGGAGCTTACCGGAAACGAAGAAGCGAAAGCATTCTTACGCAATGAAATGGAGGCGGAAATGAAACGAATAACATGCAAATAAAAAAAGCTCCACGATTAGTGGAGCATACTTTCCCAGTCTCGCCTGGTCCGTTTGCAGGTGCTGGTGTGATATCCCAACCTGCCGGATATGTTCGTCCACATTTCCAAAAAATTAAAACAGATAGGATGGACAAATTTGAAAAACACATATTAACAATCTACAACTAGAAAATTTGTGGGCGAATTGTGGGCAAAAGCAATACATCGACGTGAATTTCGAAAGCTGCCCACAAAAGCAAAAACCCCTCGCACCAGCAGGCGCAAGGGGATTTTTCCATTTTAGTAAGTGCTCATGTACTGCTCGCGCTCCCAGTCGTGGACGCGTGTGCGGAACATATCCCACTCGATTTCTTTTGCTTCGATGAAGTGTACCAGCGCGTGCTCGCCCAGGGCTTCGCAGATTACTGGATCGGCTTTCAGGCACTCGATCGCTTCCTTGAGCGTAGCTGGCAGGTTGACGATGCCGTTTGCTTCGCGCTCTTCTTCGGTCATCACGTAGATGTTGCGGTCGATCGCTGGTGGTACAGTCACTTTGTTTTTGATGCCGTCCAGGCCGGCTTTCAGCATGACAGCCAAAGCGAGGTACGGGTTTGTTGCCGGGTCTGGGCTGCGCACTTCGATACGGGTTCCCATGCCGCGGGAGGCTGGGATACGGATCAATGGAGAGCGGTTTTTCGCCGACCATGCCACGTAGCAAGGTGCTTCATAGCCAGGTACCAGACGTTTGTACGAGTTCACGAGCGGATTGGTGATCGCTGTGAAGCCGCGAGCGTGCTGCAAAATACCTGCGAGGTAATGCTTCGCTGTTTGGCTCAGGCCCATTTCGTCTGTCTCGTCGTAGAACGCATTTTCGTTGCCGCGGAACAGGGATTGGTTCGCGTGCATACCGGAGCCTGCCACACCGTAGAGCGGTTTTGGCATGAAGGTTGCATGCAGGCCGTGTTTTTGCGCGATCGTTTTTACAACCAGCTTGAAAGTCAAAATCTGGTCTGCTGCTTGCAGCGCGTTCGCGTATTTGAAGTCGATTTCGTGTTGGCCTGGCGCTACTTCGTGGTGGGAAGCTTCGATTTCAAAGCCCATTTTTTCCAGGGTCAATACGATGTCGCGACGGCAGTTTTCGCCGGTGTCGAGCGGAGCGAAGTCGAAGTAGCCGCCTTGGTCGTTCAGATCGAGCGTAGGATCGCCTTTTTCGTTGAGCTTGAACAGGAAGAATTCAGGTTCTGGTCCCACGTTGAACGCAGAGAAGCCCATTTCTTCTGCTTCTTTCAACGCGCGCTTCAAAATATAGCGAGGGTCACCCTCGAACGGAGAGCCATCCGGCATATAGATATCACAGATCAGACGTGCAACTTTCCCATGCTCGTTGCCCCACGGGAATACAACCCAGGTGTCCAGGTCCGGTACCAGATACATATCCGATTCCTCGATACGAACAAACCCTTCGATGGAAGAACCGTCAAACATCATTTTGTTGTCCAACGCTTTTGGCAGTTGGGACAGAGGAATCTCCACGTTTTTGATAATCCCCAGCAGGTCAGTAAACTGCAGACGGATGTATCTCACGTCCTCTTCCTGGGCCAATCGCATAATGTCTTCTCTTGTGTACTTGCTCACATTTCTCTCCTCCTGTCTCTCTCACAACTTTATATCAGTGGAAGAAGCGGGATAGCTCTCCACGAATCAATGCGTCCTCGCCTGGGCGGGCAGCATTGCGATACATGATCTGTTGTCTGAGCAACTGGTGCAGTTCCTTGTCAGACATGTCCTTGCGCTTGCCTTCGGACGTTTGCGTAATCTCCGTCGGCTCGGTGACCGGTTCTTGCAGCTTCAGCACTTGCTTGATGCCGGCAATGTTGAGTCCTTTTTCGATCAGTTCCTTGATCTCCAACAGTCGGTCTACATCATTGAAGGAGAAAAGCCGCTGCTTCCCTTCCGTGCGAGCCGGTTGAATCAGGTCATTTTGCTCGTAGTAGCGAATCTGTCTCGCAGTGAGATCGGTCAGCTTCATGACGATCCCAATGGGAAAGAGGGCCATATTCCGGCGAAGGTCATCACTCATGACTTGTCCCTCCTCTATCGTTATCCTTATGCCTTATTTTATGCAAAAGCATAAACACTGTCAACGGATGTTAGAAAATATCACGCAGAAAGTGACCCGCATTGGTAAAAATCCACGTTTGTCCCGCGCTGCCAGACACTCGAACCCCGGCGCTTTCGCTTAAAACCGCCTCATGAGGACATTGAGCCGCTTGCTTTTTCCGCCAGTCGGCGCTTCCTGCGGGGAGCTACCCGCTCTCCGGCGTGTCAGCCGCAAAAAAACGGCATCCCCTGCGTAGAGAATGCCGTCTCGTCTATGACCGCGCCGTCGCTTGTACCCGGTTTACTTTTCAGGCAGGTCGAGCAAGCCTTTTTCCAGCATGCCGTTCAATGCCGTTAAAATCCCCACTTTGACGTGCGAATACGTCAAACCGCCCTGCACGAAGCCGAGGTACGGGGGACGAATCGGGCCATCTGCGGAAAACTCGATGCTCGCCCCTTGAATGAACGTCCCCGCAGCCATGATGACCGGGTCTGCGTAGCCGGGCATTTCGCTCGGATACGGCGTCACGTGTGAGTCGACCGGGGCTGCCTTTTGAATCCCTTGGCAAAAGGCAATCAGTCGCTCGGCACTGCCAAAGGCGACAGACTGAATCAAGTCTGTCCGCGGCTCGTGCCAGAGCGGGTTTGTCTGAAAGCCGAGGCGCTCCAAGAGAGCCGATGAAAACACCGCGCCTTTGAGCGCTTCGCCGACGACGTGCGGCGCCAGGAAAAAGCCTTGGTACATTTCCAGCAGCGAGTACAGCGAAGCTCCGCCCTCCGCACCGATGCCTGGCGCTGCCATCCGGTACGAAGCGAGCTTGACGAGGTCCTCCCGGCCGACGATGTAGCCGCCCGTTTTGACCAGCCCGCCGCCCGGGTTTTTAATCAGGGAGCCGGCCATGATGTCCGCGCCCACGTGCAGCGGCTCCTGCTCTTCCGTAAATTCGCCGTAGCAGTTGTCGACAAAGACGATCACATCCGGCTTCATTTCTTTGACAGCGCGAATCATTTCCCGGATTTTGGCGATCGTGAAGGACGGACGATCCGCGTAGCCGCGCGAACGCTGGATGCCGATTACTTTTGTATTCGGCGTGATCGCTTGCGCTACCGCGAGAAAATCAATCTCGCCCTCAGGCGTCAGCGGCACGAAGCTGTACCCGATGCCGTAGTCTTTCAGCGAGCCTTGCCCTTCACCGCGCACCCCCACGACCTCCTCCAAGGTGTCGTACGGTTTGCCCGTGATGTAGAGCAAGTCGTCGCCAGGACGCAACATGCCGAACAAGGAAATGGCAATCGCGTGCGTGCCGGATATAATGTGCGGCCGAACCAGTGCCGCCTCTCCGCCAAAAACGTCTGCGTAGATTGATTCCAGCGTAGCCCGCCCGGAATCGTCGTAGCCGTAGCCGGTTGACGGTGAAAAGTGAAACTCGTTTACTTCATGCTTTTGAAAAGACCGCAACACCTTCAACTGATTGGTGTCCACGAGCGCGGAAATTTGACGATGTCTTTCGGAGATCGTCGCTTCTACTTCCAGTACGAGCGGACGAAGCTTTTCTCCGTGGGAAAAGTATTGAAACATCTGCTATCTTACCAACTCTCTTCAACAGTCTCTGGTTTGTCCAGGAGAAAAGGAGCGATCTTGCCGTAGATCGGATTGTCCCGGTTCACGCGCACGGTGACCAGGTACGATTCTTCCTCTTCGCTAAATTGCTGCTCCATCTCCACGCCTTCGCGGTGCAAGAGCGACAAAATGTCCCCGCGCTCGACCGGGACGCGCAACTTCATTTCATTATAAGAGGAAAGCACAAATTGTTCGATCCTCGCCAAAAGCCGTTGCTGATCTTCTTCGCGAATGGCAGAGACGAGAATGGATTCGTCTGCATGCGGCAGGTAGGCGCCTTCGGTCAGCAAGTCCGCCTTGTTGAATACGACGAGCTGCGGGATTTCTTCTGCTTTCAGCTCGCGCAAAATTTTGTCCACGACTTCCATGTGCACGCGCAAATCCGGGTGGTGGCTGTCGACGACATGCAAAATCAGGTCGGCTTCCTTCACGCCCTCCAGTGTGGAGCGAAAAGCGGCGACAAGGCTCGTCGGCAAATCTTGAATGAAGCCGACTGTATCCGTCAGCAGCACTTCCAGGCCGCTCGGCAGCACGAGCTGGCGGGTCGTCGGGTCCAGCGTGGCAAACAGCTTATCTTCCTGCAACGTGTTGGCCTGTGTCAACTGGTTGAGGAGCGTCGACTTGCCCGCGTTCGTATAGCCGACCAGCGCAATCTGGAACACGTTGTTTTTCTTGCGGCGTTCCCGATGGAGCTGTCTCGTCCGGACCGTGTCGTCCAACTGCTGCTTCAGCTCGCTGATCCGCTTGCGAATGTGGCGGCGATCGCTTTCCAGCTTGGATTCACCCGGACCGCGCGTCCCGATTCCGCCCCCGAGCCGGGAAAGCTGCTTGCCCTGGCCCGCAAGACGCGGCAGCAAATAGTTGTACTGGGCCAGCTCGACCTGAATCTTCCCTTCGCGCGACTGCGCTCGCCCCGCGAAAATATCGAGAATGAGCTGGGTCCGGTCAATGACCTTGCAATCAAAAATTTTGTCCAGATTGCGCGTCTGACTCGGGGACAGCTCATCGTTGAAAATGATGACGTCCACATCCAGCTCATGCGCCTTTTCGGCAATTTCATCAATCTTGCCCGTCCCCAAATACCAGGCAGAGTCGATTCGATCTCTGTTTTGCGTCACGACATCGAGCACTTCGACGCCAGCCGTTTCAGCCAGCTCGTGCAGTTCTTCCATGGAGAGACGTGTCCGTTCCTCATCACGGCCATCCAGGTAGCACCCGACCAAGATCGCAGTTTCTTTTGTTTTGATAAGTTCGTTCACCGATTCACGCCCTTTCTTCTCCCTATCATACCACATTTTGCCCATTTCGTTACGGTCGCGATGCACCCCGCCCCTATTCGCTACAGAACAAAGCGCAGGGTTAGAAAACTTGGCTGCGCCAAGCCTTTGGTGCAGCTTTAGTTGCCCTTATACTGGATAAGAAGCTTCTAGAATTCTTATCTGTAAAAAAATCCCCCGCAGCGGAGGGATCGGATGGATCGTAGAGAAGTCACACTTGAAAGTCCTCGGCTCTTAGCCGCTGCAGCTCTTCCCGCGTCAGCTCGTTTGCTTTCATCAGCCGGACCGCCTGCACCCGGATCGCTTTCTCGATGCAATTGCGCACGAACCGGGCGTTGCTGAAATTTTGCTGGAACGGGTCATTCACGATTCCGGTCAGCAGACGGCGGATTTTTTCTTTCGCTTCTCTCGTCAGCTCAAAATCCTTTTCGCGGGTCATCAGAGTGGCGATGTCCAAAAGTTCTTCCACACTATAATCGGAAAAGTTGATGTGAACCGGAAAACGGGAAGGCAAGCCGGGGTTCAGATCCAGAAACTGCTCCATTTCGTCGTTGTACCCGGCAATAATACAAATGAAATCTTTGTTCGAGTCTTCCAGCGCTTTCGTCAGGCAGTCAACCGCCTCCTTGCCGAAGTCTTTTTCGCCCCCTCTGGCCAACGAATACGCCTCGTCGATAAACAAAATGCCGCCGAGTGCCTTTTTGACCAGTTCCCGCGTTTTTTGCGCCGTATGGCCGATAAATTCACCGACCAGATCGGCCCGCTCCACTTCGATCAGATGGCCTTTGCTCAAGATGCCCATTTCGCGGAACATTTTGCCGAACAAACGGGCAACCGTCGTCTTGCCCGTGCCCGGGTTGCCTTTGAACACCATATGAAACACTTGCTTTTCAATTTTCAGGTGATGCTTTTCCCGTTCCTTGTTGATTTTTATCAGCGCGTAAATCTCATACATGGTCTTCTTCGCTTCTTGCAGACCGATCAAATTTTCAAGCTCATCAAACAAGGAGGCCAATTCGCTGGGTGCGGATGCATTTACGTATTCGGGCAGCGTTTCGGGCTTCTTGATGGATAAATCGTTGCGTTTGAAAACGACTTGAATCCTGTTTGAGTTGGAAGAGGTGGAAGCAGAGCTGGGATCAATGGAGAGACTGCTTTCCGAATGTCTCATGTTCGGTCACCTGCCTTTGTGCATCACTCTAAACGTTCGTTCGTCCCTGCCTGTCAGTCCTTACAGATGCGCAGCCATGCTTTATGTTCAAAAGTGTCATCCAGTTTGGGCCAGTGCGAATACATGCTTTTTCAGCCATACATTAATATACTCAGAAGCTAGGCAAACCTGCCCTATTTTTTCAAACCTGGCCGATTCGCCAGCGGAGCAAGCAGACAAATCCCGAGCAGGCTTCCGGACAGAAAAGGAACGACCTGCTGCAACGGATGAATCAGGGGAGACACCCCTTTCACGAAAAAGGCATGCCAAACGACGACGCCCAGTCCGATTACAGCCACTCCTAGCCAGAACAGCCCTTTTCCGTACAGCGTGGCCTGTTTGATCTCGACGTGATCGTTCTTGCGTCCGGTGCGCCAGAGCACAAACGCGATGGCAAGCCCGCCCAGCAGCGTGCTGCCGTGCTGTAGCAGCTTGTAGACAGGCACGTCGAGAAAAAGGAGCGGGATGCGCTGTTGCAAAAAAGCGAACCGTTCGACCACGCTGCCTCCGTCGTGGGTAAAAGCATCCCAGGCGATATGGCTGTAGCTTCCGAGCAGCGCGGAGTAAGCGAACACTACCAGCGATACCCACGTCCGCCTGCGGCTTCGTGTCTGCGGCCGCCCGCTCGCCAAGCCTTTTGCCGCCCACAGCGGCAAGACGGCGAGCAGTCCTTTTTCGACGATGTAGCGGTACAAAACATACAGGACGATCACGAGCGGAAGATCAACGCAAAACAGGCCAAGCAGCGTGTGGCTGTAGACGCTGTACGGCTGCATGCGCAAAAAATATTCAAAATCCGGCGCCATGCTGCCAAAGACGAGAGCCGGAAAGGATACCCAGCCCAGTCTGCGCAGCGGCAGGACGATCGCCGGGTGCGAAAAGGTAAACGGCATGAAATCACTCGCTTTTCTGTTTGGTGGTTGCTTGTCTTTTCTATTAGAAAAAGACGCGGCAAGCAAGCCAATGGCTACACTTGCGAAAAAAAGCCCGGCCGAAGCGACAATACCATCTGTCACTACGAGCCGGGCCTTCCCGTACAGCTATTGCTCCTTCGGAAGCAGGACAGCGACCACTTGCTTGCCGCTTACTTGAATGCCTTTTTCCTGCACGCCGCAATGCGCAAGCTCTTTTACGAGTTGCTCGATCAATTTTTTCGCTTCCTGGCTTTCTTTTTTCTCCAGGCGCACGGTCAATTGCACCGCGTCCCCTGCCGCGAGAATTTTTTCCGCTTGCCGTTTTTTCGTATCGTAGTCGTGCTCTTCGATATAGGCGCTCAAGCGAAGCTCCTTTACTTTTCTGCCTTTTTCCTCTTTGCGCTGCTTGGCCTTTTCGCGGTTGAGCTGCTCTTTATAGTTCGTGCGGCCAACCAACTGGCACGGCGGCGGGCTTGCGGCGAGCGAAAGGCAAACGAGGTCGACGCCCTGCTCCTTCGCCATTTGCAGCGCGACTTTCGTGTCGACGATCCCGAGGTCCTCTCCGTTCACGCCAGTCAGGCTGACTTCCGCCGCTTTTATTTTTTCATTCAAAATCATCGCGTTGTCACCTTGTCCTTTCCTGTTTCGGAATGGTTAGTTTCTACAACCGCTACTTTCTCTCCTTCCTTCGGAGACAACATTCTTTTACTCCCTCATGACGAACGTGCTCCGTTTTTGTATAATAGATCAGTATTGACTGTGGATTGAGAGTCATTTACATTAATTTTTAGTTAGCCAGCTAACAAAACGGGGGTACTTTGGTGGAATTTGATTATTCTACTGCTTTGACACATGCGATGGGCCATGTGATGAAGCTTCATAAGAAAAACGTTGAATATCTCATTCAAAACTACGACGTCTACCCAGGGCAGCCGATTCTCCTGATGCGTCTCGCCAAAACAGACGGCTTGATGCAAAAGGAGCTGGCCCGACGTATCCAGGTAAAACCCGCAACGCTTACGGTCATGATTAATCGCATGGAAAAATGCGGGCTGGTTGAACGGCGCGCCGACGAGCGCGACCAGCGCATCTCCCGGGTTTTCCTCACCGACAAAGGGCGGCTGGCGACAAAAGCCGTCAAGGAAGCGCTGCGCATTCTCGAACTGAAATGCTTCGAGTGCTTTACAGACGAAGAAAAAATCGTCTTGCAAGGCATGTTGGAAAGAATGCACAACAACCTGCAAACCTTTTACCTGGAAAATACGGAGCCATCTGCTGAACCAAACGAGTAGCCAGGTGTTGTCGCTCTCCCCATTCCACAAGAGAAAGGTTTGAACATTGCTTTGAACCATGTAGCCAAAGAACTGGATTCCTCGTCACTTGCCGGCAGCAAGTCGCGCCGTTTGTGGATCGCGACCATTTTAGGCTCCCTCTCGGCATTCGGCCCGCTGTCGCTGGACATGTACTTGCCGGCTTTGCCGCTGCTCGCAGATGACCTGCATACGAGCACCTCAATGGCCCAGCTCAGCCTCACCGCTTGCCTGATCGGGCTTTCGGTCGGCCAGCTTTTTGCCGGACCGATCAGCGACGTGCGCGGGCGGAGAATGCCGCTTTTGATCGGACTGATTTTGTATGCCTTGTCTTCTTTTTTATGTGCGGTTGCGCCTTCGATTTACACGTTTGTCTTTCTTCGTTTTGTTCAGGGGCTGGCCGGCTCGGCGGGGATTGTCATCGCCCGCGCGACTGTTCGCGACCTGTATTCCGGGACCGAGCTGACCAAATTTTTTGCCCTGCTAATGCTCATCAACGGGATCGCGCCGATTGCCGCGCCGATTGTCGGCGGTCAACTGCTGGAATTTACTACCTGGCACGGCGTCTTTGTCGCGCTCGGGCTGATCGGTGCCATCATGCTGCTTGTCGTCGTGCTTGGCCTGCCTGAGACGTTGCCCGTCCATCGCCGCTCCAAAGCCGGGATTGGCAACACGCTGAAAACGTTTGGCGGACTGCTGAAAGACCGGGTATTCATGGGCTACGCCTTGTCGCAAGGCTTGGTCACAGCCGCGATGTTCGCCTACATTGCAGGCTCGCCGTTTGTCTTCCAGAAAATTTTTGGCGTCTCTCCGCAAGGCTTCAGCATGATTTTCGCCATGAACGGGCTCGGAATTATTATTGCCAGTCAAATTACCGGAAGGCTCGCAGGAAAAGTCAAGGAAACGAAACTGTTCGTCACCGGCATCTCGCTGGCCGCAGTCGGCGGTGTCGCCCTGCTCGCTATGATCTTGCTACAGGCCGGGCTGGTCGCTGTCCTCGTTCCGCTGTTCTTCGTCGTATCGAGCGTCGGGATCGTCGGTGCGACAGGCTTTTCGCTGGCGATGCAAAACCAGAGCAAGGCCGCAGGCAGCGCTTCTGCCCTGCAAGGTCTGCTCTCCTTCATCAGCGGCGGAATCGTCGCGCCGTTGGTCGGGATTGGCGGAGAAGGCACAGCCGTTCCGATGGGGATCGTCATCGCGCTCGCTACACTCGGCGCCATCCTCTGCTACCTCCTGATGATTCGCAGGAAGACGGCGGCATAAAAAGCTTTTCCTGCCAGACGAGGACGCTTTGCCAGTCCTCGGTTTTTTAACCCCCTATTTACGAACAAACGTTCTTTATAGTACAATCTGGATATGGAAAAGCCGCTGCTTTTGCTCCCTCCATAAACAAGCCCATATCCCAAGGAGATGATTCCTCAATGACTTTGCGTTTGATCCCTTATCTCGTCCTGAACGGAACAGCAAGTGAAGCAATCGCCTTTTACGAACAAGCACTGGGTGCCGAAGTGCTGTACAAGCAGACCTTTGGCGAAATGCCGGAAAACCCTGAGTACCCTTTGCCTGCGGAAGCGAAAAATCTCGTGGGACATGCCACCCTCAAAATTGGCGAGAGCCATCTGATGCTTTCCGATACGTTCCCAGGACAGCCTCACCAAGTAGGCGATCAGGTGACCATTTGCATTTCCATAGGGGACAAAGCTGATGCGGAGCGCATCTTCGCCACACTCCAAGAGGACGGGCAAGTACATATGCCTCTGCAAGAGACATTTTTCAGCCCTGCCTATGGCAGTGTGCGCGACAAGTTCGGTATCACCTTCCAGATTTTTACTGAAGACAAGCAATAACTGCTCCTTGGCTTGTAGATTGTAAAGGGCCAGACCAGAGGGCCAGTCGAAACGCGCGAAAACGTGTGTAGACTGGCCCTCGTTTATTTTGGCGAGCAATCTCGGTTAGCTACGGAGGCACCGCGCCCCTGCTGCTACTGCTTTTTCTTCTGGTGATATCCGCGTTCTCCGTACGGCTGAAGCTTGTCGAGCCATTTTTGCTCCATTTTCTCAAGCTCCTCCTTTTCGTCAAAGTATCCCTCTTCCTTCTTCTTCAAAACCTCCAGCACTTCGCAGACGAACGCCTCTTCTCCGTACTCGTCCCACTCGCTTTGAAGCTGTTTGTTCATATGGGAACCGAGTTTAAGCGTGAACAGCTTTCCGTTCATCGTTTTCAGATTGCGGGTGCTGCAAATCCACACTTTTTGATTTCGGGTGTTTTTAATTTGATACACCCCTGCCTCTGTCTTCGCTTCTTTAAACGTCTGTTTCAGTTCATCTTTTCGCTTCATAGTTTCTCCTCTCTTTTCGCGCCGCTACACCTGTAGCCTGTATTCGACTTCCTGTGCGATTTTCGAACATCAGCTTCGCCTGGCTTCCGTCTCGACAAAGGAGACGGACCAGGAAACCGGGAAGAAAAAAACAACAAACATTTTGCGGTTTGGTTTGTATAATAATAAACACAAAACAAAAATGTTTGTCAATCCTAACAAAAAACTGTTGCTTCGCGATGAAATCTCCGCTACACTTTGCAGTAATTTCGAAAAGGAAAGAGGGAAAGAAAATGAAACTACCAACTACTTCACAACACAAGCCTGTCGTCGTGTCAGAAAACTACGATCGGGTTGACGGCCGTTCTGCCAGAAATACGGATGTCAAAGCGCTTTCGCTTGGCTTGGCTGCGAAAAACGACACCGGCAAAGTCGCCATCGCTGCCAAAGCATGGAAATCCACAGGCGAAGCCTGGTCGACGGAATCGGAGGAACTCCCGCTCCATCGCATTCTCGATCTGTCGCTGCTCGTTTGCCGCACGTTGAACCATTTTCGCGAGGCATACAGATACGAGCATTTTTACGACCCGCAAAAGCCCGTTATCGACAGGATTGCTCTGCAAGGCGATGCGTTGAACGTGGCGATCTGCACGGACAATGACACGCTTCATGACGATATCAAGCAATTCAGCCGCGTGTTGAGCGAAGACGATGAACTGATAGGCGAACGTCTGCGCGCATTAGCGAGACTATTAAAAGATATGGGGTATTGACATTGTTCAGGAATCCTTATGTACGAACGATTATCCTTTCCCGCGTGCTGTTGCAGTTGGGCATCTGGGTCCGGAATTTTGCCGTTCTGCTGTTCGTAAGCGAATGGACGAACAACAATCCTGTTTACGTATCGCTGATCTCGGTCGCAGAGTTCGCTCCGATCTTTTTGTTTGGGCTGATTGGCGGAACTTTTGCCGATCGCTGGCAGCCAAAGCGGACGATGGTCTGGAGCGATCTACTGTCTGCCCTGTCCGTGGGTGCGGTGCTGCTCGTGCTGATGAACGGCGGGTGGATTGCTCGTCCGCAACACGGAAGGCGCCTTGATCGGCCGCGTATCGGGCACGATCACGCCTGTTTTCATGGGGATGATGGTCATCGGTATGTCCGTGTCCGGCTATCTCAAAGAGATGTTCTCCCTTGGCGCGGTCTATGCCGCAAGCGGAGGATTCATTTTCGTCGGTGCGGCTCTGCTGCTCCCCCTCGTCGTGGAGAAGAAGCGCAGGGGCGAGAATCGCACCACATAACTACGATTCGGAGGAAAAGAAAATGACGGAAAAACAGTCTCTATCATTTGTCACCGGACAGACAGTTGACGGATAATGAAGCATTTGTTGAAGCTTGCGGCGGAAAAAACCGTGGGGGAAAATGTCGAGTACCGCTTTTACCCTTCCGAAATCGTCAGGGCCTATCAAAAGGGATATTTATTGGAAATTCAGGAACCGAACGTTATTCGTGACGCTGCGGTGTTAATGACGTTAAACTCTGCCCTGGAACTGGATGGCAGCCCGGTTTTCATGACGAGAAGATGCTGGCCGTATTGGCGGATGTGATTCTGCTTTTGGACAAAACCGCACGGGCTAACGCGATCAAAGGCGTGGCGGGAATGCGCTCCTTCTTCTACTGGGCAGATGCCATCGCCAGCGGAGCTTCCGCAAAACAATCGCTTTACCACAAGATCATTTACAAAATAACGACCGACTCGGAAGAAATTCGGCTTCTGGAAGAAGCACTTATCCAGCAAGGATTATCCGCCAGCCTAGAAGCAGTCTCTCTGGAGCTAAAAAAAACGAGAATCTCCGGATGCTATCGAAATCAAGACTTCGGGAGAAATAGACGACACGGCTTTTGACATGGACAACGGCTTGGCTGAAAAAGGAATCGCCCTGAAAAAATCAGCCGACAGCGACGACAACGGCTCTTCCTATATGGCAGATGATTTTGCCCATACAAAAACCTCCACTTCGGGAGCTCCCCGCTATCATCAGGCCAATCCAGCGCCTTTGCAGGAGGATGAAAAACAAAAGGAACGCGACTTCCGTAAAAAGCTGAATCAAGCGGCAAGAGAAGTCATTGCTGATTCCATCCATAAAAAAGTAAAGCTGATTGTGCACCGTCCGGACTACGATCAGGAGGACCAACAGGAATACGTCCGTCTGAGCAAAGAACTGATGCCGATCGTGCAACAGCTTGCCAGAAAAACATTGCCCTACCTGGAGCATGAGCTGGCTTCCGACTTTTCGCGGAATCGTTACTATGGCAGCAAGTTTCAGGCAGACAGCGTCGCTTACAGGGATTACAAATATTTTGCCAAAAAGCGCCCGCCCGCTGAATCCCCTTCGCTGGTAGTGGGCCTACGGGTAGACGAATCCGCCTCCATGTCTGCCTTCGGGCGATTGGAAGCAGCCAAGCGGGCCGTCATCGCGGTGTATGAATTTTGCCAGCTCTGCCAGATTCCTGTTTTGATCTTTGGCGATACCGCGGATGTTTCCCGCTTGAAGCAAATGTCCATCTTCGCCTATGTAGACCTGGACAAACCGGACGCGAGCGACCGTTTCCGACTGATGCAAATTCGCGCCAGAAGCAATAATCGCGATGGAATGGCTCTGCGAATAATGGCGGAACGGCTGGCCGCTTGCCGACAGCAGACCAAGCTGCTCATCAGCATCAGCGACGGGCAGCCGAAAGCGATGGACGACTATACCGGAAGCTATGCCGTTGCCGACATGAAGCAAACGATCCAGGAATACGAACGGAAAGGAATTGCCTTTCTTGCCGCCGCAATCGGCCAGGACAAGGAGGTGATTAGCGGCATCTACGGCAAGGAACGTTTTTTGGATATGACCAACCTTCACGAGTTCCCTGCCAAGCTTGTGCGGATAATCGCCCGCTATCTGTAGCTTTTCATAAACAGGTTTGCCGCAAAGGCTTTCCGTGCAGACGCTGAAAGCCTTTTGTGGCGCCTTTTCCTTTTGGTTTCTAAAAGAAAAAACCAGGACTTCAAGAGTCCTGGCTGGTGGGCAGAGCGTTTTGCGATTTATTGCTGGTTGTTTTCCGAAGACATGAGCGATACAGGGCGTTGCGGAGTGAAAGTGGAGATCGCATGCTTGTATACTAATTGTTGCTTGCCTTCGCTATCAATCACAATCGTGAAATTATCGAACGCTTTAATATACCCGCGCAATTGAAATCCGTTCACAAGGTAAATGGTAACCGCGATGTTTTCTTTCCGCAAATGATTCAAGAACGTATCTTGAATGTTGATCGTCTGTTTCATGTACACTACCCCCTAAAAGGACTTGTATGTTATATATTCGGCAATTGTTGAAACTTTCCTGCCAATATCTGCTTGATAGTTTCCACGGACTTCGCTTGACCAGCCGGATCGGTCATGTCAAACCACTGCACTTCCGGGATGCGGCGGAACCAGGACAACTGCCGTTTGGCAAAATGCCGCGTCCGCTGCTGGATGTCGTTGATCGCCTTTTCCAGCGTAATTTCGCCGTACAGGTAAGGGATCAACTCCTTGTACCCCAGCCCTTGCATCGACACCATGGAAGCGTCGTAGCCTTTGTCCAAAAGCCCGCGCACTTCCTCGACCAGCCCCGCTTCGATCATCAGTTCGACGCGGCGATTGATCCGTTCGTACAGCACGGCACGCTCCATCGTGAGTCCGATCATGACGAGATCGTACGGAGAGTGCTGCGCCCGCAGTTGAAAGTCCGACATTTTGTAGCCCGTGCTTTCGTATATTTCCAAGGCGCGAATTACCCGTTTTACATCGTTCGGGTGCAAGCGCTGTGCTGTAATCGGGTCAACGTCAGCGAGCCTTGCGTGCAGCGCTTCCACGCCTTCCGCATCTGCCAGACGCTGCAGCCGTTCGCGCAGCTCCGGATCTTGGGCGGCTTGCGAAAATTGAAACCGATGGGTAACCGATTCTATGTAGAGACCCGTACCGCCTACGATAAAAGGAAGGCGTTCCCGTTGGTTGATCTCCGTAATCAGCCGGGTGGCGCTTTCCTGGAACAAGGCGACAGAATATTCTTCGTCCGGATTTTTGATATCAATGAGATGATGCGGCACCAGCGCCAGCTCGGCAGGCTCTGCCTTGGCCGTCCCGATGTCCATGCCGCGGTAGACTTGCATGGAATCCCCGGAAATGATCTCGCCGTTGAACTGCTGGGCCAAATCCAGACTCAGTTGGGTCTTGCCGACTGCTGTCGGGCCGATGATGACGACTAGCTTTTCTTTCTGCTGCAAGGTCACTCCCCTCCACCTGTCTCTTTGTAGCTGTACACGACCTGTTGGCCGCGGGAGCGAAATGGAACGAAGCCAAAACGCTCGTAGATTTTGCCTGTTTTTCCTTCCTTCATAACCACGCGTCTTCTCGCTACGCGGAGCGCTTCTGAAATGGCCTGCTCCGTCAGTGGTTGCGGGTTGGCAAACTCGCGCACTCCTGCGATTCCTTGCGAGCTGTGAACCGTCATTTCAAACATGGGATCGAAGTAAACGACGTCGAAAGAGCGGCTCGGCAATCCCTGCAAGACTTCCAGATGGTTTTCGCACCGCACTTCAATACGACGCATGGCTCTCTCCAGTTGTTCCGAGTCAGACGCCCAGTGCTTGAGTCCATCTTCGACCATGATAGCAAGCACTCGTTCAGATTCGATGCCGACCACTTTCCCCTCTGCTCCTGTCGCATGGGAAAACACAATCGCATCCGCCCCTAGTCCGAGCGTGGCATCCAACACTTCATCCCCTGGTTGAATTTGGCAAGCAACAAGCATAGTATCAGTATCGCCGCGCATCAGCCGCTTTATACGAAAAGCCGCAGTGTTCGGGTGAAAAAAGAACGGCTTTTTCCCCGGCACCTCCAGGCGCGCTCCTTGCGCAGAGACGACCAATACTTCGTCGTCGCCATGCCGTTTTCGTAGCTGGCTGAGGGAAAAGTCACCGCGTCTCACTACAGGTACGCCAAACGCATCGGCCAATGCCAGCGCATGGCGCAAGGTGTCCTCAGCAGGCTCAAGTCCCGTCGTTACGATCACGTATCCGCTTTCCTTTCCGTGTGTCTGCGTCCTGTTGGACGGAAACTCTTTTATTGTAAGCAGGATTAATTTGGCGGTCAAATAGAATCTGTACCAAACTTTTGTCCGATCACCTGCTATCATATCACGTTTTGTTCCGCCAGTTACGTGCTTGTGAATTTTTTTACAAGGAGAAAACAAAGCGGTCTGCCGACAAGCCATAACAAAACCTTTATCGCGGCCATCTCAAGGATGAGCGAACGCGTTTTAGCGGAAGGTTATTCTTGCTGAATCGGGTTGTTTGTTCTTGCCGTTTATGCTTTCCGATTCAGTCAGAAAGACCCCCTAGAGCATCTAAGGGGGGTGTTTGCTTCGCGTCTGTGCGCTTGCCTACATGACGCGCTTGAACATTTTCTCCAGATCGTAGCCGCTGAAGTGAATGACGATCGGTCTGCCGTGCGGGCATGTAAAAGGACTGCTCGTCTCGCGCAGTTGGTTCAGCAGGCTTTCCATCTCTGCGTGCGTCAAATAGCGGTTGGCTTTGATCGAAGCTTTGCACGACATCATGATCGCGGCTTTTTCCCGCATCTGGACGACACTAGCCTGTCCGTGCTCGCCTGCTTCCAGCACAAACTGGATCAGCTCCTCGATGACTTCCAGCTCGGCTCCTTCCGGGAACCAGTGCGGGTGCGCGCGCACGATAAACGTTCGCCCGCCGAAAGCTTCGACCTCCAGGCCAAACGACTGCAACAGCGGCAACCGTTTTTCCAGCCGCGCTGCCTCTGCTGCCGTCACCTCGACGGTATGCGGGAACAGCATCATTTGGCTCGCGACGCCTTCCTCGGCCAGCTTGGCCATGAAGTATTCATAAAAAATCCGCTCCTGCGCCGCGTGCTGATCGACCAAATACATCCCCGTATCGTTTTGCGCCACAATGTACGTTCCGTGCACCTGTCCGACCGGGTACATGACGGGAACAGCCGACGTAGTAGTTTCTTCGTTGGCTGGTGCTGCTGGAGTTGCCGCCTGGCCTTGCTGTTCGCTTGGCTCGTCAAGCCGGGTGACGTCAGCTTGGGCCCATGCTGCGCCCGTCGGCGGTTCCGCTGTCCCTGCCTGTGCGTTTATCGGCTGCGCGACTGGCTCCGTTTCCTCGGCTCGGTTGAGCGGCTGGAAGCGCTGAGACTGGAGCTGCGGCTGTTGCTGAACCGCTTCGGGCTGTGCGTGGGTTTCGGCTGCAGCTAGAGTCTGGGCATTCGTCCCAGTCCCAGCTTGAGCCTGGGCTTGGTCTAGGGCTTGGGCATAGTCTTGCTCGCGATATTGACCATGTTCGTTCCCTTCGCCGACACCCGCAGACGCGCTCCCCGTCGCTGCCGCAGCTTGTGTCCCCGTATGCCCTGCTGCCTCCCCGCCCCCAACACCAGTTTGCAAAGCTTGCTCTGGACGCGGATAGGGCGAAGCGGCCTCGTGTACCGTTTTCTTTTCCGTCTCCTGGAAAGACAGGCCGGCAGGAGAGAGAGAGTTTGCAGGACTTGCCGCGTTGGCCAGGTGTGCAGGGCTTGCCGCGTTTGCCATGCCCGCTGGCTGCCCCGCCTGCGCCTTGTTGCTCTCCTGCTTCGCCATCCATTCCTGCAACCTCGGACTAACCTCCAACAGCGAGCTTTTCTCAATGGCTGGCTTCGTAAATGTCAGGTCAAACTGCGGCTGCACGACTTGCGTGGAGATTTTCGCTTTTGGCTGGGTCGCCATCGGCCGTACGATCCCCAAGCCTTGGCGCAACGTCGTTTTCACCGACTGCTCGATCGCGCTGCACAGTTCGTCTTCCTTGCTGAAGCGCGCCTCCAGCTTGGCGGGATGCACGTTGACGTCCACCAGCGTCGGGTCCATTTCAATTTGCAGCGCGACGATCGGAAAGCGTCCAATCGGCAGCAGCGTGTGGTAGCCGCGCATGATCGCGTTATTGAGCGAGTAGCTGCGAACGTAGCGGCCGTTCACCAGCGTCGATAAATAGGAACGGTTCGCCCGCGTCACCTCTGTCTTGGACAAAAAGCCGTCCCAGCGAAAATCGAGCGTCTCTCCCGAAATCGGCAGGAGCAGTTTGGCTACCTGCACGCCGTAGATGGCCGCCATGACGTGCAGCAGCTTGCCGTCGCCCGTCGTTTGCAAAAGCGTCTTGCCGTTGTGGGTCAACGTAAAAGAAATGCCGGGATGCGTCAGCGCCAGTCGGTTGACGTAGTCGGAAATGTGGCCGACCTCTGTGGCGATCGACTTCATGTACTTCAACCGGGCAGGTGTATTGAAAAACAGGCTGCGGACGCAAATCTCCGTCCCCTGCACCGCCGCCGCATCCGCCACCTCTCTGACCTCGCCGCCTTCCACCAGCAGCCGGGTGCCGATCTCGCGGCTCGAACGGTTGCTGGTCAGCTCCATCCGCGAGACAGCCGCGATACTCGGCAGTGCCTCGCCGCGAAAGCCGAGCGTGCGAATCCGGAACAAGTCCCGCGGGGTGCTGATTTTGCTCGTCGCATGCCGTTCCAAAGCGAGCAGGCAATCGTCCCGATCCATCCCGTGTCCGTTGTCGACGATGCGGATCAGCTCCAGGCCGCCTTCCTCCACATGAATCTCAATCGAGGTGGCGCTAGCGTCAATCGCGTTTTCCACCAGCTCCTTCACGACAGAAGCCGGACGCTCCACCACTTCGCCTGCCGCAATCATATTGGCGAGCTGCTCATCGAGCACTCGAATGTTTCCCATGAGCTCCTCCCCTCTGCCTATCGTCCTATCGTTTTTTCAGTTGCTGCTTCCATGCATACAGCTTCATCATTGCATCCATCGGGGTCGTCGCGTTCAAATCCAGCTCGCGCAAATCGCGCAAAATCTCCTCTTCCTCCGGCGACAACAGCGATACGGGCTCCTCGCGCACGGTGGCAACCGGGGCCGACCATAGCGTTTCCAGCGACATTTGCATGTCGGCTGTCGCTTGGCTGCCCGCCTCCAAGCCCGCCAAAATGCTGCGGGCGCGCTCAATGACCCAGACAGGCATTTCCGCCAATTCCGCCACGTGGATGCCGTAGCTTTTATCTGCCCGGCCTTCCTCAATCTTGTGCAGGAACAAGAGCTTGCCGTCCCGCTCCTCGCAGCGGGCGTTCACATTGACGACGCCCTTCATCGTGTCAGCCAGCCCCGTCAGCTCGTGATAGTGCGTGGAAAACAGCGTCTTGGCTTTGATTC
Source organism: Brevibacillus sp. FW301-21C12A (assembly GCF_058788915.1). Classification (NCBI taxonomy): domain Bacteria; kingdom Bacillati; phylum Bacillota; class Bacilli; order Caryophanales; family Paenibacillaceae; genus Brevibacillus; species Brevibacillus sp. FW301-21C12A. The sequence goes on from NZ_JBYTBG010000001.1 coordinate 138,107, forward strand.
GCTGGCAAATGTACTCGATGACCGCCTGCGCCAGTGCCATCCCGTCGTACGTGGACGTCCCGCGCCCGATCTCGTCGAGCAAGATCAAACTTTTGGCAGTCGCCTTTTGCAGCGCGTGCCTTGTTTCCAGCATTTCCACCATGAACGTACTGTGTCCGCCAACGAGGTCGTCGGCAGCGCCAATTCGCGTAAAAATCTGGTCCACAATCGACAGCTTCGCTTCTTTTGCAGGCACGAAGCAGCCGATTTGCGCCATGACGGTAATCAGTGCGATCTGGCGCATGTAGGTGCTTTTCCCCGCCATGTTCGGTCCAGTGATGAGCAGAACCTGGCGACTGTCCTGGTTCATCCGCACGTCATTGGCTACGTACTTCTCCCGCTCCAGCACGGCTTCCACGACAGGGTGGCGTCCGTCGACGATGACGTATTCGCCGTCGTCTGCGAGCTGTGGACGCACGAAGCCGCGCTCGTCACTGACCGTAGCAAACGCCTGGAGCACGTCTACAGAAGCGATTCGCTCGGCAAGGCTTTGCAATCGCGGAATATGTCCGGCGATCTCGCTGCGCACAGCCATGAACAACTGGTACTCGAGCTCGATCATCTTTTCTTCCGCTTCGAGGATGAGCGCCTCGCGTTCCTTCAGTTCGGGCGTGATGTAGCGCTCGGCATTGGCGAGCGTCTGCTTGCGCTCGTAGCGTCCCGCAGGCACGTTGGCGATGTTCGACTTCGACACTTCGATATAGTAGCCAAACACTTTGTTGAAGCCGACTTTCAGCGAACGGATGCCTGTCGCTTCCCGCTCGCTCTGCTCGAGCTGGGCAATCCACGTCTTCCCGTCGCGGCTTGCGGAATGCAGCTTGTCCAAATACTCATCGTAGCCGGTGCGAATCATCCCGCCTTCGCGCACGGAGATCGGCGGATCGTCGACGAGCGCCGCCTGCAAAAAGCTGACCAGGTCCGCGCATTCATCCATGCCCTGGGCCAACTCCTGCAACACCGGGGCATTCGTCTGGCTCAAGTGCCGTTTCAGCTCCGGCACTGCTTCCAGCGACAAACGCAACTGGATCAGGTCGCGGGCATTGGCGTTTCCGTACGAGATGCGGCCAGCCAGCCGCTCCAGGTCGTACACGTTGTCCAGGCAAGTCCGCAGATCGGAGCGCAGCAGCAAATCGCTCTTGAGCGCTTCGACGGCATCCAGGCGGGCATCCAGCTCTGCACGTCCGAGCAGCGGCCGCTCGATCCATCTGCGCAACAGCCGTCCGCCCATGGCGGTTTGCGTCCGATCCAACAGCCACAGCAAGGAGCCTTTTTTCGTCTTGTCGCGGATCGTCTCCGTCAGTTCCAGGTTTCGTCTGGAAAAGCCGTCCATTTGCAAATATTGCTTGCTGTCGTAACGTTTCAACAGCCGCATATGCGCGAGACTGCGCTTTTGCGTCGTCCCGATGTAGTAGAGCAGCGCATTGACGGCTGCGCGCATAGCGACGTCCAGCTCTTTTCCCGCTTCCGGGTACTGGCTGTCCACCGCAAACGCATCCAGTTGCTGGCTTTCCACGACCGTTGACGGCAAAGACGTTTTCGGCAAGGAATCAAAGCCGAAGAACACCAGTTCTTTCGGACGGTATTGCAATGCCTCATCGAGCGCGGCCTCCGTCTGTCCGAGCAGGGAGGTGACGTACATTTCCCCTGTACTCATGTCGCAGGCTGCGATCCCTATGCGGCCGTCGAGGGCTGCCAATGCCGCCATGTAGTTGTTTTCCTTGTCCGTGAGCCATTTGCCCTCCATCATCGTGCCGGGCGTAATGACGCGGGTCACTTCGCGGCGAACGACCCCTTTTGCTTCTTTCGGGTCTTCCACCTGCTCGCACACCGCTACTTTGTGTCCTTTTTTCAACAGCTCGGCGATGTAGCCATCTGCCGAATGGTGCGGGACGCCGCACATCGGGATGCGTTCATCCCCGCCACCGTCGCGTCCTGTGAGCGTAATCTCCAGCTCGCGGGACGCGAGGATAGCATCGTCAAAAAACAGTTCGTAAAAGTCGCCTAAGCGGAAAAATAAGAAAGTATCCGGGTACTCTTTTTTGATAGCCAGATACTGCTGAATCATCGGGGTATATTGCGCCATTTTTTTCTTCTCCTAGCCTTCCAATCTCGACGCTATTATACCATGATCGCGCCACGATGTTGATGTTCGATTCCAGTTGAAAAATTCAATGCAAGTTCCACGCGCTCTTCAGATCCAAGTCAGAGAGCCACACGTCCCCGCGCAACAGGCAGGAAAAATACGCTTCCAGATGAACCCGCGAAAGCGAATAGCCCGGCAGTTCCCGCAACTCGTTGCGCACCTGTCTGACGTACGGTTCCAGCGTTTCCTTGTCCCCGCGGTAGTACGCTTTGACCAGCGGCAACTGCAAATGCGGTGTCGCTTTCAGTTGGGCGTGGCTCGTGATGACCAGTCTGGCTAAATGCAATATTCCCCGCGCCACGACCGGATGCACGAGCCAACTGGGCAATGTCCGATACTCGAAACCGTACGCCTTTTCCCGCACGTCGCCCAAAAAGCCGTAGCGTTGCCGTCGCAACACGCAGCCGACGTCCTCGATCAGCACGAGCGGCAACGCGAGATAGGCGTCCAGCTTCCGCCGCAAGGAAAAAGTAGGCGACACTCCGCTAAAGTGAATGTGCCCGCCAATCGGATAGCCAGGAAACGGCATCCCGCCCGCCAGCCACTCGATCTCTTTGTTGGCGATTTTTTTCATGGCGAAAATCAATGCTTCATAAATATGAAGAAACAGCTCATCGGGGTCTTCCGACGGGGCAGGGCGAAGCTCGGCTACCGGATGCTGATGCAGCGCCAGGTCTTCCCGGTAGCGTGTCGTATCGCAGCCGACCGTCCCGTTAATTTTCAAAAAATCAGAGGCGAGCGCCATTTCCCCCGTTGCCCTGCGCAGCGAAAACTCCGGGTCGGCGCCCAGTTTGTTCAGCTCCTGCGGCTGCTTGCGCATGCGCTCCTGCCACCAGTCGCGCGCACGCTGCATGTAGCGATCCGCCTTCTCTGCCGGCCAATCCGGCGCCACGGAAACCACCTTCGCCCGGTGAGCAGATGCCGCTATGATCGTGACTTGCCCCGCTTCCGCTCCGACAGCATACAAGCTGCGGACAGCCAGCGCTTTGACCATCTGCACCTCCGGATCGGTGGACGGAAACGGAATCGGCTCGTAGTCAGGCTCCTCCAGACGATGCAACAGCCATTGCGGATGCTCCATGCTCCGCACCACGTCCAGCACCAGGTCCTGATAGAGACAAAGCTTGTAGGTTCGCCATCCGGGAGGCGCTGTTCGTCCCGTAGCCACAGGCAGCCCGCTCAGCTTCAGCAACCAGCGTCCGACCTCGGGGCGGTGCAAAAAAGCGACCGCTTCTTTGGCGTTGGCTGTCATTGGCTGCGATGCGGCGCTCTCCTGCAACCCTTCTCGTATCATGCTCTCCACACTCCCATGCTGTATTCTTCGATATCTTATGTTTGCGCCCAGGGAAGAGTGAGAGCGTAGACGCTTGCCGGTTTTTCGCCGCGAAAAAAAGAAAAAAGAGGAGATGAGTCTCTCCTCTTTAGTCAAGCTCGTCGAGCATGGTGGCTGAATCAAAGTCGTCAAATTCGTCGCTGTTTTCTTCATAGTCACCAATCATGTGGAAGTCTTTGTCATCGCAGTTGTTGCAGACGACTACGCAGACTTTGGTTTCTCCGATGATTTCTACGGCAAATTCGCTTTCAACCCTGACTGTGATGGTGCCTCCAGCACTCAACTCGGCTTTTACGCACTTCGGCTGTTCCACGGCGCGAGCGACAATTTCCAGATCGCCTCTGCAGTTTTTGTCGAAGAACGTAAGCGGAACGAGTACGGAGAACTTGACAGTTTCCCGCTTGACTTCGGTTTGCGTGTTATTTGCAAACGAGAACCACAGGTTGACGTCATACGTACCAGATACTTCAACCGCGTCTCCGACTTTCTCTGCCTGGAAGTTCGTGTTTATAATCCAGCATCCGAGGATCGTCGAAGGAGTTTGCGACGGTATGATGGTGTGGGTGGTAGTAGAGAATTTATGGCCTTTACCGCAGACAGCTTTCGCGATGAGTTCCCGGCACTGTAGATCTTTGTCTGTACCCGACATTTCGTTACCTCCTCCATACAACGTTTCTGTACATTTGTATGCAGGGCATTCGGCTAGGGTGCAAACACCCACCTGAAATTGGGTATCTTGTTTGGAAAACTCCATCGCGTCAGCGTCTTTCGCGTCTGCCGCCTGCCTTACGAGCAGCAGCCGCCGCTATGTTTCTTTTCCGGCCCGCCGCCGGTTTCGCCTGTCAGCGGATTTCCGCCTGTATCCAAAATAATACGCTCGGATACGGTGTTCGTGATGACATTCGTCACCATTTGCAAAAGATCGTTCACATCCACCTGGGATTGCTTGAACTCCGTTACGATCGGAATCGAGTCCAGCTCCTCGTGCAGCTTGTTGTACTCTTCTTCGACTTTTTTCACCAGTTCCGGCTTATTGATGGATTCAAACATGACCATCTGCTTTTGCTTTTGCTTCAATTTATCAATCAAGTCTTGGACGCGCTCATTGTGCTTGATTTGCAGTTCCGCGCGTTTGAAAAAATCGACTTCATTGGTGCGCGAAATCATCGCAGCCAGCTCGCGCGCTTTGTCCAGAATCTCTTTTTGTGTGTACAAGTTTGTTTGTTCCATATTCTACACCTCGACTTTGGTAACGAGTTCGCCGTGAAGCGTCCACGTTTTGGCATCTGTAATTTTGACGTGGACATACTCGCCGATCAACGACTTGTCTGCGGTAAAGTGAACGAGCTTGTTCGTCCGCGTGCGTCCTGCGAGTACATCCGGGTTGTTTTTCGATTCGCCCTCGATCAGCACTTCCAGCACCTGATCTTGCAGCTTTTTGTTTTGCTCCAGACCGATGCGGGCCAGCACTTCATTCAAGCGGTAGAGGCGCGCTTTTTTCACTTCCATCGGCACGTTGTCTTCCATGACGGCGGCCGGCGTCCCTTCCCGTGGGGAATAAATGAAAGTATACGCCGAGTCGTACCGGACCTCTTCGACCAGGGAAATCGTCTCTTCAAACTGCTCGTCGGTTTCGCCCGGGAAGCCGACAATAATATCTGTAGAAAGAGAGACATTCGGAATCGCGGCCTTGATCTTGCGCACCAGCTCCAGATAGTGCTCCCGCGTGTATTTGCGGGCCATCCGCTTCAAAATTTCCGTGGAGCCGGACTGAACGGGCAAATGGATTTGCTCCACCAGGTTGCCGCCTTTTGCCAGCACCTCAATCAGATGATCGTCGAAATCGCGCGGATGGCTCGTCGTAAAGCGAATGCGCGGAATGTCGATTTTGCGGATCTCGTCCAACAGATCGCCAAAGCCGTACTCGATGTCGTCAAAGTCTTTTCCGTACGCGTTGACGTTTTGACCGAGCAGCATGATTTCCTTGAAGCCTTGGCGGGCGAGATCGCGCACCTCGGCGATGACGTCTTCCGGACGGCGGCTCCGCTCTTTGCCGCGCGTATAGGGCACGATGCAATACGTACAGAACTTGTCGCAGCCGTACATGATGTTGACCCATGCCTTGGTGTTGCCTTCGCGCAGCTTCGGCATGTTCTCGACGATGTCGCCTTCCTTGGACCAGACCTCGATCACCATTTCCTTGCTGAACATCGCATCGCGCATCAACTGCGGCAGGCGGTGAATGTTGTGCGTACCAAAAATCAGGTCCACCTGCTGGTAGCTTTTCAAAATTTTGTTGACGACCTTCTCCTCCTGCGACATACAGCCGCAGACGCCAAGAATCAGGTTCGGGTTGTTGTTTTTCAGCCGCTTCATGTGGCCGAGTTCGCCAAACACTTTGTCCTCCGCATTTTCACGGATCGCACAAGTGTTGAACAAAATGACATCGGCCGCTTCTACCTCGTCTGTCGAGGTGTAGCCCATCTGCTGCAAAATGCCGGCGATCGTCTCGGAGTCGTGCTCATTCATCTGGCAGCCGTACGTGCGGACGTGATAACGCTTACCTTTTCCGATCTCGCGCATGTCTTCCGGAATCGCGAAATCGTAGTGCACCTGCACTTCTTCTTTTCCCCGCTTTTTCGCATCCTTCAAGGATGGCGGCTGAAAGTATTTCGCATAGTCCGCCGTTGTTTTCGGAGACTTGGCGGATTTTAAGTCCGGAGTCGCCACTTTCGATTCCGTCATCATGTATCACCTCAGCTAGTAATTTCGTTTAATGAGTCACCAATAAACAATTATAGCATTTTGGAGGATACAAAAGCTAATGCATAATGAGGCAAAAAATGTACGAAACGGCCATGACTGCACGATTTTCTCGCGGCTGCCAGACCGGGACGGATCGGCTTTCGCCATGCCCTGCACGAAAAGCTGACCGCCGTGCCGAAGCCGGGATAGCGGGATAGCGAAACGGCTGCCTGTCGGACCGCGAAAAATCGTCGCGGCTGTCAGCATGCCCTCGTCCCTTTTGCCTGCGCTCTCCCCGCCTTTTTCCCCATTTACGCGCGACTGGCTCCCTTACGTTTTTGCAGACAACCTCCGTCTTTTTTCCTATTTTGCCCTTTTCGCCTTGTCCTGTGCAACATTCCAAACCCAGACGTCGTCGTAAGAAGCAGCTACCAAAACCACGAGCCATATTGAGGAGGTCAGCATGAAACGAGCATTCGCCTTATTTTTATCGGTGTTGATGTTCCTGACTGCCATCCCTTTTGTCAGTGCCGCTTCGACTCCGTCGTTCTCAGACGTTCCGCGTAGCCATTGGGCCTACAAGGAAATTACAGAAATGGCTGAAAAAGGGATCATCAAAGGATACGACAACCGCACATTCCGTCCGAACAACCAGGTGACCCGCGCAGAGTTTGCCAAAATCATGATTGCGGCAGCCGATGTGGACATCCAGAAAAGCTCTGTCACCCAGACGTTCAAAGATGTTCCGCGCTCCCACTGGGCATTTTATTACGTCGAATACGCCAAGCCGTACCTGACTGGCTACAAATCCGGCTCGACCTACACGTACAAACCGGATCAGCCTGCAGTCCGCGAAGATATTGCGGTCGCACTCGTTCGCCTGCTTGGCTACGACAAAAAACACAAAGCCGATCTCGATCAGCTCAAAAAGTTCCGCGACCAAGGCGAAATTTCGCCAGCTCTGCGTCCGTACATCGCCATCGCGCTGCAAACGGACCTGATGAAAGGCTACAACAACTATTTCCGTCCGCAGAACCCGATCACCCGTGCGGAAGCTGCTTCCTTGCTGTACCGCGCCATTCTGGAGCGCAAAGATGACGAGACAAAAGTCGTCTTCCCGAATCCGGAACCGCCAAAGCCTGAGCCAATCAGCATCAGCGACGCTTTTTCCGCCGCTGACCTGAAAAACTGGGATACGAAAAAGGCTACAGGTAGCTGGGGCGTCCTTAACAAGCAAGTAACGGCTGTCTCCATTGACGATGATGTCGATCATTACTTCCTGCCGCTCATCTGGAACGAGTCGGCCAAACCGGAAAATTACGAGTTGAGCGTCGATGTCAACGTCTCCGGTACAGACGGCCTCGCAGGTCTGTACTTCAACGGCAAAGACGGCAAAGCCAATGTCGTCTTCGTGCAAAAAGACCGCGTCGTTCTCGGCAAGGTTACCGATGTTGAAAAAGACGACATCGAAATCATCGCATCCGGCTCCTACAAGCTGAAAGCGAGCAACAAACTGAAGGTAGCTGTCAAAGGCAACACCGTTTCGATCTACGTCAACGATCAATATTTGTTCGGCCAGCAACAGGTCAAGCAGGAAGGAACGAAGCTCGGCCTGTACATCCAGGAGGACGCAACCAAAGAAGCGCCTCGCAAAATGACCTATCTGGACAATTTCAGCCTGAAAGAAGTCAAATAATGTTCCTACACCCGGCGCGCACGAGCTTGCATGTCGGGTGTTTTTTTCTCCGCACTCGCCTGCAAGCTTTTCCCATCCAGAAAAAAGGCAGGCAAAAACCTAGAAATGTACGCAGTTCAGTTGTATAATGGTAGCTACTCTTGTCCTGTGAAGGAGCCTTTTTTATGTCATTTTCTGTCAATCAGCCTTTCCACTGGATGGATTCGGGCGTCTATCGGGGCCAACCGCTCGAACCTTTGGCTCGCGACGAAGCATTGGCAGCCGGTATGCAGGCCGAATCGGCCGTGCCGGTCATCCACCTGTGGGTGTACGATCAGGCCCTGTATTTGGGCCGCAGAGACGCGAGGCTGCCCCATTTGGAAGAGGCTTTGCGCCAGTTTGGCCAGGATGGCTTCGGATGTGTGCTGCGTTCGTCCGGCGGCGCCTGTGTCCCGCTGGATGCCGGTGTTCTCAATGTCGCCTGGCTTTTGCCAGACACGACGATTTCGATTGATTCGTTTTTTTCCTTTGTGGCCGAAATGCTGCGGGTCGGACTTCGCGATTATGGCGTGCTGGAGTTTGGAGAAGTTGTCGGCTCCTACTGTGCCGGAGAGTACGATTTTTCGCTGCACGGCAAAAAAATCGGGGGCATGGCGCAGCGTCGTACCCGCTACGGGTCCATTTTGCAGATTTGCATTAATATAGAGGAAAGGCCGCGCGGGGAGTGGATGGAGCGCTTTTACGCGATCGCCGGGCTTGACGAGATGGAAGCCCACAAGCCGATCCCGACCATCGTTGGCTCGACAGTCGGAAGCATTGCTGGGCTGACGGGACAGCCTACGACGGTCGACGACGTAAAGGCGCGGCTGTTCGCTGCGATTCGCTCCCAGTGGCCCGCACTCCCCGTTCCTTTTTCTGTACAGGATGAGTTGCTGGCGGAGTCAGAGCACCATCTGGCTAACCGTTTGCAGCTTTTCTCCTTTACCGCAAAAGAACTGGCTACACCGCAATGGCGTTTGCCCAAGTAAATGGTTCCATCTGTTTGACAGGTGGTGCAGCCGGTGAGACTTTGGGAGGATTTATGAATAGCGATCGAAAGGGGACGTTTCAGGATCTGAATGCCCTTTTTGTTTTTGGAGCACTGACCGTACTTGCGATTCACATTCTCGGTTTTTTCATTGAAAATCAACAGGACTACCCGTGGAACGGCGAAGTGGAGGCCGTCCTGCTCATCTTGCTGCGCTTTGGGCGCTCCCTGTTTATTTTTGCCACGGGGCTGCTGCTGTTTTACTGGTACCAAAAGCGGGAGTTGGACTGGGCTGCCTTCTGGAAAAAGCGCTGGCGCACCATCGTTTTGCCCTACGTCATCTGGACCGCGATCTTTACCGGATTCAAGCTGCAAACCGTCGATCCTGTCGTTTTGGCGGCGCCGTTTTTCGAAAGCCTGTTTACGGGCAGCGCGTTTTACCATCTGTACTACATTCCGCTCTACCTGCAGTTGAATTTGCTGTTTTGCCTGTTCAAACCGTGGTTTGAGCGATTGTTAAGCTTTCGCGTCCTGGTGGTGCTGTTCGTCGGACAGATCAGCCTGTACGTCCTGTACAAGTACTTGTTTATCAACCCGCTCTGGGAAATCGACTGGACGGCGTCTCCTGTTTTTGCCTTCGTCGAACACACCTATGTAGCCGGGCAAAACTACGTGCATATGTACATCTTTACGTTTGCTCTCGGGGCGTATGCCGGCTTGAACCTGGAAAAATGGCGCGCGTGGACCTGGCGTTTGCAAGTGCCAGCCTGTATCGTGACGCTGGCGACCGCTGCCTGGATTGCCTACGAGTACTTGAACGGCACCGTCTCGTATTACGACAGCCTGAACATTTTCAAACCGCTCTACTTGCTCTACACGGCGAGCTTCCTGGTGAGCTTCTACTCGCTTTCCCGCTACCTCGGGAAGCTGCCCAAGCTCGGCCAATGGCTATCGCGCATGGCCCGGCAAAACATGGCGATCTACATCGTCCACCCGCTGATCCTGTTTTTGCTGGAGAGCTACGTCATTTTCCGGCTGGATTGGTCCACGCCGCTCATCATGCTCGCCATGTTCGTGATTACGCCGCCGCTCTGTATTTTCTTGTACGAACACACGCTGTTCTCGTACTGGACGGGCGGCAAAGGCAAGCCGAAGTCCAAGCCGGTCTACAAAACGGAGGTTTACAAGGCGTAGCGCCTGCTTTCCTCCAAACTCCTAATGTAAAAAAGAAGCCGTTCTTGCATACTAGAACTAGGGACAATTGTTCCACACCTCGATTCTTTGCCCGGCAAACTGCCGGGCTTTTTTCGTTCACATCTACCGCTGGCCTCTTTCTTACGGTATCATAGAAGAGGATCACTGGCGGCGTGTAGCTGCCGTAGACGACAGAAAAGGTGGTCGATCTGATGAATCAGGATATCCCATTGTTACATACTCCGATCAAAGAGCTCATAATCGCGTCCACAAAAGTTGCTCATGTGCAATTAGGAAATTCGCTTGAGCACGCCCTGCTCGTTCTCATCAAATCCGGTTACTCGGCCGTCCCGGTGCTGGACCACCAATACCGTTTGCACGGGTTGATTAGCACGAACATGATTATCAACAAATCGCTAGGACTTGAACGCTTTGAACTGGAAAAAATCTCCGAGTACGTCGTCGACGATGTCATGGACACAAAAGTGCCGCGCCTGCACGATACGGATGAATTTTTGAAGGCGTTGGAAGTGTCCATTAACCACCCGTTTGTCTGTATTGCAGATGCCGACCATTACTTCCAAGGAATTTTGACGCGCAAATCCATTTTGGCCCTGGCTTATCGCCATTTTCGCAACCTGCCCTATCCATTGGCCGAGAACCAGCAGCCCCAACAAGAAAAAGCGTAATACCGCATGCAAAAAAGACGGAGGCCCGCGCCACCGTCCTTTTCTTTTCGACTCTCCGCTCTCAAGCTTACTCGTTGCGATGATCGTGCTTCAGGTCGCTTTCCTGCCATCCCCGCTGTTCTCCTTCGTCAGTGAGCACATAGCCGTGCTGTATCACTTCGATCTTTATTCGTCAATCCACAGCTCCTGCTTCAGAATGCAAAAAGCAGACGTCGCTCTGGCAACCGTCTGCTTTTCAGTCGTTATCCGTGCAGCCGCAAAAATTGGGCCGCGTGTTTTTTGCGCAGCTTTTGCTCCTCCAGCAAGGTCAAGGCGTATTCCAACGGATGGCGATACGTCTGTTTGAACATCGCCCTTTCCCCTGCCTTGAAAAAAGAATACCGCTGGTCCCGCACATTGACCTCGATTAAGTACGGGTTGCCTTTCTCGTCGATGCCCATGTCCATCCCGAGATCCGCCAGCGAGGAAAAATGGCGGCCGTACTGCTTTGCAATGGCGACAGCCGCTTCGCTGATGCGCTGGATCGTCTCCGCTTGCTGCTCAGGCGTGAACAACGTTGCCACCGCTTCTGTGAAAGGCACTGCCCTGCCGCCGCGCGAAAGGTTGCTCAGTTTGTTTTTGCTGTTGGCGACTTTGGCGACCATTCCGCTGACCGTCCAGTCCCGCTCCCGATTTTTTTGCACGGACACGCGAATGTCAAACGTTTTTCCGCCGTAGCGGGCCAGCGGGATGCCTCGCTGGATGAGAAAGCGTTTGTTGCCGACCCATCGCGGGACGGCGGCCAGCAGCGCCGGACGCGACATCACTTTGCGCTTTTTCGAGGCGATAAAGTGGTAGTCGCTCCCGTGGCGTTCGATTCTTGCCACACCGATGCCCACAGAACCGATTGACGGCTTGACATAGACCACCTGGTATTTATCGAGAAACTGGCGAAGCTGTTCACCTGAATAGGGAACGGTGTGGGGCAAGTATTTGCGAATGTGCTCGTTCTTCCACAGCATCTGGTGCACCTTTCGCTTGTCGCGCACAACCAAACCGTTGAAGACTGTCTTCTTTTTGCTGAGCCGGGAAATGACAGCGCGGGCTTTTTGGTCCCCGGTCAGGACGCGGTTGTGGATGACCCGCGGGATCGGGACCAGTCGGGAAACGAGCCTGCTGCCATTCCAAAAATAGCCTTGCACCCGTTCCTCGCCTGCAAGGACATGCCTTGGATGAAAAAAGACAGGCTCCAGCCCCAGCTCTTTGCCGATTTCCACATAATACGGCAGGCGCTCGTACGACTTGTCTCCTTTGATCCCTTTCTGCATAATGGCCCAATCTAACATAATGCCGATTCTGTCCACAAAGATCCCCCTTGCTCCATTCCTCAACATAGGGTATGTGCCAAAAACGGCAAGGGCGTGCCTATTTTGCAGCCGCCAAGCCTATTGTGCCTGCTGACAAAATTTTTGCCCAGGCTTACGCAGCCTGTCGGAATATGCGCTTGCCCGGGAAAAGGGGGACATGCGCTACTGGGCCCGGCGCTCGATCGCCAAAAGAAACGGCGCCTGGTTTTGCTGGTTGATGTACTGGTATTTCAACACGAGAAACTCCAACTGGCTAAGCTCGTGGCAAAAAGCCTCCACGGCCTCCTTTTCTACTTCGCCTGCGGCATGGCCCCAGTAGATCATTACCGTCATGATCCCTCCTGGCCGCAGTACGCGCAGGCCGGACTCGATGGCGCGGATCGTGCTGCTGGCCTGGGTCGTAATCTCTTTGTCGCCTCCGGGCAAATAGCCCAGGTTGAACATGATCGCGGCGGCTTGCACGTTCAGGCTCTCAATTTCCTCGTGGCTCGCCAGCTTCAGCTCTACGCGGTCTGCCAAGCCTTCCCGCTCCAGCCGATCTTTCGTTTTGGCGATCGCCTGCGGCTGAATGTCGAAGGCGATGACCTTTCCCGTCTCCTGAACGAGCTGGGCGAGAAAGAGCGTGTCATTGCCGTTGCCCATCGTGGCGTCGATCACCGTCTCGCCTTGTTGTACGCGCTCGCGAATCAGTTTTCGTGCTACTTCCAATACATTTGGAAACATAGCGTTTTCTCTCCTCTCTTTCTATCCATGCTGCTACAGCTCGATTTGCAAACCGATGCGGGCCGCATACACCGGACCTGCCACAAACGCCTCCGCCTGACCTAGTACCTCGCTCTCTTCGTACCCGTGGAACAGATGGGTGACCAGAAGCGACCGGCAATCGTGCGCCTGCGCCAGCTCTGCCGCCTGGCGGACGGACAAATGCCCGTTCGGCTTCGCTGGGCGATTATGGTCCAAATAAGTCCCTTCACATATAAACAAGTCTGCCCGATCAGCAAAGCCTCGCCAGTTTGTCCCTGGCCCACTGTCGGCGCCGTAGACAATCGTTTTCCCGTTTGCCACAAGGCGCATGGCGTAGCAAGGGTCCCCGTCACCGTGATCCGTGCGCAGGAAGGAGACGTGCACATCCCCGATGGCGAGCTGGCTTTGCTCCTCGACCGGGAAAAAGCGGGTCGCATTCCGGTAGGTCAGCGTTTTCGTCTGCTGCTTTTGCAACGCTGGCGCGTAGATGGGAAGCGGCTGGTCAGCAGGCCGTTGCCCGAACAACTGATGCACCATCAGTCCATACTGGAGCACCCCCACATCTGCCACATGGTCGTGATGATAATGAGACAAAAGCAGGGCATCCAGCTCGTAAATAGGCAAATAGACACCGAGCTGGGAAAGCACGCCGCTGCCGCAATCTACGAGCAGCTTCACTTCGTTCGTCTCGATCAAGTACCCCGGTGTCGCTCCTCCAGGGCCTGGATATGGAGATTGATAGCCAAGCACGGTTACGCGCATATTCGGTTCACTCCCGTTCATAGGATGGAATAAGGTGGGACAGGAGGTCTGAGATGCAAGGAACATGGAGAGCCTCATGGCAAATCGCTTTTACGTATATCGGAACAGTCGTAGGAGCCGGCTTTGCATCAGGCAGAGAAATCGTCGAGTTCTTTGTGCAATACGGGACACATGGCTTGATTGGCATTGTGATTGCGACAAGTTTATTCATGTGGGCTGGTATTCGGGTAATGCTCATCTCCTACCGGATCCAGGCCAATTCCTATCAAGAGGTCAGCACGTATTTGTTCGGGCACCCTTTTGGCACCGTTTTTAATACGCTGCTGCTAACCGTTATGCTAGGAACGACGTCCGTGATGCTAGCGGCTACCGGCGCTATTTTCTGGGAGTCTTTTCATTTGTCCCCGCAAATCGGCATTTGGCTGAGCATGATTCTCATTTTTTTCGTCACGCGCAAAGGGCTGTTTGCCATTCATCAAGTGAACAGCATTTTTGTGCCCCTGCTCATTGCCTTTACCATGCTCGTGTTTCTGTACTCGAAACCATGGCTGGATACAGGCGTCACGATAGAAGCGTTGCGGCCGTGGGCCTGGCTCAGCTCCCCTCTTTACTATGTTGCCTTAAATGTGACGCTGACACAAGCGGTTCTTGTGCCGATCGGCCGGCACAGCACAAGCGAAAAGCCGCTGATCGTCGGGGGAATCATCGGTGGGCTGGGAATCGGGCTGCTCTTGCTGCTGGCTTTTTCTTCGTTGACGGTAAAAATGCCGGGTATTCAGGAAGCGGAAATGCCGATGATCGCCCTGCTGCAAGGGCTGGGAAGGGGAATCCCGTTTTTGTTCTCCTTGCTGGTGTACGCGGAAATTTTCTCGACGCTCGTAGCCAATGTGTTCGGCTTGGCGCAGCAAATTCGCCAGGTGACGCGACTGCGCGGAGCCACGATCATTCTCGGCATCCTCGTCATCTGCTACCTGGTCAGCTTTATCGGCTTCAGCTCGCTGCTGCGCTTTTTGTACCCGCTGTTTGGCCAGCTCGTCGTGTTGTTCCTGGTGATGCTCGTCTACAGACAGTGGCGTGACCGCGCCTGGTAGTACAAAAAAACCTCTCCGCAGATGGAGAGGTTTTTTCATCGAAACCTTATGCAAATTCTGCAACCAGTTTGTCGAAGTCTTCTTGGGACAGACGGATGTCTTGGTTCGCCAAGCCTTCTTCTTTGAAGCCTTTTACGAGCGCCTCGTAAGGTTTTTGCTCGGTATTTTGATAGATCAGACCGGTAATCAAACCTTTGTACTGCATCGAAGTAGACATCGCTTTGATGCGGTCATGAGGATCGTAGCCTTCAATCGTGTCTACTGGCACGATGTTCTCTTTGAACCAGTCGTAAGTGTTTACTTTGTTGTAGGTTACACAAGGGCTGAACACGTTAATCAGGGAGAAGCCTTCGTGTTTGATTCCTTTTTCGATCAGCTCAGTCAAGCCTTTCAGGTCGCTGGAGAACGATTGGGCAACGAAGGTTGCACCAACAGACAGCGCCAGTTCCACTGGAGTGATGGAGGACTCGATGGAGCCTTGCGGCGTAGACTTGGTCACGAAACCAGTCGCGGAACGCGGAGAGGTTTGACCTTTTGTCAGACCGTAAATTTGGTTATCCATCACGATGTAGGTGATGTTCATGTTGCGACGGATTGCGTGAACGGTGTGACCCATACCGATCGCAAATCCATCCCCGTCGCCGCCAGCCGCGATAACAGTCAGCTCGCGGTTTGCCATTTTCACACCTTGTGCGATTGGCAGGGCACGTCCGTGAATACCGTGGAAACCATAGCAGTTGATGTAGCCGGAAATACGCCCGGAACACCCGATACCAGAAATAACCGCCAGATTTTCAGGTTCCAGACCTACGTTCGCTGCGGCGCGTTGAATCGCCGCCTGGATGGAGAAGTCTCCACAGCCTGGGCACCAGTTAGGCTTTACGTTATTTCGAAACTCTTTCATAGTCGCCATGTTTTACCAGCTCCTTCACTTCAGCATAGATTTCCTTCGGCAGGAATGGGTTACCGTCATATTTCAGCACAGATTGGATTTTTTCAGCGCTTCCCACGTGTTGTTTGATGAGGTTTGTAACTTGTGCTTGGATGTTATGCTCAACAACAATCACTTTTTTCGCTTTGTCCACAAGTGCTTTGATTTGTTCGGTCGGGAATGGATGCAGCAAACGGATTTGTGCATGGTTGACCTTGATTCCCTCTTTTTCCAGACGGCCTTTTGCTTCTTGAATCGTACCGATGGTGGAGTTGATCCCCACTACCAGAACATCCGCGTCAGCATGAGGAGCATCGACTGTTACAGGGTTTTTGAACGTTTTCAAAACGCCATCCAGCTTGCGCATACGTTTATCCATTTGTTGGATACGGTTAGCAGCATTCTCGGAAGGACGACCGGTTTGATCGTGCTCTACCCCTGTTACGTGGTGCAAACCGTATTTTTGACCAGGAATGACGCGTGGAGAAACGCCGTCTTCGGTTACTTCATAACGTTTGAACAGGTCGTTTTGCTCTTTTTCTGGCAATTCTTGTCCAGCGAGCAGCTTCCCGCGGCGGATTTCTACTTTGCTGTAGTCAAATGGAGTAACGGTTTGTTTGCCCAAAGACAGAGTCAGGTCCGTCATGAGAATAACTGGCAGTTGGTATTCTTCCGCAATGTTAAACGCTTCAACAGCATCGTAGAAGCACTCTTCTACTGTGCTTGGCGTGATTACGACTTTTGGAATGTCACCGTGTGTACCGTAGATCATCGCATTCACGTCGGATTGCTCGATTTTGGTCGGCATACCTGTGGATGGGCCACCACGCTGGGTGTTTACGATCACAACTGGTGTTTCTGTAATACCAGCCAGACCGATTGCTTCCATCATCAGGGACAGACCAGGACCTGCAGAAGCAGTCAAGGAACGAGCACCTGCGAAGTTAGCGCCGATCGCCATTGTAATAGCGGCGATTTCGTCTTCTGTTTGGATAACGGTTCCGCCGAGTTTTGGCAGTTTTTTAATCAAGTATTCCATAACTTCGGAAGCCGGTGTGATCGGGTATGCCGGCATGAAGCGGCAGCCTGCTGCTACAGCACCCAGAGCGATCGCATCGTTACCGATCAGGAACAGTTGTTTTTGCGGGTCAGCCTTTTCCATTTGGAACTCAGGCAGTTGGCCGCCAGTCAGTTCATTTACAAAATCAAATCCGCGACGAATCGCTTCCATGTTCTTTTCTACTACTTTTTCGCCTTTGCGGAGGAACATATCTTCAACGATTGCTCGGTAACTTTCCACTGGAATGCCGAGGATTGCACTGGACGCACCAATCGACACCATGTTTTTCATCAGGGAAGTTCCCAGTTCATCAGCGATCTCAGTTAGTGGTACAGTGAAGAAGCGAACTGGCTTCAACCCGTCCGGCAACTTTGGATTGAATTTAGCATCAGCAATGATGATGCCACCTTCGCGAAGCTCATGCGCGTTAAAATCGATTGTCTCCTGGTCAAACGCTACGAGAATGTCCAGATCGTCGGAGATCGCACGCATTGGCGTTGTACTCACGCGAATTTTGTTGTTCGTGTGTCCACCCTTGATACGGGAAGAGAAGTGGCGGTAGCTGTACAGATGGTAACCCATCCGGTTCATCGCCATCGAGAAAATCTCACCAGTACTCTCGATGCCCTCCCCTTGCTGTCCTCCAACTTTCCAGGAAAGTTGACTAATCATTCAGATTCCACCCTTTCAGTGACTGTGAGCAAGCTGCCCATCTTACCTGAAAAAAGATTGATAAGATGTGACAATTCTGTGCATAGACAGTAACAATTGTAGTCCTGTCCCTGTCAAATTGCAAGTGCTTTTACTCAACTTACTTTTGACCTGAATTTTAATGTTGAACTTGGTACATTAATATCCTCATGTATTATTGTAGCACGTTTCCGAAAACACGCAACCAATTTCCTTGCACAAATTTCAATACTTCCGCCTCTTTGTAATGTCTGAGCAGCGCTTCTAGTAACTGGGAATACGCCGCTGCTGATGACAGGTCCATCACGTCCCAAAACCCCGGGTCCGCCAAATGGGAAACGTCGATGACCATCCCCAGCCGATTCATCTCTTCTATTACTTGTCGACCAAAAGCAGTAAGTCCGCCCGGATTCGGTTCGCCGCTGCCATCCGCCACGCATTTGCCATGATTTCAGGTCAACGTCATGCCGCGGACGCCGAGACGATACCACGTGCGAAGCTGTACGAGGCTTTCCTCCAGAGCATGTGCCCCTTCTACAAACAGAATAGCCCCTTTCTCCCCCTTTAATACGCGCTCGTCCAAATCAGCCATTGTGTAAATCGGGCGGAATTGTTCACTCGCCACCTTTTCATAAAAGATATCGATCATTTCTAGTATCGTATGAAAACGGCGGCCATACGGCACGTGAACAGGCACAAAACAGGCAAGCACCTGTATATCCACATTCCCTTTTGCGAGCGCAGGAAAACCCGCTTGCAAAAAATCGTCTTCTTTATAGAAGTCACGCTCCGGTTCTTTCCACAGCTTGCCCAACACATCGCAATGCGCGTCGAATATTTTCATGCATGCTCTCCCCTTTTTCTTCCTACTTGTCTGTAGCCGCTTTTTTGGACACGAAAAAACCTGTTCATTCTTCGAACAAACAGGCAGGCGATACGTTTGCAGTTTTATTATCTGGGTTCTACGATTAGTTTGATTGCAGTACGCTCTTCTCCATCAATCACGATGTCCGTAAAGGCTGGAATACAAATGAGGTCAACTCCACTCGGCGCTACAAACCCTCGTGCGATTGCTACGGCCTTCACAGCTTGATTAAGCGCCCCAGCGCCAATGGCTTGGATTTCGGCTGCACCGCGTTCACGGAGAACGCCGGCAAGGGCACCAGCAACGGAATTGGGGTTAGACTTTGCTGAAACTTTTAATACTTCCATCCTTTTTGAACCTCCCGTCTGATAGGAATCCTGTCATCATTAGAATGATATTCGCATAACCCCTAAAAATTCCTGCTAACTCGCTAGAAAGATTCAAAAAATTCTAATCTTATGTTCATTATTCCATAAAGGGATGGTCTACGTCAATTCTGATTCGCTCCAATTTCTTCGCTTGCCCGGTTGCCTTGTCGAGCGTAATCAGGACGGCGTTCAACTGCGCAGGATCTGGCGCCACTTCGAAGCGGACAGGCAGTTGGGTCAAAAATTTGCGGATGACCGCCTCGCGTTCCATCCCGAGGATGCCATTGCTCGGACCGCACATCCCTACATCGCACAAAAATCCTGTCCCTTGCGGCAAAACGCGTTCATCCGCGGTCTGCACGTGCGTGTGCGTACCGACTACAGCCGTGACGCGTCCGTCGAGATACCAGGCCATCGCCTGTTTCTCCGAAGTAGCTTCGGCGTGGAAGTCGACAAAAATCAGCTTCGTGCGCTTGCGTGCCTGCTCGACCAGTTTGTCTGCCATCTGGAAAGGGCAGTCGAGCGGCGGGAGAAACGTCCTGCCCATCAGGTTGATGACTGCAAGCTCTCCTTCCGACTGCTTGATGTACGTAATGCCTTTTCCGGGCGCGCCCGCAGGAAAGTTCGCCGGGCGGATCATCCGCGGCTCCTCGTCAATAAAATCGAAAATCTCGCGCTGGTCCCACGTATGGTTTCCGAGCGTAATCGCCTGAACACCGATCTCGAACAGCTCTTTGGCGATCTTCTCGGTAATGCCTCGGCCATGCGCCGCATTTTCGCCGTTAGCGACAATGAACGTAGGCTTGTATTTTCTTTTCAAAAGCGGCAGGTACGTCTTGACGATGTCTCTGCCGGGCGATCCCATAATGTCTCCGATAAACAAAAGCTTCATCTACCATTCACCTCATTGCTAGTATACACAACTATTGCGTGATTAGAAAAAAAGTAAAGTGGCCGTCAGCCACTTTACTTTGCATACTCGACCGCCCTTGTTTCACGAATGACTGTCACTTTGATGTGACCAGGGTAGTCCAGTTCATTTTCAATTCGTTTCGTAATCTCCCGTGCCAGACGGGTAGCTTCCGCATCATCAATCTTGTCAGGTTGAACCATCACGCGAATTTCGCGTCCTGCTTGAATCGCATAAGACTTTTCGACGCCATCGAACGACTCAGAGATTTCTTCGAGTTTCTCCAAACGTCTGATATAAGTTTCCAATGTCTCACGGCGTGCGCCTGGGCGTGCAGCAGACAGAGCATCTGCAGCTCCCACGAGCATAGCAATGACGGAAGTTGGTTCGGTATCACCGTGATGAGAAGCAATACTGTTGACAACCACTTGATGCTCGTTGTATTTCTTGGCCAGTTCCACACCGATCTCGACGTGGGAACCTTCCACTTCGTGGTCGATCGCTTTTCCGATGTCATGCAGCAAACCTGCACGTTTGGCCAGCTTCACGTCTTCTTTCAGCTCGGCAGCCATCAAGCCAGCGAGATGAGCCACTTCCATGGAGTGTTTGAGCACGTTCTGACCATAGCTGGTACGGTAACGCAGGCGTCCCAAAATCTTAATCAGGTCTGGATGCAGGCCGTGTACTCCGGTTTCAAATGTTGCTTGTTCTCCGTATTCGCGAATGCGCTCGTCTACTTCACGGCGTGCTTTTTCCACCATTTCCTCAATACGGGCAGGGTGGATACGGCCATCCGCTACGAGCTTATCAAGCGCTGTTTTGGCGATTTCCCGGCGGACCGGATCAAAGCCAGACAGGATGACGGCTTCTGGCGTGTCGTCGATAATCAGATCGATACCGGTTAACGTCTCAAGCGCGCGAATGTTTCGGCCTTCCCGTCCGATAATCCGGCCCTTCATCTCATCGTTTGGCAACGTCACGACAGAAACGGTGGTTTCTGCGACGTGATCGGCTGCACAGCGTTGAATGGAGGTGGTAATAATTTCACGAGCGCGTTTGTCCGCCTCTTCTTTGGCTTGTGTCTCTATTTCTTTAATCATCACAGCCATTTCGTGGCGAACGGTATTTTCCACATCGGTCAGAATGATATTTTTCGCTTCATCCTGCGTCAGTCCGGAAATGCGTTCCAGCTCGGAAACTTGTTCTTTATATAAGTGCTCTACCTTGCTTTGCAGTTCTGCGATGGTACGGTCGCGCTCAGACAACTCTTCTTCCTTGCGCTCCAACTGTTCCATCTTGCGGTCCAGCGTCTCCTCTTTTTGAAGAATACGCCGTTCCTGACGCTGGATCTCGTTGCGTCTCTCACGCAACTCGGTTTCTGCTTCGGAACGAAGCTTGAACACTTCATCCTTGGCTTCCAGCACCTTTTCCTTTTTTACGGCTTCGGCGTCCCGTTTCGCTTCCTCGACGATCTGGCGCGCAGCTTCCTCCGCACTGGAGATTTTTGCTTCCGCAATCGATTTACGAATGAAGTAGCCAGCACCCAAGCCGATGAGCAGGGCGACGAGCACGATGACAACTGTTAGTATAGGATCCATAGGCTTTTTCGTTTCACCTCCTTATTGTAAGACATCTCCCCGCTTTCCAAGCATTCGTTTTTCATGGAGTGCCGCTTTCGTTTTGCTCTCGCATTTGAACATTCGCTAAAAAACAGGACCGATTTTACTCGGTCCGCTGAATCCGTACTGCTGTCGCACGGTTGTTCAGTTGTTTCACAGGCAACGAGTGAGCAAAGCGCAAAAAGTTATGATACACCAAGTAAATACAAACCTATTTTATTATTTGTGAACAAGAATTGTCAAGAACATGCAAATAGAGTCAATCCTCTCCAACCCTTCTCTGGCGCAATTCTCCCCGAATCTGTTGGATGATGGAATGCGAGAATCCTTTGCGCATCAGCATGGCTAACAGCTTTCTCTCCTCGTCAGGATTCGGCGCTCCTTCGATGCGCCGCGCTTTCTTCTCTACCAAAGCGCGCGCCGCTTCCAGTTCAGCCTCTCTGGAAACGCCCTGCACGGCATCTTCTGCAATCGACTTGTCCACTCCGCGCTGTGCCAGCTCCATCCGCAGCATATAGGAGCTTCGCGGCTTCAGGCGCAGCCTCTCCTCCACCCATTGCTTGGCAAACGCTTCGTCGTCTATGTACCCTTGCTCCTCGCAGCGCTGGCAAATCTCGTCGGCGACGCGGATCTCGAAGCCCTTTTCCAGCAAGTACGCATGCAGTTGACTGCGCGTGCGCGGACGCATCCCTAAATACTTCAACGCACCCAAATACGCCTTGTGCTTTTCTTCTGCGACCAGCACCTCGCTGTAAAATGCCTCGTCTACCTCCGTGCCTTTAAACAGGTTGTACTTTACCAGTATGTCTTCATGTACCGTAAACGCATACTCCCCGTCCAAATCTATATGGTAGCGCTGCCTCTGCTTGTTATCGCGGTGAACGGCAGTAATTTGGCCGCTCTTCATGCGCTCTCGCTCCTCTCCAGTCGTTTTTCACACAAAACAGCCTGTCTCATCGACAGGCTGTTGACTTTTCGCTCATTAATCGAGGTCAAATGCTGGCTCTTCCTCTTGCTCCGGATCGATCACCGGCTCTGCCTCTGGAACGGAACCAGGGTTGAGGCTGAAGTACTCGCGAACTTTTGCCTCGATCTGCGCTGCAATATGCGGGTTTTCCTTGAGGAAGACTTTCGAGTTTTCCCGTCCTTGGCCGAGGCGCTCCTCGTTGAAGGAGTACCACGCACCGCTTTTTTGCACGACGTCGATTTCGGAACCGATATCGAGGATGCTGCCCTCTTTGGAGATCCCTTCCCCGTACATGATGTCCACTTCAGCGACCTTGAACGGTGGCGCTACTTTGTTTTTCACGACTTTGATCTTGGTCTTGCTACCCATGATGTCGTTGCCGACTTTGATCGCTTCGGCTTTGCGGACATCGAGGCGCACGCTCGCGTAGAACTTCAGGGCGCGTCCACCAGGAGTTGTTTCCGGGTTCCCGAACATCACGCCTACTTTTTCACGCAACTGGTTGATGAAGATCGCAATCGTCTTGGACTTGTTGATCGCACCGGACAGCTTGCGCAGGGCTTGCGACATGAGGCGGGCTTGCAGACCTACGTGGGAGTCTCCCATTTCGCCTTCAATCTCTGCCTTCGGAACGAGCGCTGCTACCGAGTCCACGACAATGATATCGACTGCACCGGAGCGTACGAGCGCCTCGGCAATTTCCAATGCTTGCTCCCCGGTATCCGGCTGGGAGAGCAGCAGCTCGTCAATGTTCACGCCCAGCTTCGCTGCATAGACAGGGTCCAGCGCGTGCTCGGCATCGATGAAAGCTGCTTGTCCGCCTTGTCTTTGCACTTCTGCGATGGCATGCAGTGCTACGGTTGTTTTACCGGAAGACTCTGGACCGTAAATCTCGACGATCCGGCCGCGCGGGAATCCACCCACACCCAATGCGATATCCAAAGCTAACGCTCCACTGGAAACGGTAGAAATCTGAACGTTGGACACTTCTCCCAACTTCATGATGGAACCTTTTCCAAATTGCTTTTCTATTTGACGCAATGCACTCTCCAAAGCTGCGCGACGATCTGACAAATGGTACACACCCTTTCACTATTCGCATCTCTTTTGCTTGTCTTCATCATACATCGAGACAGAACCGTTTGCCAAGTGTTTTTTGCGAACAAATATTCGCATCACAAAAAACAGCCATTTCCTGGAGGTTTCCAGCGAAATGGCTGTCTGTTTTTCACCTGTAGCGAAGTTAGGAGCGCTTCGCACCGCGCGGCTTCGCCGGCTCCAGGTTGATGCGCTTGCCGTTGATCCGGGTTTGGCGGAGCGATTCGTAGACGAACGCCGCCACTTCCTCCGGCACTTCCACAAACGTGAAGTTTTCGAAAATGTCGATGCGGCCCACCGCTTTGCCCGGGATGCCGACCGACTCGGAAATTTCGCGAACCAAATCTTGCGGCTTCATGTTCGCGTTGCGGCCTACGTTCAGGAAGAAACGCACCATGCCTTTTGCCGCACCCGTCTCTCCGAAGTTGTACGCTTCGGTCTCCTGAATTTGCCCTGCTTCGGTATGGAAAGCCAGGTGCAGTGCCGCAGCCGCAACCTTCTCAGCCGGGTATTGGCCAACGAGCGTTTCCGCTACTTTTTGGTACATATCCGCAATCGCATCGCTTTCCAGCAGGCTGGTCAACTGCTCGCGGAGCTGCTCCTGCTTGCGCTCAGCCACTTCCTCCAGCGACGGAACGTTGCGGGACAGCACTTGTGCTTTTGTCTGCTTCTGGATGAACATCATCTGTCTAACTTCACGCGGAGTCACCAAAGTCATGGCGATTCCTTTGCGTCCGGCGCGGCCTGTACGCCCGATCCGGTGCACGTAGCTCTCGGAGTCTTGCGGAATGTCGTAGTTGATGACGTGGGATACGTTTCCTACGTCGATCCCGCGCGCCGCTACGTCGGTGGCGATCAAAAACTCGATGGAGCCTTCGCGGAAGGCATTCATCACCTTGTCGCGCTGCGCCTGGGAAAGATCGCCGTGCAAGCCGTCCGCCAAATACCCGCGAGATTGCAGCACTTCGGACAGCTCATCCACCCCGCGCTTGGTGCGGCAGAAGATGATGCCAAGCTCCACGTCCTCGCTGTCGAGAATGCGACACAGGCTCTCTACTTTGTTCCGGTCAAACACTTTGTAATACACTTGTTCGATCAATGGCGCTGTCACTTCTTCGCGGCTGACCGCGATCGTTTGCGGCTGCTTCATGTAGCGGGTCGCCAGGCGCTTGATTTCAGGCGGCATCGTTGCGGAGAAAAGCAGAGTCTGACGCTCTTCCGGCATATGTGTGATGATCGTTTCGATATCTTCGATGAAGCCCATGTCCAGCATTTCGTCCGCTTCATCCAGAACGAGTGTATGTACATGATCGAGCTTCAATGTTTTGCGGCGCAGGTGGTCCATGACGCGGCCGGGCGTCCCGACTACGATCTGCACGCCTTGGCGCAGGGCGCGAATCTGGTGGCCGATCGACTGTCCGCCGTAGATCGGCAGCGTGCGTACTTTGTTGTATTTGGAGATGCGCAGCAGCTCTCCGGCAACCTGGATGGCAAGCTCGCGCGTCGGAGTCAGCACGATAGCCTGTACGCGGTTGGCTGGCGTAATTTTCTCCACGAGCGGAATCCCGAAAGCTGCGGTCTTACCCGTTCCCGTCTGTGCTTGGCCGATCAGGTCTCCCCCAGCCAGCACTTTCGGAATGCAAGCGGCCTGGATCGGCGATGGCTCTTCGAAGCCCATATCGTGGATCGCCTGCAAAATGGATTTATGTAAAGGAAAATCAGAAAACATCGTCATGAAAACGTCACCTTTCTTTTTGCATTTGCAGCGCATAAAATAGCGCAAATTTGGCGGCACGCCCAACAATCGCCTGTCTTCTGCCAGCCAGGCGCAGTTCTTTTACTACTGTGGGCATCCCTTCACCCGCAATTCCGACGTAGACAAGGCCAACAGGCTTGCCCTCCGAAGGGTCGGGTCCAGCCACACCCGTCACGGACACGCCGTATGTGGCTCCCAGCTTGGCTCGCACATTTTCTGCAAGCAACTGCGCCGTTTGCCGACTGACCGCACCGTCCGTATTCAAAACCTCTTCGGGCACGTCAAGCAGCCGTTTTTTCACATCGTTTGTATAACAGACTACGCCGCCTTGAAAAACAGACGAGCTGCCGGGAACGGACGTAATCAGCGAAGCGACCGTGCCGCCTGTACAGCTTTCCGCACATGCGATCGTTTCGTTTCGCTTTTTCAGCTCGCTCACCAAGACGGCATGCAGGGACGAATCTTCTCCCATCCCGTACACATACTCGCCAACACGCTTGCGAATTTCTTCTTCCACCGGCAAAATCAGCGCTTCCCCTTCTTCTGCCGTAGCCGCTCTCGCCGTGAGCCTGAGCGTCACTTCAAACTCCTTGGCATACGGCGCGATCGTCGGGTTGTCCTGCTTTTCAATCAAATCCAGCAGCCGCTCCTCCAGAGCGGATTCCCCGATTCCGTAGAAGCGCAGCACATGGGAATGGAATACTTGCTTCTCTGGCAACAGGTCTGTCAAGTACGGCATCACGTAGCGATCCACCATCGGGTACAGCTCGCTCGGCGGTCCAGGGAGCAGCACGAACGTACAACTGTCATGACGGATCGCCATCCCAGGCGCCATCCCGAAGTCGTTGGAAAAGACATGGCTGCCTGAGAGCACCAGCGCCTGCTTCCGATTGTTCTCCGTCATGACAATCCCACGTTGCAAAAAGAATTGTTCAATTCTTTCCATGGCTTCCTGGTTCGTTTCCAGCCCGACGCCCACGTGTGCTGCCACCGTTTCTTTTGTCAGGTCATCCTGGGTCGGTCCAAGCCCCCCTGTCAAAATGACGAGATCGGATCGGCCGGATGCGAGCGCAATGACCTGCCGCAATCGCTCTGAGTTATCTCCCACAACCGTATGGAAATAGACTCCCACGCCAATTTCCGCCAGCTTCTGCGACAGAAACTGGGCATTTGTGTTGGCAATTTGGCCTAGCAAAAGCTCGGTACCTACTGCGATAATCTCCGCTCTCATTTTCCTCATCCATTCTCTTTGAGAGTAGAAAAGCCTCTAACCAAACAGTTTATCACCGATAGCGGCTATAGAGAAGAGTCTTGTGAAAAAAGAGACCAATACCCGTAGCTACGAGTATTGGATGACGTTGCGATTTTTCGCAAAGTAGTCGTACCCGGAATAAAGCGTGATAACGACCATAGCCCACGTGGCGACTTCGTCAAACGGAATCCCGAAAAATTCAAAGGGGAAGTTGCGGATCATGACAGCGGTAATCGCCACAATCTGAACCCATGTCTTCAGTTTACCCAATGCGCTGGCAGCAATTACCTGACCTTCTGCCGCAGCGACCAGGCGCAAACCTGTTACAGCAAATTCCCTGCTGATGATGACAATCGCGATCCACGCTTCCAGACGCTGCATCTCCACGAGGGAAATCAGCGCTGCGGAGATCAGCAATTTGTCTGCAAGCGGGTCCAAAAATTTTCCCAGATTCGTCACGATCTTGCGTTTGCGAGCGATGTAACCGTCGAGTCCGTCCGTACTGGCTGCTAGGATAAACACCAAAGCCGCAATCAGCTCGTTATACGTCATCGTCAGGCTGCCAATGGAAAATGTCCCGATGTTGTAACGCACCAGCAGAAAAAACATGACTACCGGCACCAGGAAAATCCTGGCGAGGGTGATGCGGTTGGCGAGATTCACCTAGACTACCTCCCCGGCCAAATCGTATTCATAGGAGTGTGTGATCTTCACTTTTACGATAGAGCCTAATTTGCCTTTGAACCCTGTGACGAATACTTCCCCGTCAATTTCCGGGGCGTCGTATTGCGTCCGGCCTACATAAATATCGTTGCGTCCCTCGTAGCGTTCGATGAGAACGTCCAGCTCCTGGCCGACGAAGCGACCGTTGCGATCGCCTGCAACCTCACGCTGAATTTCCATCAGCATGTTCGCGCGCTTTTCCTTGACTTCTTCGTCGACATGGTCGGGCAAGCGGGAAGCAGGAGTGTCATCCTCATTCGAATACGTAAACACGCCCAGTCGATCGAAGCGGATGTCCTTCACAAACTCGCAAAGGCGCTCGAAGTCCTCTTCTGTCTCTCCAGGGAAGCCTACGATCAACGAGGTGCGCAGCGCTACATCCGGCACCTGCGCGCGGATTTTCGCCACAAGCTCGCGAATATCCGTTTGTCGCCCCGGACGACGCATTCTTTTCAGGATATGGTCTTCCGAGTGTTGCAGCGGCATGTCCACGTATTTGCACACTTTTGGATTGGTCGCAAACGTGTGGATCAGCTCGTCTGTAAAAAAGCCCGGATAGGCGTAGTGCAGACGAATCCACTCGATTCCATCCACTTCCGCCAAACGGTTCAACAGCTCTGGCAACATCAGCTTTCCATCGTAAATGTCTGTACCGTAGTTCGTGGAATCTTGAGCGATCAGGCTCACTTCTACAATCCCCTGCGCAGCCAGGTGGCGCGCCTCTTCGACGATGGATTCAATCGTCCGGCTGCGGAAGCCACCCCGCATCAGGGGAATACTACAGAAGGTACAGGCGTTGTCGCAGCCCTCGGCAATTTTAATGTATGCAGAGTACGTGCCTTCCTTCACCTTCCGCTTTACTACATCTTCGTACGTAAAGATCGGGTTGCCCACAAAAATCGGACGCTTGCCCGCCAGCGATTCTTCAATGATCCCTGTAATCGACATAAAATCGCCTGTACCGACAATGCCGTCCACCTCGGGAATCTCGTTCAAGATATCCTCTTTGTAGCGTTGTGTGAGACAGCCTGCCACCACAAGCGATTTCAGCTTGCCGGTTTCCTTCAATTCACCCATTTCCAGAATCTTGTTCACAGATTCTTCCTTGGCTGCATCGATGAAACCACAGGTATTGACGATGACCACGGTTGCTTCTTCCGGATTGTCAACCAGTTCATAGCCTTTTTCATCTATCAGATGGGCCATCATGTCCGAATCGACAAGATTCTTTTCACAGCCCAGCGTAACAATCGCTACTTTTTCTCGCGTACCTACCTTCTCTGCCATCTTTTTTCCTCCAATTGGTCACACCAGCCCATATTACACCTATCCAGTATAATATAAGCCTAAAGGAAGTGTCAAAAGAGACGAAAGTACGAAAGGCAAGCATTACGCTTGCCTACTGTGCTGCTGCTTCTTTCATTTTGATGGTGATGTTCGACGGCATGAACTTCATTTTGGACGTATCGACTACCGCTCCGTTCACCGTCAATTCGACAACGGTCGGCTTTCCGAGACGCACATACGCCGATTTCCCCAGTTCAATCGTGATTTCTTCCTTGGCTCCCTTTTTCAGTTCGCCTTCCTCGACGTACTTTTTGCCTTTTCCTTCCGATACCCCGAACCAGCTTCTGTCTTCCTTCACTTTCAGGTGGACGGTGATTTTTTCTCCACCCTGCAGGGAGTAGTTGTACATGGAACCTTGCTGCGAATCGAACGTGATCGTCGCCTGAGAAGTGACCTCTCCCGGCTCGGGTGTCGTCGTTCCCGGCTCAGGGGGAGGCGTGACAGTAGATGGCGGTTGCGGCTGCTGCGCGATCGGCGAGGTGGGAACCCCTCCACCTTTGTCCGGAGTGACGATTTCCGCTCCAGGAGTGACTGTTCCGCTTGGTACAGGCTGCGTGCTGATATTGCCGTTGTTATTTACTGCTGCGATGTAAATAACGCCGATAATCAAGGCAATGAACAACACCAGCAAAGTTTTGGTGACCCAACGCCCCGCCTGCAGCGGATTATTCGCGGAAGCAACTCTCCGGCGACGCAATCTCTCCACTTGCTCCGTTGGCGGCTGGGCTGGCAAATCGGCCTGGAAATGCGTCAGGATGTGATTCGGGTCCAAACCGACGGCTTCCGCATAGCTCTTTATGAACGCACGCGCATAAAAGTGGCCAGGAAGTACATGAAAATGACCTCTTTCAATGGCTTCCAAATATCGCCGCTGTATCTTGGTGATTCGTTGGATGTCGTCGAGCGTGATTCCTTTTTCCTCGCGGGCCCTTTGCAAGACTTGACCTAGCTCAGACACAGTTGCCCCTCCTTAATTCATGTCAAAATTATCAAAGCCGCGATTGTTAATCAGCTCGTATGTAATCTCCTCATCTGGATAGTGGCGAAGTTCGATAATGTAGTGGAAATCAGACATTTCGTACTCAGACTCCCGCACAAAAATATCCGGATGCTCAATGATTTTCGCGGCAGGAAAGTTCATAATCTCCCGAAGCAGGGTGTAGTGCTTCTCTGTCGATCGCAGCGTTGAAACAATCCCATCTATCAAATATACATGATCGGTAGACATTTCATCAATGGCTAAGGAGCTTCGCACCGTTTGTCGCAGCAAAGTTGAGGAAATGAACGTCCAGCGCTTGTTCGCCGATACACTTGCTGCAATCATCGACTCCGTCTTCCCCACGCGAGGCATTCCCCGGATGCCGATTAGCTGATGGCCCTCTTTTTTCAAAATCTCGGCCATGAAGTCTACCAAAAGCCCCAGCTCGTCGCGCACAAAACGGAACGTTTTTTTGTCCTCGCTGTCACGCTCGATGTACCGGCCATGCCGAACGGCAAGACGGTCGAGCATGGTCGGGGGACGCAACCTCGTTATGGTTATGTTGTCCATTTTTTGCACAACATTGCGCAAAACCTCCATTTTTTCATCGTCGTCCGTCAAGAGCAGCATGCCGCGTCGCATCGTATCCACGCCGTTGATCGTCACGATATTAATGTTCAACATCCCCAGAATAGAAGACACGTCCCCTAACAGACCCGGACGGTTGCGGGCAATTTCGTACTCCATGTACCATTCTTTTTTCGCTTCCATATACAATCCTCTCCGCCACCCAAAATGATCTTCTTCTGTAGTATATCACGTTCGTATCATTCGACAAACGCGAAAAGAAAAATCCCCATGAATAGGGGATTTAAACGTCTAGTTGCCACGATTGACATTATCGGAATTTTGAACGAGCTTCACCATGAGGGAAGCGAGTGCTTGCTGTTGCTGCTGATCGCCCGCATCCCAGAGCTGCTTCAACAGACGCTCTTGTTCGTTTTTCGGGTCGACCTGCTCTGCCAGATAGCCTCCAATCTGGTACGCTACGTTTTCCAGTGTCTGGCTTTCCATGCCAGCCTGTTTCGCCTGCTCTACTCGCTCTCCGAGAAACTCTTTCCAGTCGCGAAAGTTGTCCAAAATCGACATTAGGAAATTCCCTCCTTTTTTCGTTGCGGCAACGGTCTTCTACCGACCGCCCACACAAGAGGTAGACTTCCACCATTTCTCGGAAATTATTCACGAGAGCGGGAACAGGACTTACGTGTACCAGCCGCCGTTTGGACTGATGATCTGGCCTGTGACGTAGCTTGCGTCTGCGGACAGCAAAAAACGCACGACAGCCGCCACCTCGCGGGGGTCGCCCAGGCGGTTCGCGGGGATTTCGTCCGCGATCATCTCCACTTCATCCGGGGAAAAACGCTCCATCATCCCGCCCTGGATCGCTCCGGGAGCAACCGCGTTGACCGTGATGCCATTCGGGGCCATTTCCTTGGCGAGCGCTTTGGTAAACGTGTTGATCGCGCCTTTGGTCAAAGAGTAAAGCACCTCGCAGGAGCCGCCAGTCAGTCCCCAGATCGACGAGACATTGACGATTCGTCCGTAGCGCTCGCGCAGCATCGCAGGCAAGGCAGCCTGGCAAACCAAAAAGGCGGAGCGAACGTTCATCGCCACCAGCTCGTCAAACGTCTCGACAGACACGTCGGTAAACAACCCGACGTGATCGGCCGAGGCGTTGTTGACAACGAGAAGCGGCGGCGCTGACATCTGCCCGAACATCGCCGCGATCTGCCCAGGATCGCGCAAGTCAGCCTGCAGCTTGACGCAAGGGACAGCGCGCTCAGAGCACAGATGCACCAGCCGGTCCAGCTTGTGCTCTGAGCGGTTGTAATGCAGGTAAAGGGGCACCCCTGCTTCCGCCAGGTAGGTACCGATCGCCTGGCCGATTTCTCCGGAAGCCCCCGTCACCAATGCCCAAGGCATTTTTTCCGTCATGCTCATGTTCTACTCCTGCGGCGAAGCGGAACGCACGATGGATACCGCCATTTGCTCCTCGAGAAAATGCTCCTGCAGGCGCGTCTCCGCTTCTTCGCGTGTAATTGACTCCAACGTTGGCACCACGGAGAACAGATCGTTTCCGTTGAACTTGAAGCTCGTAAACTGATTGGCGATAAACTCCACGGAGTTGAGCGAGCGCAGGAAATGGCCGATCTTTTTCCGCTTGGCCCGCTCGAACTCCTCCTGGCCGATCCCTTTTTGCTTGAGCTGCGCGATTTCTGCCTTGATCGTCGCCACGAGCCGATCCGGGTCGGGCGTGTCTCCGCCGATGATCGTATAGGCGTAGTCCTGTTCGCTGCTGTAGTCAAAATCAAAGCTGTCCGTAATCAGCTCGCTCTCATACAGCCGCTCGTAAATGGCTGAACTGGTGCCAAACGCGATATCCAGCACGAGCTTCGTCGTCAAATCTCTGCGCAGCAACGCTTCTTTGGTCAGTCCCGTTTCCTTTTCCTTGATGCCGATCATGCACTTGGGCAGACCGACGGTGAGAAACGCTTCGATCTTTTCCTGAGCCGGTGCGGCAGGCTCCTCGGGAAATACCCGGGTAATTTGCGGTGCGGGCGGAAATTCCTTTTTCGTCTGGTTCTCGCGGATCAGCTTCATGATCGCCTCCGGTTCAAACGAGCCTACGACCAGAAGCAGCATGTTCGCCGGATGGTAAAACGTTTCATAGCATTGGTAGAGGTATTCTTTGGTGATGTGCGAGATCGTTTCGATCGTGCCCGCGATTTCGATGTTGATCGGATATTTTTGGTACATCGCCTTGAGCAGATTCATGTACACTTTCCAGTCCGGATTGTCGTCGTACATCGTAATTTCCTGACCGATGATCCCTTTCTCCTTTTCCACGCTGGCATCCGTGAAGTACGGCTCCTGCACGTAATCGAGCAGCAGATTCAGGTTGTCGTCCAGCTTGTCTGTGCATGAAAACAGGTACGCGGTACGGTTGAAGCTGGTGAACGCGTTGCAGGAGGCTCCGTTTTTGCTGAACTCGTGCATGACGTCGCGATCTTTTTTCTCAAACATTTTGTGCTCAAGAAAATGCGCGATTCCGTCCGGCACATTAATCTCTTCGCCGCTGCGCGTCTTGAAGTGGCTGTCAATCGAGCCATAGCGTGTGGTAAATACGGCGTACGTCTTGCTGAAGCCTTGCTTGGGAACCAGGAAAACTTGCAGCCCATTGTCCAATGTTTCGTGGTAGACGGTTTCGTTTACTTGCTCAAAAACAGTCGTCTGCATAATTACGCCTCTCCCTTCTTGTCGCGCAGCAAGTAGATCGTATCGATTGCTACCTTATTCGCCACCCGTTTGATGTCTTCGATGCCGGCCTTCTCAATTCCCGCGAGCAGTTCATCCAGCTTGCGCTTGCGGCCGCTAATCACGCCGTTGTAAGTGAAATCAATCATGCCGCGGGCGCTGTCCAAAAGCTCGCGAAACTGGTTGGACAAGGTAGCTCGCGTCTGCGTCAGCTCTTCCTCGGAAATATTGCCTGCCCGCATCTGCTCCAACTGTTCCTTGATGATCTCGACTGCGCGCTTGTATTTGCCGACGTCGATGCCGGACATAATCATCATGATTCCTTTATGGCTCTCCAGGCGCGATACAGCGTAGTAAGCGAGGCTTTCTTTTTCCCGGACATTGACAAACAACTTGGAATGCGGGAATCCGCCCAAAATGCCGTTGTACAACAGCAAGGCCGGATAGTCGTCATCCTTGTACGTCACCTGCGTGCGGCAGCCGATATTCAGCTTGGCCTGGTTCACATCGAGGCGATCGACGACTTCCTTTTCTTCCGCAACTTGCTTGGTCGCGCCACCGAGCTGCAACTCGCCCGCTGCCTTGCGCGCAAGCGGGATGTGCGTGCGGATCGCATCGGCCACTGTTTGCGGCTCGACATCCCCGACGACAAACATGTTGATCGGATTGGTTGTGGTGATTTCCTGAAAATAGCGGTACAGCTCCTGGCCCGTGATCGCCGGCAAGTCTTGCACTCGCCCCTGGACCAGCAGGGAGAACGGCTCTCCTTTGCACATCTCTTCTGTGACGCGCTGATTGGCGTACTTCATCTTGTCGTCAATCAGGCTCTCGATCCGCTTTCGCAGCGCTTCTTTTTCCTGCGTCACATACTTCTCGGCAAACGCATTGTTTTGCACATACGGCCGCACCAGCATGTCGCCTACGAACTGAATCGCCTGCTCCAATAGCGCGTCCTCTTTAGACAAGTACTTCTCGTTCGGCACCTCCATATAAATTTGCAGGATTTGCCGTTCGCCTTTTTTCATGACATCTACATCAAAAATGGCGCCGTACAAAAAGTCGAGGTGCGCACGCAACAGCTTGGTCTCCGGAAAACGGGCGCTCGCCCGCTTCATGACGTTCGCCAGCAGCGCGGTCTTGGTCACGTGTTCCTCCGACAGAGCCTGTTCAATCATCGTCACGATCGTCGTAGTCTTGAATTTGGCGGTCGGAAGAATATGTACGTTCATCCCGTTCATTTGGGAGCTTTGAAACGCGATCTCAGACGTCTGTGCTTTCATGGCAACTTCTCCCTTCTCCATCTGCTTATACTTCTCTATTGTAACCAATTGGCAGGCCATCTTTCATCAGAATCTTCCATTATAACTGCCTGTTTTCCATCGTATGCGCCTGCGGCCCGCCGTAAGACTCCTCGCTTTCGTCCTTTGGCGTCCGGCTGTTCCTGTGTTTTTTTCGCGAAAAAGAAAAAGAGCAAGCCGGCCTTTTCGGGCGCGTGCTCGCTCTCGATGCTACATATCCATATAATCCCAATCTCTGGTATCTTCCGAAGTGACGCCTTCTTCCACGAACCGGCCGCAATCAGAAGACAGGCAAAGCACGCCATCCAACTGCTCGTCGTGAAAAGGCAAGCCGTGATTTCCTCCACAGTATGGACAGATCCACATACGAAAAGCCCTCCTATTCGTCAGGATTCCTTACCGTATAGTCTGTCCCATTACCCAAACAAGCTTACCACTTTGTTTTGCTCCCAGTAACGAAGGTAGTCGTACGGATCGACAGCTCGTCCGTTGTCATTCCGATACAGCCCGAAATGCAGATGAGGCGCAAACATCCCCACCGTACCTGGACCGCCATAGCCTGTATCTCCGACAAATCCGATCAACTGTCCTGCCTTGACCGTCCCCCCGACGCGAAGGCCGGGAGCGTAGGCGCTGAGGTGGGCGTAATACATGCGAAACTGCCCGTTTTTATCGGTAATGTTGATCCGCCAGCCGCCGTACGTATTCCAGCCTACGCGATTGATCGTCCCGTCCGAAACCGAATAGATCGGCGTCCCTTTTGGCGCCATGATGTCGATGCCTTCATGCCTGCGGACACTGCCGTTGTGGCTCTCCGTCCATTCGCGATCGGAACCGAAGCTGTCGCCATACGGCTCGTACCAGCTCGCATCGTTGAACGGAAACAAGTATTCCTGACCGAGCAAGCGTTTATCTCCGACCTTGTCTGCCAGAGGATGCTCCGCTTTTTTCGCCGCGTGCGGCAAAAACAGAATTTGCCCAATCGTCAGTTGATCGCTGGACAAGTAGTTGTTTTTCTTGATCGCACTCATCGTCGTCCCGTGGCGAAGCGCAATGGCCCCGAGCGTGTCATTTGGCTGCACCACGTACGGATTGGCGGCTTCCTCTACCGTGACGGCACGATCCTCCACAGGCTTTGTCTGCACGTGCGCCACGGACGACGTCGCGTCCCACTCCACCTGGTAGCCGAGCGCCTCGCTGACGAAGCGCAGCGGCACGAGCGTACGTTGATTGACGATAATCGGCGGCGCCTCCAGCGTAACCCGCTCCCCGTTCACATACGCCAGCCGACTGTTGACATCGAGCGAGACATGCTTGCCTTTTTGGCCAAAAGAAACGCGCTGTTGCTCGGCATCATACTCGACCTGCGACCCTGTCGCTTCGGCAATCACCCGGATCGGCACGAGCATCCGTCCGTTTTGGCGCAGCGGCAAAACGTCAGACTCCACCCCTTTGCCATCCACTACCAGCGATATGACCGGACCTGGCTCTTTTGCCGCTGCCGTACTGGCTAGTCCGCCAGACAGCCACAGACCAAGACAGGCAAAAAAAGCGCCCAGAATCCCGGCAGAACGTAAACGGCTGCGCTTATGTAGCCAGCAGTTCATTTCTTTCCCTCCCCGCGCAATCTCACAAGAAAAATTATCGCATACGGAAAGGAACGGGTTCCAGACGCAAATTATGTCAACTGATCCTTAACGAGAGCCGGTATCGTACGGTTTGCCCAGTGCGGCAGGAGCGTTGGAGCGTCCAACCAGACCAGCCATGACCAAAATAGTCAGTACGTACGGCAGCATGAAAATAAACTCGGTCGGAATGAACTTGGTCAGTCCGAAAATCTGCACCAAAGACTTGATCGCTTGGGCAACCCCGAAGAACAAGGCAGCGCCCATCGCTCCGGCCGGATGCCATTTTCCGAAAATCAACGCGGCAATCGCGATAAACCCTTGGCCGGATACGGTGTTATGGGAAAAGTTGCTCGTCGTCGTCAGCGAGATTGTCGCCCCGCCCAAAGCAGCCAGCGCACCGCTAATCATGACAGCGGTATAACGCATTCTTTTCACGTTGATCCCTACCGTGTCAGCAGCGCGCGGATGCTCACCGACCGCGCGTAGACGCAAGCCGAACGGAGTTTTGAAGATCAGGTACCAGGTCAAAAAGACCGCGATAAACGCCAAATAGCTCGTCGGATACGCTTCAAAGATAGCATGTCCCAAATACGGGATGTCGTGCAAAAGCGGAATTTCCCACTTAGCAAAGACGCTGGACAAGGTCGTTGTCTGGCCCGCGCCGTTAAAGATGATTTTGGTCAAGTACACGGACAGACCTGCCGCCAAAAAGTTCAAGGCCACGCCGCTGACTGTCTGGTCCGCTTTGAAGGTAACGGAAGCGACAGCGTGCGGAAGGGCAAAAATCGAACCGGCGATCCCCGCCAAAATAAAGCCGATCCACGGAGCGAATGCTCCCAGCGAATCTTGGAACGCGTACGTAATGACGGCACCTGTAAAGGCACCGATAATCATCATGCCTTCCAGCGCAATATTCACGACACCAGAGCGCTCGGAATAGAGCCCGCCCAGAGAGGCAAAAATCAGGGCAGTGGAAAACACGATGGTATCATGAACGAGGTTGCTAAGAATGACTCCCCAATCCATCAGTTTCCACCTTCCTTTTTCTTCTTCAAGATTGGTTTGACAAAAATTTTCACGATGCCGTGCGCCGCCACAAAGAAGATGACCGAAGCGATTACGACACGGATCAGCTCAACAGGCACGCCAGCGCCGAACTTCATGCCGGCTGCCCCGAAAGTGAGAATCCCGAACAAGATGGCGGCAAGCACGACGCCAAGCGGCGTATTTCCGCCGATCAACGCGACAGCGATACCGTCGAAGCCATAGCCTGGCTGCGCAGTCATGATCGCCTGGTAATGGAACACGCCCAAAATCTCGCAAGCGCCGCCAATCCCCGCGAACATGCCGCCGATGAACATCGCATTGACGACGTTGCGGTTTACGTTCATCCCCGCATATTCGGAAGCGTGCGGATTCAGACCTACGGCACGCAATTCGTAGCCGGACTTCGTTTTCCAAAGAATGACGTAGAAAAAGATAGCGGCAAGCACAGCAAGCAAGGTTCCCCAGTGCAAGCGGGCACTGTCAAACATTTGCGAGAGCCAGCTAATCGTAATCATGGATGATTCCTTAATCATTTCCGAACGCTGTTGTCCGGCCGGGATGAAAAACGCATTCATGACCCAGTTTGCCAAGTACAGCGCGACCCAGTTCAGCATGATGCTGGTGATAACCTCGTTCACGCCGCGAGCGGCTTTCAAGTAACCGGCAATCGAGCCCCACAGGCCGCCTGCTACCGCACCTGCAATCACAGCGAGAGGAGCGTGGATGTAAGCAGGAAGATCAAAAGAAACCCCTACTGTCGTCGCAGCGATCATCCCTACAATAAACTGCCCCTCTGCCCCAATGTTGAACAGTCCTGTCCGAAAGGCAAACGCCACTGCAAGACCCGTAAAGATCAGCGGTGTAATCTGCCGGATCGTTTCCCCGAAGTTATACGCGCTTCCGAATACCTTTTCAATCAGGGCCATGTAAGCCTGAATCGGGTTGAAGCCGCCTGCCAGCATGGCGATCGCCCCGGTCAGCAGGCCGAGAATGATCGCGACGACAGGAACGAGGAACGATTCTTTTGTAAAGACGGCAATCACTTTATTCATCGTTTCCTCCTCCAGGCATTCGTTTTCCGCCGGACATCATCAAGCCCAGCTCTTGCTCGCTCGTCGATTTCGCATCGACAATTCCTACAATGCTACCTTCATAAATCACGGCAATCCGGTCAGAGACGTTGATGACCTCATCCAGCTCCAAGGAAAGCAGCAGAACCGCTTTGCCTTTGTCGCGTTGCTCGATCAGACGGCGATGAATAAATTCGATCGCCCCTACGTCCAGACCGCGTGTAGGCTGCGCCGCGATCAGCAAATCCGGGTTTTTGTCCACTTCCCGGGCGATAATCGCCTTTTGCTGGTTCCCTCCGGACAATGCTCGCGCTGGCGTGTAGATCGACGGCGTGCGCACGTCAAACTCCTCAATCAGCTTGGCCGCATGCTTGTCAATCGCGCCATAGTCGAGAAAGCCGTTTTTGTTAAACGTCGGGTGGAAATACGTTTCCAACACCATATTCTCGCTCATGGTAAAATCGAGAACCAATCCGCGCTTATGACGGTCTTCCGGAATGTGCGACAAGCCCGATTCGGAAATATCCCGCGGCGACTGGTTCGTAATGTCTTTGCCATTGAGAAGGACACGGCCACTGGTTGCTTTCCGCAACCCGGTCAAAACTTCAATCAGTTCACTCTGCCCGTTGCCGTCTACGCCTGCAATCCCCAAAATCTCGCCCGCCCGCACTTCCAGGCTGAGATTGTTCAGCGCATTGACGCCGCGGTTGCCCATGGCGGTGAGGTTTTCGACAGCGAGGATGGTTTCCTTCGGCTTCGCCGCGGTTTTATCCACGCGGAAGTTGACTTCGCGCCCCACCATTTTGGCTGCCAGTTCGTCCGGGTTCGTGTCTTTAACCAGCACGGAGTCAATCACTTTCCCGCGACGGATAATCGTGCAGGCGTCGCAGACGGCCATGATTTCCTTGAGCTTGTGGGTAATCAGGATGATGGTCTTGCCCTCTTTGACCAAATTATGCATGATTTCAATGAGTTCATGAATTTCCTGAGGGGTAAGAACAGCAGTCGGCTCGTCAAAAATCAAGATGTCGGCCCCGCGGTAAAGCGTTTTCAAGATCTCTACGCGTTGTTGCATCCCTACGGAGATATCCTGAATCTTTGCTCTAGGATCAACCTTTA
Organism: Brevibacillus sp. FW301-21C12A; assembly: GCF_058788915.1. Taxonomy (NCBI): domain Bacteria; kingdom Bacillati; phylum Bacillota; class Bacilli; order Caryophanales; family Paenibacillaceae; genus Brevibacillus; species Brevibacillus sp. FW301-21C12A. Next base: position 176,937 of record NZ_JBYTBG010000001.1, read on the forward strand.
GCCCGTATTGATTTGACAGCTTTTCCACCGCTTTTTCAGCGCTTTGGATATCTATTTGCAACCCGTTTTTCGGTTCGTTTCCTAATACAATGTTTTCTGTTACCGTAAACGTCTCCACAAGCATAAAATGCTGGTGCACCATCCCGATGCCAAGCTCGTTGGCAACGTTAGGGCTTGTAATCTTCACTACTTTTTCGTTGATAAGGATTTCGCCTTCATCTGGTTGATACAGGCCAAACAAAATGTTCATTAACGTCGACTTGCCTGCGCCATTCTCGCCGAGAAGCGCATGAATTTCGCCTTGCTTGACAGAAAGCGTGATGTTGTCGTTTGCCACAATCCCCGGGAACCGCTTGGTAATCCCTCGCATCTCAACTACTTTTTTTACCGAACTCAACCATGCTCACCCCATTTTTTTGGGTTTAGTGTGAAGGTAAAGAACAAGGCCAGTTCCTAGAACCAGCCTTGTCCATTTGCCGCTTCATCGTTTTACTTGTCTGGCACCGAGATTTCGCCTTTAACGATTTTTTGCTTGTATTCTTCAACCAGCTTCAGTACGTCTTCTGGAACGTTCTTATTGGAAGTGGAAGCCAAGCCTACACCGTCTTCAGCAAGACCGAGCCATTTGATTTTACCGCCCTCGAATTTACCTTCGGACAGGTCTTTGGATACACGGAATACAGCTTCGTCAACGCGTTTTACCATGGAAGTGAGAGTAATCTCGTCACCGAATGTCAGGGATTGGTCTTTGTCTACACCGATTACCCAAACGTTTTCGCCTTTAGCTTTGCGGTCTTTTGCTTCGTTAAATACGCCATCACCTGTACCGCCGGAAGCGTGGAAGATGATGTCAGCGCCTTGACCGTACATTTGGGAAGCAGTGGATTTGCCAAGGTCAGGCTTGTCAAATGCACCTGTGTACACTTTGATTACTTTAACGCTAGGATCAGCCGCTTTTACCCCTGCTTCGAAACCAACTTCGAAACGTTTGATAACCGGGATTTCAACGCCACCAACGAAACCGACTGTTTTCGTTTTGGTCATTTTCGCTGCTACTACCCCAGCGAGGAAGGAACCTTCGTGCTCTTTGAAGAGAACGGATTCCACGTTAGGCGCATCTACTTCCGCGTCAATGATCGCCAGTTTCGCATCTTTGTTTTCGTCAGCTACTTTTTTCAGGTGATCGCCCATCAGGAAACCGATACCCCAAGTCAGATCCCATTTGTCTTTTACAAATTGAGTCAGGTTAGGTACATACTCAGCATCGCTGGTGGATTGCAGATAGTTTACGCTGTCTTTTGGCAGGTTCAGCTCGGTTTGGAAACGTTGCAGACCTTCCCAGGCACTTTGGTTGAAGGAGTTGTCGTTTACGCCGCCAACGTCCGTAACCATACCAACTCGGATCGCTGTTTTGGCACCGCCTTCAGCGCCGCCATTGCTTGCGCCAGTCTGACCTTGAGGTTGTGCTTCTGGTTTGCTTCCGCAGCCAGCAAGAACAAGCGACAGGCTGAGTGTTGCCACAGAAAGCACGGATAGAACTTTCTTCATCTGAGATTACCCCCTGTTTTTGGTTGATGAAAATTGTTGAGTGAGGTTTCCCCCACGATTACAACCGTCTCCGCACGACGTGAAAGTGAATTTTGTCAGCTCTGAAGTAGTTATGGGAGTATAAAACCGGCTTTTCACTTTCGTCGTAATGAATCTGCTTGAGCAAGAGCAATGGTGTAGATTTGTCGCAGTGCAGCAGATTGGAAACCTTTTCATTGTAGCCCATGGGTTCAATGTGAGCCACTGCATACGAAATTCGCACCCCTGTAGCGCTCTCCAGCCATTTGAAAATGGACTCCCCGCCAGCCGTGTAGCCTTCTGGCACCAAGCGCGCAGGAATACGGTCGATACAGTAGACCACTGGTTCGCCGTCGGCCGTCCGAATGCGCTCTACCGTCAGCACGCCTTCGCCCGGATTCAAGGCCAAGCTTTTCCGCTCCTCGTCTCCTGCCTCGCCAAAGTACGTCTTCAGGATCATCGTTCCTGCTGTGTATCCTTGGCGTTCAATTGCATCCGTCACACTAAAGAGTTCCCCAATTCCGCCTGAAAAAACAGGTTTGGAATTGATAAATGTCCCTACACCGTGTCTGCGAATGACAATTTTCTCTTCTTCCAGAAGACGGAGCGCCTCGCGAAGGGTTGCCCTGCTTACGCCTAACTGCTTGGATAGTTCGGCTTCGGATGGGAGGCGTTCACCGGGACGCAGTTGTCCGGTTTCGATATCACTCTTGATTTTGTCCATAACCAAGAGGAAAAGTGATCGAACATTCCCTTTGATGCTCATCGTCAATTCACTCCTGTTGTCCGCTAGCCATCCCAACAGGTAGGACGTCAGACCTCTGATTCTCATGAGACGTGATAACAACAATTCCCCTCAATCTGTTAAAAATTTTACATGAGGGTCGTCCATCATGCAAGTCAAATATTTTTAACTGCGGCCAGAAAAAATGACTTTGCCAGTTGCACGACACCAGCAAAGTCAAGGGATTTAGGAAATATTGGATTCAATGGAAGGACGAGGCACACGGACCTCTCGCGGCTTCGACCCTTCGTACGGGCCGACGACTCCTTGCGCTTCCATCATGTCGATCAACCGAGCCGCTCGCGTGTAGCCTACCCGCAAACGCCGCTGCAAAAGCGAGGCCGAGGCCGTTTGCGCTTCTGACACGATCTGGACAGCCTGATCGTACAGCTCGTCATCCACGACAGCCTGCTGCTCCTCCTGCACTTCTCCCGGAATCATTTCTTCGTTGTAGCGCACTTCCTGCTGCTCTTTGACAAAGCGGACAACTTCCTCGACTTCCTTGTCAGAGACGAAGGCGCCTTGCACGCGAATCGGCTTGGAGGCTCCCATCGGCAAGGAGAGCATGTCGCCTCTGCCCAGCAACTTCTCCGCTCCGCCCATGTCGAGAATCGTGCGGGAGTCCGCCATCGAGGAGACGCCAAAGGCGATCCGGGAAGGGATGTTCGCCTTGATGACCCCTGTGATGACGTCAACAGAAGGACGCTGTGTCGCAATAATCAAATGAATGCCGGAAGCGCGCGCCATTTGCGCGAGGCGGCAAATCGCGTCCTCGACCTCGCCTGGGGCGACCATCATCAGGTCAGCCAGCTCGTCGACGATGACGACGATGTACGGTAAAGGCGGGCCCTGCACTTGCGCATTGTACATCTCGATGTTGCGGCTGCCCGTTTTCGCAAACAGGTTGTAGCGCCGCTCCATTTCGGCCACGACTTTTTTCAGCGCGACCGAAGCCCGCTTCGGATCTGTCACGACCGGGGCCAGCAAATGCGGGATGCCGTTGTAAACGTTCAGCTCGACCATTTTCGGGTCAACCATCATCAGCTTGACTTCGTCCGGTTTCGCCTTGAACAAGATGCTCATAATCAAGCCGTTGATGCAGACTGACTTCCCGCTGCCCGTAGCTCCGGCCACCAGCAAGTGCGGCATTTTCGTCAGATCGGCCACGATCGGCTGGCCCGAAATATCGCGGCCCAAAGCAACGGTCAATTTGCCTGGCGCATCCTGATATTGCGGCGATTCCAGCACTTCGCGAAGCGACACGACGGCTACCTCGGAGTTGGGAACCTCGATACCGATCGCCGATTTGCCTGGAATCGGCGCCTCGATGCGAATGTCTTTGGCTGCAAGCGCCAGCGCCAGGTCGTCTGTCAAACTGACAATCCGGCTCACTTTTACCCCCGTGGCTGGCTGCACCTCGTAGCGGGTGACGGCCGGGCCGCGATGCACTTCGGAAACCGTCGCGCTTACGCCAAAGCTTTTCAACGTTTGCACCAGCTTGAGCGCATTCGAGGTGTGGTCCACATCTTTGGCCGTTCCCGTTGAACGCGGTCTGGACAGCATCTGCAAGCTCGGCAGCTCATATGGCACCGCTGGCTGTTCTTCTGCCGTCTCCAGCGTCCCGAAAATCTCTTCGTCGCCTTCCAGGGCAAACGTAATTTCCTGTTTCGGTTGTGCGGCAACAGGCTTGGGCGTTTGCGCAGGCTCTGCCGGCCCCCCATCGTCTTCCATCGCGATCCGGTCGGCAAAATCGTGAATGACAGGAATGACAGGCTGCTCCGCTGCCTGCTCGTCGAAGTTCGCCTTCAGCTCTCGCACAGAAATCGCATCCGGGTCAGGCTCGCCAGCTTCTGCCAGCTTCTGCTTGCGCTGCGCGTCCGCTTCCTTCGCCTCTTTTTTCCGGCGCTCGCCCTCTTCCTGCAAAAGCTGCACGGAGTCTTTGACCGTCTCCTTCGCCTTGCCGTAGAAAAGTGCGATTTTGTCCCGGACAAACATCAAAATGTTCACATAAGAAAGATTGAACAGAAACATAAGACCGACGAGAAACAAAAAGACGATAATTAAGCCAGTCCCGATCGTTCCGACGAGGCCGTTTGTGACAGCGAAGAAAAGCGCCCCCACCATGCCCCCGCCCACTCCGGTCGTGGACACTTTTTGGCTGTGATCGAGCCAAATTCTGTCCCATGTGACCCGAATGATGCTCTGCTCGGCGAATTTGCCGTCAGCCGTGATCTGCTTGTACAAAATCATATGGTCCCACGTCAGGATCGCTACACCGATCAGCGCAATCCCAAGCACGCGATAGGTGAGCCGCGGCGCCTGTCTCGTAAACATCATGTGGACAGCCATTCCGATCATCAGCACAGGGATGAGAAAATCCCAGGAGCCGGCAACGAACCGGAACATAAACGCCAGAATATTTTTGCCCAGCCATCCGCTTTCCAGAAGTCCGATCAAGGACAGCACAATAATGAGCAATCCGAGCAGCTCTATTTTGACAACCGAGGCCAATGCCGCTTGTGACCGCTCTCTTTTTCTCCTACTCAATGGCACGCCTCCTTCTGTGCTCACTAACGCTATGTACAAAAATGGTAAAAAGGCAGCCGTATTTTGTTCGGCTGCTGTTCGTACATCATTAGTATAACACAGGAAATTCATAGAAATACAGGACTTCTTAGACGAGCCATTCGGGGTGAAACTGAACTTTTTGTCCGGGGGCGTAATGGGCTTTCAAATAGTCTTGCGGGTCCGGGCTAATCAGCCTGACGATTCTTCCCTCATACGGTCCGGTCCGCTCCACCAGCATAGTCGCATGGCCGTTCGTAATCTCTTCCAGTTCCTGCTTTTCCACCTGGTCCATGTTGGCAAAAACCGTCTCCGTCGGGATAATCGAGTATAAAATCATTGAAGAACCCGCCCCTCCCCGTTTCTTGCTTTTTCAATCAGCTCATTCAGTTTTTTCAGCGCCTTGCCCAGACCGCCGACCTCGTCGATCAAGCCGTACTTGACGGCATCGACGCCGATGACATTCGTTCCGATGTCACGCGTCAGCTCGCCTGTGCGCGTCATCAGCTCGCGAAACTTCTCTTCGGAAATATTCGAATGACGGGCGATAAAGCTGACGACGCGATCCTGCATCTTGTCCAAGTATTCAAAGGTTTGCGGAACGCCGATCACGAGTCCGGTCAGCCGAATCGGGTGAATCGTCATCGTCGCCGTTTCCGCAATAAACGAATACGTGCCGGCAACCGCAATCGGAACGCCAATGCTGTGACCGCCGCCGAGAACAAGGGTCACGACAGGTTTGGACATCGAGGCTACCATCTCGGCAATCGCGAGTCCTGCTTCCACGTCTCCGCCCACGGTGTTCAAAATGACGAGAACTCCTTCGATCTTGCTGTTTTGCTCGGCTGCAACCAGTTGCGGGATGAGGTGTTCGTACTTGGTCGTCTTGTTTTGCGGCGGTAACTGAATATGCCCTTCTACTTGTCCGATAATGGTCATACAATAAATATTGCTTTCCAACTGCGGTACGTTCGTTTGCCCCAATTGGCTGATCGAGTCCAGAAGCTTTTTCTTCGGATCTTCCTGGGCTGGCGCTTCCGCAGGCGGCGTAGCAGCAGGCTCCTGTCCGTCCGGAGGCGTGCTTTCCGAGGCTGCGCCTTTGTCGTTGTTCGCCAGTGAGCTTGTAAAAGGCGGCCTATTTAAAAATTGGTTGTATGGTTGCTTCGACATGGATGATCCTCCCTCACTTTCCTCTGTAGTATGGATAGCAGATGGGAAAATCATGCGCCGCGAAAGACCAAAAAAAGCCAGGAACCCCGTTGTTTTGGGGGATTCCTGACTCTTTTCCTAGCCTTACACTTCCATGATAATCGGCAAGATCATCGGACGGCGACGAGTTTGCTCGTACAAATAACGTCCCAATGATTCTTTTACGTTGTTTTTGAGGGATGACCATTCGTTTACATTTTCTTCCATGCACTTGACAAGTGTTTGGGTCACTATGCGATTCGCTTCATCCAGCAGCTCCTCGGATTCACGCACGTAGACGAAACCGCGAGAGATGATGTCTGGACCAGACAAAATCGTGCCATTTTGTTTGCTGAGTGTAACGACAACTACCAGTATGCCGTCTTGGGACAGTAATTTGCGATCTCTAAGTACGATGTTTCCAACATCGCCGACACCCAGGCCGTCAATCAGGACATTGCCTGCGTGGACTTTCGGGCCATAACGCGCCCGGCCCCCGGAGATTTCCACCGTGTCGCCGTTATCCAGCAAAAAGATGTTCTCCTCTGGAATGCCCACCTGTTCAGCCAGCAAGGAATGCATTTTCAGCATCCGGTATTCGCCGTGAACGGGAATAAAGTACTTAGGCTTCATTAAATTCAGCATCAGTCGCAGTTCTTCCTGACTGCCATGACCGGAGACGTGGACGGTTCCGTTAGGTCCATGGCCGCCATAAATCACATCAGCGCCAATTCTCGAAAGCTGGTCAATCGTGCGCGCTACATACTTTTCATTTCCCGGAATCGGGGTCGCTGCAATAATGACCGTATCTCCTGGAAGGATGTCAATTTTCCGATGGGCGGATCGGGCCATGCGTGTGAGCGCAGACATTGGCTCTCCTTGGCTTCCAGTAGATAAAATAACGACTTGCTCAGCAGGCAGCTTGTTGATTTCGTCGCTCTCGACAATCAAGCCTTCCGGAACGAACAAATAGCCCAGCTCTCTGCTGATATTGATGACGTTTTGCATGCTCCGGCCGACAACTGTCAGCTTGCGGTTGAACTGCACGGCTGCATCCACGACTTGCTGGATGCGGTGCACGTTCGACGCGAAGGTAGAGACGACGATTCGTCCCGTCGCCTTGCTGAAGACGTCTTTGATCGCGATGCCGACAGAGCGTTCCGATCCGGTAAATCCAGGCCGTTCCGCATTCGTACTGTCAGACAGCAAGCACAATACACCACGATCGCCAATCATGGCCATTTTTGCCAGATCGGCAGCCTGGTTGTTGATCGGTGTTTGGTCGAACTTGAAGTCTCCTGTGTGGACGACGTAGCCTTCAGGCGTTTCCAGGCATACTCCCACACAATCCGGAATACTGTGATTCACCCGGAAAAAAGTCGCTTTCATTTTTCCGAGGACGACCTCTGAATCGCTGTTAATCAATACTCGCTTCGTTTCGTTTAGAATACCCGCTTCTTTCAATTTTGCATCAATCAGGCCGAGGGTAAGTTTTGTCGCATAAACCGGGACTTTCAAATGCTTCAGCACATAGCTGAGGCCGCCGATATGATCTTCGTGTCCATGCGTAATAATGATACCCCGAACTTTGTCGCGGTTCTCTTCCAAGTAGGTGATGTCCGGAATCACCATGTCAATTCCCAGCATTTCCTCTTCCGGGAATTTCAATCCGGCATCAATCACTACGATGTCGTCCCCGCTTTGTACCACATACATATTCTTCCCAATTTCGCCGACTCCGCCCAGGGCGAAAATGAGAACAGAGTGATTCGACTTTGCCAAACGTGTAACCTCCTATATTTAGTTGTCATGTCCACTCAAAAAAACCGCCCCAAATCACTTATTTTCATTATACCCGAAGTGAAAACCCGAACACAAGGAAAAAGAGCCATCCCAATTGTGGAATGGCTCTTTTACGCATCTCGTGCTTTTTTCAGTTAGGCAAACAACGAGTGAACAAATGCTTTTTCCTGTTCGTTCAGCTCCACCAATGGCAGACGTACTCCCCCCACGGAAACGCCGAGCTTTTCCAGCGCGACTTTGGTCGGCCCCGGGCTCGGATACGCGAACAGCCCTTCAAACACAGGCATCAGCTTGCGGTGAATGCTCGCCGCTTCCGCGTGTTTTCCTTGGAAGAAGGCGTCCATCATCTCGGTCATTTGCGGGCCGACAACGTGGCTCGCCACACTGACAATGCCTACCCCGCCAATCGACAGGATGGGCAACGTCAAGCCGTCGTCACCGCTGTACAGCTCGAAGCCTTCCGGAGCATGCTCGATAATTTGCGCCATCTGCCCCAGGTTGCCGGAAGCTTCCTTAATGCAAACGACGTTGGGCAGCTTTGCCAGACGCAAGGTCGTCTCTGCCGTCATGTTCACAACCGAGCGGCCAGGTACGTTGTACAGCATGACAGGGAGGTCCGTCGACTCTGCCAATGCTTTGAAATGAGCGTACAGACCTTCCTGGGACGGCTTGCTGTAGTAAGGAGCCACAACCATGACAGCGTCTACGCCGATGGACTGAACCTCCTGGGTGAACTCGATGCTGGACGCGGTGTCGTTGCTGCCCGTTCCGGCGATAATGTGGCACTTGCCTTTTGCATACGCAACGGCGTGGCGAAACAGTTCCAGCTTCTCAGCGCGGGAGAGCGTCGGCGACTCGCCTGTCGTTCCGCTCAGTACGATGCCTGTCGTCCCGTTGGCAATCAGGTGATCGATCAGGCGCTCCGTTTTATCGAAATCAATCTGTAATTGTTCATTAAAAGGCGTTACCATGGCGGTAACCAGCCGACCAAAACGTGCCACTAGCTTTCCAACTCCTCTTGTTGTAATCAGTAGGCATCAAAAATGAAAATAAGAGTGCTCACATATGGTGGGCATGCAGATTGAACTGTTGATGCAAGGCACGTACGGCCCGCACCATTTCCGCCTCATGCACCAGTACCCAAATGGTCGTATGGGAGTCGGCCGATTGCAAAATCTGAATGTCTTCTTGCGTCAGAGCCTCAACGATTCGTGCCATGACGCCCGGCACTCCTGTCATTCCTGCCCCGATGACGGAAACCTTTGCGCAATGCGGCAGCAGTTGCGGTTCGTAGCCCATATCTGTCAAGAGCCGCGCTGCTTTCGGTCCCATCTCGTCGTGAACGGTGTAGGCAACCCCCAGCGGATTCACGTTGATGAAATCGACACTGATGTTATTCGTTGCCATCGTTTTGAATACTTGCAGTTGTGTATCGTAGTAGCCTTCCTTGTTGGCCACCTTGATCTGGGTAATGTTCGGCACGTGGGCAATCCCCATGACGACCCTGTCCTGAACCGAATACCCCTTCTTGCCGATCTCCAGCATGGTCGTCACAAGTGTGCCAGGGTCGTCCGAAAACGTAGAGCGAACGCGAATCGGCACGTTGGCCTGCATAGCGATTTCTACCGCCCGCGGATGAATCACTTTTGCTCCCAGGTGAGCCATGTTGCAAATCTCGGTGTACGTCACCATTTCGAGCGGCTGCGCTTCTTCGACGATGCGCGGGTCCGCTGTCATGATGCCCTCTACATCCGTAAAAATGTCTACCATCTCCGCTTGCAGGGCAACGCCGAGAGCTGTAGCTGTCGTGTCGCTGCCACCGCGTCCCAGCGTCGTAATTTCCCAATTCTCTGTCCGCCCCTGGAAGCCGGGCACGATCACGACTTGGCCTGCATGCAGGTCTTGCAAAATGCGGCTCGGGTCAATCGACATAATTTGCGCATTCGTAAAATCGTCGCTCGTCACGATGTTGGCCTGGCCGCCAGTCAAGATAGTAGCCTTGATGCCGCGGGAATTGAGCATGCTGCACATGACAGTCGCGGAGATGATCTCCCCTGTATGCATCAGCATATCCATCTCGCGGCGAGGCAGTTGGTTCCCATTGCTGCGAACCAACTGCAAAAGTGTATCGGTTGCGTACGGGTCGCCTTTGCGCCCCATGGCCGATACGACAACGACGAGGGCATAGCCTTCGTCGATCGCTTTTTCTATATGGTAGATTGCCCTCATCCGGCAATCTTCCGTCGTCAAGGAAGAACCACCGAACTTCTGGACGAGAATCTTCACAAACCTCTCCCCTATGCTCTTGCTTTGATGAGTTCTTCAGCGATTTGTACTGTATTCCATGCTGCACCTTTGAGAAGGTTGTCAGAAACGATCCACATATGCAGTCCTCGAGGATGATGGAGATCACGACGCAAGCGGCCGACAAACACATCTAGCTTGCCGGTAGCATCCGTAGCCAGAGGATATTGCTGTTCTTGCGGCGCATCTACCACCACAACGCCTGGGGCGTTCTCCAGGAGAGCTCTTACCTCGTTCAGGTCGTAATCCTGTTTCAGCTCCACGTAAACTGACTCACTGTGTCCGTAAACGACCGGAATGCGTACGCATGTGGCAGAAACCTGCACAGTGTCATCACCGAAGATTTTTTTGGTTTCATTGACCATTTTCATCTCTTCGTAAGTAAAGCCGTTGTCAGTAAACACATCAATTTGCGGAATCGCGTTGAAGGCAATTTGATGGTGAACAGGCAGTTTTCCTACAGGCAGGACATGACATTCTGCTTCTTTTCCGTCCAGAACGTCGCGGCTCTGGTCGCGCAGCTCGTTGATTGCGGACTGGCCGGCACCAGACACTGCCTGGTAAGTAGAAACGATAATGCGGTCTATTCCAAAACGATCATACAAGGGTTTCAGAGCGGCTACCATCTGAATGGTAGAGCAGTTTGGATTCGCAATGATTCCTTTATGAGCGAGAGCGGCGTCCATGTTCACCTCTGGCACAACGAGCGGCACATCCGGGTCCATCCGGAATGCGCTGGTGTTGTCGATTACGACGGCGCCGTGACGCACAGCGTGAGGAGCCAGTTCCTTGCTCACGCCTCCTCCCGCGCTGAACAGGGCAAAATCGATTCCCGCAAAGCTCTCAGGAGTAGCTTCTTCCAGGACAACTTCTTGTCCCTTGAACGTGACTGTCTTGCCGGCAGAACGTCCGGAAGCAAGCAGCTTGAGCTGTTTAATCGGGAAGTTGCGCTCTTCCAGTAAGCGAATCATTTGTTGTCCGACTGCGCCAGTCGCACCGACTACTGCTACATTGTAAGTCAGTTGGTTAGCCATCTCTTACTCTCCTCCTAATCGCGAAAAGCAGGTGAATTGTTTTTTTGTGTTTGGTTTAGTAGTTGAATCTTTCGATGAGCAAGGGTTGCAATTGCCTACCTTCCAATGCCGCCTCGCATGTTTCCAGTAACAGGTCCATGCGGGCAACGAGCGAGTTTGGCTTTTTGTCCGGAGCATCCTGCCCGAACGGCACGAAATAGATATTCTTCGCCGCCAACAGCTTGGCAATATTGGCAGCGTTTAATCCCAGACCATCATTGGTGGAGATTGCGATGACAAGCGGTCGCAAATTGCGCATGGTCGCCTTGGCAGCCATGAGTACCGCGCTGTCGGTGATGGCATTTGCCAGACGGCTGGTCGAGCTGCCCGTGCAGGGAGCAATCACCATCACGTCCAACAATTTTGAAGGTCCCAAAGGTTCTGCCTGGGGAATCGTCGAAATCAGTTCCTCCCCTGTCAAATCCTTGAGCTGCTGTTGCCAGCTCTGCGAGGTTCCAAAGCGCGTGTCCGTCGTCATGATCGTATTCGAAACGATCGGAATCACTCTCGCTCCGGCGTCCACAAACCGCTTGATTTGCGGCATGGTTTCTTCAAACGTGCAATGCGATCCTGACAATCCAAAGCCAATGGTCTTTCCCTGCAGCATGCTCATGTTGACTCCCCCCTGGTTCTCCTCTGCTCCGCAATGAGACGCGACAAAATCTGGGCCAAAATCTGCCCTGCGGTTTTCGGTGCAACGATTCCAGGTAATCCGGGAGCGAGAAGCGCTTTGATGCCTCGTCTTTCGGCGTATCGAAAATCTGTCCCTCCCGGCTTGGAGGCAAGATCGAGAATAAACGCCGATTGCGGCATTTGCGCAATGATCTCTGCCGTGAGGAGTAACTGCGGGACGGTATTAAAAATGAAATCAGCATTCGTGACTTGTTGCTTTAGCTCACTGATCGGGAAGGGAGTCAATCCCATCTCATAGATGCGTGCCAAGTGTTCCTGACGCCTAGCCCCCACTCTAACACGCGCTCCCAGTGCATGCAGGGCCCGGGCCATAGACAAACCTGTTCGACCTAATCCCAAAACGATTGACTGAGATCCATGAATCGTGATATCCGTATTTTGAATCGCCATCATGAGTGCTCCCTCCACCGTCGGGATGGAGTTATAGATGGCTACGTCATCGCGATCCAGCAGCTCCACGAGGGGAGTCTGCTTGGATGCCAACAGTTTTTTCAGGTAAGGTTTTGCCATTCCCGTATATACCACGCAATGCTTCGGCAAGCTTTCCACGTGTTGATCCAGAAGCTGCAATTGTTTCGAGCAAAAGATGCTTTCCACAAAGCCTTGGTCATCGGTTCCTACGATGGGCAGGATGAGGGCGTCCACGTCTTTCAACACATCGCATGTTAATGGTCTCTTCGTTGCCCCTGTAAAATTGCTTTCCAGGTTGTCGAAGCCAACTAACGTGACACTGGCGTCCAGTTGAATGCATCGCTTGATGACTTCCAACTGGCGAGCGTCTCCGCCAATGAAGGCAACATGTATGCCGGTTAGCATGCTGCGTTCCCCTTTCCACACATTTTACTGCATTAAATGATCGGAACGCAAAGGTTTTCCTCTTGAAAAAGTTGACGGAAATCCATGCGGTCTACCCCCATCCTATTCGACTCCCGCTACTTCGGTGACACCCCCGCCTACTTTTGCGTAGCTTGTGTCTCTACCTGCGCAAGCGAGATGATGACCATGTCCGGACCGATTTTCACGATCGAGCTCCACGGGATAACCAGGTCCTCCCGTTTTTTTCCGAAGCCAAAGAAGCTGCCGCCGGGCAAAATGATCGACTGAATGACGCCGTTTTCCGGGTGGATGACGAGGTCGGAGTCGCTGATGACCCCCATTTTTTCCCCGTTGTCCAAACCGATGATTTCCTTCCCGCCCAGTTCGCTAAGCCGCATGGAGAAGCCCCCCTTTGTCCTTGTGTACGTTACTGTTGATATACGCAAAAAAATCCGGGCTATGCCGGATTTTTCACAGAGGAAGCTATTAGAGCAACAGATCGTTTTTCACATTGGACGGGTATCCATCCAGCGGGCTTACCATCGCCATCGCCAGCTTCGAGCGGAACAGCTCTTGCGCTACAGCCAGGACCGATTCGTGCGAGACACGGTCGATTTTGGCGATAATTTCATCGAGGCTGAGATGGCGCTCCAGCAGCAGCTCATTTTTACCGAGGCGGCTCATCCGGCTGTTGGTGCTCTCCAGACTGAGCATGAGGCTACCTTTCAACTGTTCCTTCCCTTTGTTCAGCTCCTTGTCGGTGATGCCGTGATCGGCCACATCGCGCAAGACGTTCGTCACGATATCGAACACCTGCCCCACGTGCTCAGGCGCCGTGCCCGTGTAGACGGTAAACGTGCCCGCTTCCTTGTAGGAGGAATGGTACGAGTAGACCGAGTAGGCAAGCCCCCGCTCCTCGCGAATTTCCTGGAACAGCCGCGAGCTCATGCTGCCTCCCAGGACGTTGTTCAGCAAAATGAGCGAGTAAACGTCCGGATGCCCCACCTTGAAGCCCGGCAGCGACAGGCACAGATGCGCTTGCTCTGTAGCTTTGTTGTGGGCGATCGCGTTTGCCGCGAACGCAGGCTCCGCTAAAGGCGCGAGCTTGCCTGGTCGCTCGAAGCCGCTGAAACGCTTTTTGATCTCTTCAATGAGGCTGTCGTCAAAATTGCCGGCAACCGTTACGACCGTGTTCGTCGGGAGGTAGTGGGCGTTGATGTAGCTGAGCAGGTCATCACGCTTCAGGCTGCGCAGCACGTCTTCCGTTCCCAAAATCGAATAGCCGAGCGGATGCGTGCTGTAAGTCGCTTTTGCGATCAAATCGTGGACGAGATCGTCAGGCGTGTCTTCGTACATGCTGATCTCTTCGATGACCACGTTTTTTTCCTTTTCCAGCTCCTCCGGATCGAATACGGAGTCGAAATACATGTCGGCCAGCACGTCCAGCGCAATCGGAGCGTGCTGGTCGAGCACCCGCGCATAGTAGCAAGTATATTCTTTGGAAGTAAAGGCGTTTACGTTTCCGCCGATCTCGTCAAAAGTCTCCGCGATTTCTTTCGCAGAGCGCGTACTCGTTCCTTTAAAAAACATATGTTCAAGAAAATGGGAAATCCCGTTGTTTTTCTCGTTCTCATATTTCGAACCGGTCCCAACCCAGATGCCTAGCGCAACAGAGCGAACAGACGGAATACGTTCCGTCACAATTCTAAGACCGTTATCACACGTATGACGTTGTATCACACAAATCCTCCTCGGTTAATCATCTCTCTATCCGCAAACTTTCGGGAAGTGAATGTAAACACGTCTAACTATAGCAAACTTCTTTTATCTCCACAATAAAATGAACACGTTTTCGCATCACGGCAGGCGGCGGCTGGAGAGCACCTCGGATACGGTGACCGGGTGCAAGCCCTTTTGCTTGGCAATCGTGAGCAACTGGTCCAGACTGGCCTCTGAGGCTGCTGTCGGGTGCATCAGCACAAGGACGCCGTTGCCCATCAAGCCGCTGATTTTTTTGATGACAAAACTTGGGGAAGGCTTTTTCCAGTCCACGGTATCGGCCGTCCACATGATCGTCTTCATCTGGTAGGAGGCGTGCGCGATTTGCACGACCTGCTTGTTGAACGATCCGGAAGGGGGAGCAAACAAGGCGGGCTTGATCCCCAGCGTTTTGGAAATGACGTCCTGTGTGCGGCTGATCTCCTGGTGGATGCGCTGCGTCCCCAGCGTGCTCATGTCCGGATGCGAGTAGGCGTGATTGCCGATCTCATGGCCGCGCGCGGCAATTTTTTTCGCTTCTTCCGGATAGCGTTTGACCCATGAGCCATCGAGAAAAAACGTCGTCTTCACTTTGTGCTTATCCAATGTATCCAGCATCGAATCCAAGTATTCATTGCCCCAGGCTACGTTAATCATGAAGGAAATGGTCGGCTTCTTCGGATTTCCCCGGTAGATGGGCTGCGCCCCAAGCTGATCGAGCGAGACGGCTGGCGGAACTTCCTTGTAGACCAGCATTTCCGGCCCGGTCACTCCGGCAGCGAGCATCTTTTCCACGGACGCTTCCACGTCCACGACGCGTCCGTTGTAGCCAGGGATCGCTTTCCACGTCTGATCCACGACGGCATCGACAGGCGCTTCCTCCCGTCCTTCCTTCCACTGCTCAATCTGGGCCCGCAACCGCTCTTTTTCATCCAAAATTTTTTCCGCCGTCACGACCTGATCGTTTTTGACAAAGCTGATGTATTGGTGGATCGGCTGGTATTGCAGCAGCAGCGCCATCGCTCCTGCGACAAAGACCGTAACCCACAGCCTCCTCTTTCTTTCAGCCATCGTGGAGCCAGCCCTCCTCTTTGTACGTACAAGTCTCTCTTTGTCCAATGTATGAACGAGGCGAGTGACTTAGACATTTTGGCCAAAAGAAAAAAGCTTCCGTACACGAATTTCTTCGAGTGACGAAGCCTTTTGTTTGTCGTTTATTCTGCTTGGGTCGGTGCCTTGTCGGCCTGAGCTGCGGCCGCTTGTTCCTTGAGCACGGCTTTGCGGGACAAGTTGATGCGACCTTGATCGTCGATCTCGGTTACTTTTACTTGTACCTTGTCGCCAATTGCTACGACATCTTCCGTCTTGGCTACGCGTTCCTCAGCCAGTTGGGAGATGTGACACAAACCTTCCTTGCCAGCAAACAGCTCGATGAACGCCCCGTACTTCTCTACGCGCTTGACGGTTCCCAGATAAATCTGGCCGACCGCAACCTCGCGAACCAGGTCCTCGATGATTTGCTTCGCGCGCATGTTCGCTTCGTGGTTGATCGAAGCGATGAACACACGTCCATCTTGCTCGATGTCGATTTTGACGCCGGTTTCTTCGATGATTTTGTTGATGACGCGACCTTGTGGGCCGATTACATCGCGGATTTTGTCCGGGTTGATGGTCATGGTCAAAATCTTCGGCGCGTAAGGAGACAGCTCTTTGCGCGGTTCGGAAATCGTGCTCATCATGTGCTTGAGGATGTGCAGGCGACCTTCGCGCGCTTGCTCCAGCGCTTGCTGCAAAATTTCCCGATTGATCCCGGAAATTTTGATGTCCATCTGAATCGCCGTTACGCCAGCCTCGGTACCTGCTACCTTGAAGTCCATATCGCCTAAATGGTCTTCCATGCCCTGGATGTCTGTCAAAATGGAGAAAGACTGTTCATCCTTGCTCATAATCAAGCCCATGGCGATACCGGCTACAGGAGCCTTGATCGGTACCCCGGCATCCATCAGAGCCAGCACGCTCGCGCAAATGGAAGCTTGCGATGTCGAGCCGTTGGACTCAATGACTTCGGAAACTAGGCGGATCGTGTACGGGAACTCGTGCTCGGAAGGAATGATCGGCTCGATTGCACGCTCACCCAACGCTCCGTGCCCGATTTCGCGACGGCCTGGAGGACGCAGCGGACGAGCTTCCCCTACGCTGTAAGGCGGGAAGTTGTAATGGTGCATGAATCGTTTCGATTCTTCCAGTCCAAGACCATCGAGAATTTGCACATCGCCCAGCGCGCCCAGTGTGCAGACGCTCAACGCCTGTGTTTGACCGCGGGTAAACATCGCGGAACCGTGCGTGCGGGACAAAATGCCAGTCTCGCTGGAAAGCGGACGAATTTCGTTCAAAGCTCGTCCATCCGGGCGAACTTTTTCTTCTGTAATGAGACGGCGAACTTCGTCCTTGACGATGTTGCCCAGCACTTCGCTAATCATTTTCTCCTGCTCTGGATAAGCTTCCGGATCTTTGGCAGCGAAATGTTCCTTCGTCTCTTCCTTGATGTTGTCAATCGCGTCGTAACGCGCCTGCTTCTCTTCAATCCGAACGGCTTCTTTCAGACGTGCTTCTGCAAATTCGCGCACAGCCTGATCGATTTCCGGATCGACTTCATGCAGGATGACTTCCATTTTTTCTTTGCCGATTTCGGCTACGATCTGGTTTTGGAACTCCACCAGTTGCTTGATAACCTCATGGCCGGCCATGATCGCTTCCAGCATAACGGACTCTGGCACTTGGTTAGCGGCTGCTTCCACCATGTTGATCGCTTTGTGTGTACCTGCGACTACGAGGTGAATATCGCTTTTTTCTGCCTGCTCCACAGTCGGGTTGATGATGAACTCGCCGTCAATGCGCCCAACGATGACACCGGCAATCGGTCCTTCAAACGGAATCTCGGAAACGCATAGAGCGGCAGACGTCCCGATCATAGCGGCGATTTCCGGAGAGCAGTCCTGGTCAACCGACAGAACAGTATTGACAATTTGTACGTCGTTGCGGAATCCTTCTGCAAAAAGGGGACGGATCGGGCGGTCGATCAAACGGCTTGCCAAAATGGCTTTTTCGCTTGGGCGACCTTCTCTTTTAATAAAGCCGCCGGGAATTTTACCGACCGCATAGAGACGTTCCTCATAGTTGACAGTCAACGGGAAGAAGTCGAGCGCTTTCGGCTCCTTCGAGACTGTAACTGCAGACAGGATTGCCGTATCGCCGTACCGAACCAGAACCGAGCCGTTCGCCTGTTTGGCCATTTTGCCAAATTCCAGCGTCAGCTTGCGGCCTGCCAGTTCAAAATCATATGTACGGTATTGTTGCTCCATGATGCTAGCAGTCCTCCTTTGCGACAATGTGCATATCTACACTTTGTTTTCTACCTGTATGTATTATTTCCTGCCACCGTGAAAATTAAATGGTGAGCTTTGGCAGTCGTTTTGGATAATAAAAAAAGCTTCTGTTGAAGCCAATTCCATTGCGCCTGTATCGCATGCTTTGTGTTATCGCTTCAGAGAGCCTGACAGCAAGAAGCGCCAAGCTCTCCTACACGATAGAAAAAGCGGGAAGAACCCGCTTTTTACAAAACGCTGACTAGCGGCGCAGACCCAGGCGGTCTACTACCGAACGATAGCGTTGAACATCTGCTTCACGCAGGTATGTCAACAGGTTGCGGCGTTGACCTACCATTTTCAACAGACCACGACGGCTGTGGTGATCTTTTTTGTGCGTACGCAAGTGTCCGTTCAGGTTGTTAATGTTTTCGGTCAAGATAGCGATTTGAACTTCCGGCGAACCGGTGTCGTTCTCGTGAGTACGGAACTCTTGGATCAGTTGAGTTTTACGTTCTTGAGACAATGCCATCATGACTCACCTCCTTATTTTATATCCCGTTAGCCGAGTCTGCCGTCGGTGAGCATCGGACAGCCAAGCTACGGTTATCTGTACAACGTTTTGAATTATAGCATATCATTTCAGGAAAAGCAAAGAGATTCCGTTACGAGATTCCCTCGGCAAATTTGCGCTTGGCCATGTCTACGTCGCGGCCGATTTGCGCGATCAGCGCATCCACACCGCCGAACTTTTGCTCTTCCCTGATGTAGAACAGAAATTCTACTTCGACTTCCTTGTCGTAAATGTCACCAGAGAACTCGAAAATGTGCACTTCTAGTGATTTTTCTTTCTTCTCCAGCTCAAACGTAGGCTTGATCCCGACATTCATCACGCCGAAGTAGCTCTTGGAATCGACCGTGAAGCGCACGCCGTACACGCCGTTTTTGCCGATGAGATAAGGCTGTCCGACCCGGACGTTCGCCGTCGGGAAGCCGATCGTGCGCCCGCGCTTGTCGCCGTGAACGACCTTGCCGCGCACCTTGTACGGGCGGCCCAGCAGATGGCGCACCTGCTCGACATTTCCGTGGTGGAGATACTCGCGGATGATCGTGCTGCTCACTTTTTCCCCCAGCCGGTTGACCGGGCTGATGATGTCGAGCCCGTAGCGGCCTTTGCTCATCTCCTGCAGCGTTTGGGCGGTTCCCATTCCCCTGTAGCCAAACGTGTAGTCGAAGCCGACCACGACATGCCGGCACGCGAGGGGAAGCATGCACTCGGTAATGAAGTCCTCCGGGTAAACCGCGGCAAACCCGATATCGAACTTCATGACATACGTCCTGTCTACCCCCATCTTTTCGAATTGCTCCAGCTTGTCGGAAAGCGGAGTGAGGTAGCTCGTATAGCCGCTTTGCCCAAGAACCTCGCGCGGATGGGGGTCGAACGTCAGCACCGTACTCTCCCATCCGTTCGTTTTTGCGGTGTCAATCGCCTTTTGAATCACCCGGCGATGTCCAATATGTACGCCATCGAAATAGCCAAGCGCAATCGCGCATGGCGTCGCCTGCAACTCATTTGGTAGTGGATAGGTCAGGGAGATCGTTTTCACGGTTTACACCTCGGCTGGAAAGACTTTTTCTGCTTTGGCGAAAAGACCTTTGTCCCCACGGCACACGCGATGAATCCCCAGCAGCTCTTCGCCTGCAAACAGGCAGATCAGGCTGCCTACCTCGGCATCGACTCCTGGCAGCGCAGTCGCCAGTCCATTGCGCACCGCACGGGTTCGCTCCGGTTTGACCTGATAAGACGGCAAAAATGAAATCGCCTGTGGGATGGAGACAAGATAACGGGAGAGGTCCTCCCCACTCGCAGCCCGCTCCTCCAGTTCCTGAAGAGGAATCGCCTCCTCCTCTACGAACGGACCGCTCTTGATTCGCCGAAGCAGTTTCATATGGGCAGGATAACCCAGAGCGCGACCGAGGTCAACACATAAGGTGCGCATGTACGTCCCTTTCGAGCATGTGCACGTGAACGAGATATCGACGCTGTCCCCGTCTACCTTGATCTCGTGGAGCGTCAGCTCGTACAGCGTCACTTTGCGCGGCTGGCGCTCGATGACCGTGCCTTCGCGGGCCAGGTCGTAGAGGCGCTTCCCGTTTACTTTTACCGCGGAAAACATCGGCGGGACCTGCTCGATCTCTCCCAAAAACGATTGCAGCAATTGCTCGATGCGCTCTACCGTAATCGCGGCTGCGTCTACCGGAGCTTGCTCCAGCACTTCACCGGAGGCATCCTCCGTCGTCGTCGCGGAGCCGAGCCGCAAGACGACGTTGTAGCGCTTGGGCAAATCCTGCAAATACTCTACCAGGCGAGTCGCGTTGCCCACGCAGATCGGCAGCACGCCTGTCACATCGGGGTCGAGCGTTCCCGTGTGTCCTACCTTTTTCGTTCCATACAGCCGGCGGATGCGCGCCACACAATCGTGGGAAGTCATGCCCGCCGGCTTGTCGATTACCAGCACGCCGTGCGCGTTACTCATCGTGTTTCACTCCTAATGCTGGCTCCAGTACGTCCCATACTTTTTGTTTCGCTTCCGCGATCGTCCCTTTGACCGTGCAGCCGGAAGCTTTGGCATGCCCTCCGCCGCCGAGTTGCTTGGCAACAGCCGACACGTCCACGCGATCTCTCGCGCGCATGCTGACCTTGACGATTCCCGGCTCCGACTCCACAAAGGAAACGCCGACCTCGACGCCTTCGATGTTGCGGCAGTAGTTCACCAGTCCGCCTGCATCCTCGCGCTTCGCCTCTGCCTCGGCAAAATCATCGACCGACACGCAAATGGAGGCGACGAGGTTTTGGTGGGACAACTGCAACGTCTGCAGGGCGCGGCGCAATACTTTGACATGCGCAAACGTGATTTCCTCCAGGCATCGCTCCGCCACTTCGCCCGGCTTCACCCCGTAGGTCAGCAAGCGGGCCGCGATTTCCATTACCCGTGGCGTCGTATTGGAGTAGCGAAAGCCGCCTGTGTCTGTCAAAAGGCCGGTATAGATGCACAAGGCGAGTTCTTCGTTGAACGCGATTCCCGCCTCTTCCGCCACTTCAAACAAAATTTCCGCTGTCGCCGCCGCTTCCGGCCGCACCAGGTTGACCGTTCCGAACATGTCGTTGGTCGGGTGGTGGTCGATATTGAGGACAGCGGCGCCAGATGCAAATAAAGGCCGCACATCGCCCATCCGTGACTCATCGGCACAGTCTACGGCGATTACGGCCTCGAACATTTCGGTCAGCGGTTGTTTGCGCAGGTTGCGCAAGCGGTCAAAACGCGGCAAAAAGTCAAACTTGAGCGGCGTTTCCCCTTCGTTCACCACTACGTACTCTTTTCCCAACTGTTCAAGCATGAGCACGACTCCAAGCGCAGAGCCGGTAGCATCGCCATCTGGATTGACATGGGAAAGAACCAGGAAGCGGTCATGCTCCCGGAAAAAGCGGGCCGCTTCCTCTACTGCTGCTCGATTAGGATTCATCCTGTTTCTCTCCTTCTGTGGAGATTTCCCGCAGGATCGACTCAATTTTGGAACCGTAGTCAATCGACTCATCCAACTTGAAGACGAAGTCGGGAATATGGCGTAACTTGACGCGTTTGCCAATTTCGGTACGCAGGTAGCCTTTGGCTTTCGTCAGTCCTGCCAGAGAGTCTTTGCGCTGCTCCTCGCTGCCGAAAATGCTGACGAATACTTTCGCAAGCTGGAGATCGCTGCTCACTTCTACATCCGTTACCGTAACAAAGCCGACGCGAGGATCTTTCAGTCCACGTTGCAAGATGAGGCTCAGTTCTTTTTTGATTTCTTCGCCGACGCGGCTCATTCGTGTTTTGTTCATCTATTCTCACCTCCGCTGGCTGCCCTATTCGTAGTATTCCGTATCGACCCGAATCAACTCCACATCGGGATGGTTTTCCACGAACCGCACGACAGCCTGCATTTCTTGTTGCAAAAATGACATTTCATTAGCAACGGCAGCGATACCCAACACGGTACGCTGCCACTGCTCGGGATAAGCCATCTCCGCTGCGGAGACGTTGAAGCGGCTTCGCAGCTTGCCAATGAGACTTTTGACGATGGCCCGTTTTTCTTTCAAGTTTTGGCAAGCGGGCAGAAACAGTTCAATCTGCACCCCTGCTACCATTATTGCTTCACTTCAACCATGACGAAGGCTTCGACTACGTCGCCGACTTTGAGGTCCTGGAAGCGTTCCAAGGTCAGACCGCACTCGTAGCCTGCGTTTACCTCTTTGGCGTCGTCCTTGAAGCGTTTCAAGGTGTCCAGCTTGCCTTCGTAGATGACGATGCCTTCGCGGATCAGACGAGCACCTGCATCGCGGCTCAGTTTTCCTTCGGTTACATAGCAACCGGCGATGTTGCCGACTTTGGATACTTTGAAGACTTCGCGGATTTCTGCCTGACCGATGATGTTTTCTTTGTACACAGGGTCCAGCATGCCTTTCAGAGCTTGCTCGATCTCTTCGATCACGGTGTAGATCACGCGGTGCAGACGAATGTCGATTTTCTCCTGTTCAGCCATGCTGCGAGCGTTTGGCTCAGGACGCACGTTGAAACCGATGATGATCGCATTCGATGCGTTTGCCAGCGTAACGTCGGACTCGGTGATCGCGCCGACGCCAGTGTGAATGATTTTCACGCGGGTACCGTTGACGTCGATTTTTTCCAGGGAGCCGCGCAGAGCTTCTACAGAACCTTGCACGTCGCCTTTTACGATCAGGTTCAGCTCTTTGATATCGCCTTCCTGAATGTGCTGGAACAGATCGTCCAGCGATACGCGAGAGCTTGCACGGCGCTCGGATTCACGCTGCTTGGCTGCGCGCGCTTCCCCGATTGCACGGGCTTTTTTCTCGTCTTCAAACACGCGGAACTGGTCGCCCGCTTGCGGTACATCGTTCAGACCTGTAATTTCCACAGGGGTAGAAGGACCTGCTTCTTTCAGACGGCGGCCTTTGTCGTTGACCATCGCACGTACACGGCCGTAGGTAGAGCCGACTACGATCGGATCGCCGACGCGCAGCGTTCCTTGCTGTACCAGAATGGTCGCTACAGGACCGCGGCCTTTGTCGAGCTCAGCTTCGACTACCGTACCGCGCGCACGCTTGTCAGGGTTTGCTTTCAGCTCCTGAACCTCTGCGACGAGCAAGATGTACTCAAGCAGCTCTTCGATCCCAGTGCGCTGCTTCGCAGACAGTGGAGAGAAAATGGTGTCCCCGCCCCACTCTTCCGCAACGAGCTCATACTCGGTAAGCTCTTGCTTGATGCGGTCGATGTTGGCTTCCGGTTTATCCACCTTGTTGACAGCGACGATGATCGGCACGTTTGCCGCTTTCGCGTGGCTGATCGCCTCTACGGTTTGTGGCATCACGCCGTCATCGGCAGCAACGACGAGGATCGTAATGTCGGTAATTTGCGCACCGCGGGCACGCATGGTCGTGAACGCCGCGTGACCAGGTGTATCGAGGAACGTGATCTTCTTGCCTTTGATCTCGACCTGATAAGCACCGATATGCTGGGTAATCCCGCCTGCTTCCCCCGCTACTACGTTCGTGGAGCGGATGGCGTCGAGCAACGTTGTTTTCCCGTGGTCAACGTGACCCATGATGGTGACGACTGGCGGACGCTCTACGAGCGACTCAGGCGGATCTACTTCTTCGAGCGTTTCGAAGTTGGTTTCGTCGATGACGATTTTTTCTTCGACTTCTACGTTGTAATCAGCGCAGATCAGCTCGATCGCTTCGCGTTCCAGGTATTGGTTGATCGTTGCCATGATCCCCAAATTAAACAACTTTTTGATGATTTCCGCCGGTTCCTTGCGCAGTTTCACAGCCAGCTCGTTCACCGTCAACGACTCGGTAAAGGTGATTTTGCTAGGCGTCTCAAGCACTGGACGCTGTGGCTTTTGTCCGCCGCGCTGGTGGTTGTTGCCGCCACGACGGTTGTTTTGGTTGCGGTTATTTCCGCCGCGGAAAGGCGTGTTCTTTTTGTTGTCTTCAAACGTCTTTTGCGTTTGTGGAGCTTTTTTGATTTTCTCGCGTTTTTCCAGACCGACATTGGATGGAAGTTTTACTTTGTCTTCAAACTCATCCCCGGTGCGGCCTTCCGTTTGGCTGGCAGTTGCCTGTTGCGGAGGACGCTGCTGGTTTTGCGGTCTTTGTTGGTTTTGTGGTCTTTGTTGGCTCTGTGGACGTTGTTGGTTTTGCGGCTTACGGTCAGTCGGTTTTGCTGGTTGACTTCTCATATGGTTTGGTCTTCTCTCCTGATTCTTCCCCTGATTTTTTCCGTGTTGAGGACTATGCTGATCGGGCTGATTTCCGCTGGTGCTGCCTGGACGATTGTTGCCGGAAAAATCGCCGCGATCGCGTTCGTTTTGTCTGTCGTTTTTTGCAGCTTGTGACGGCTGCCCCTGCCCTGCGTGGGACTGGGTTTGTTGTCCTCTGGATTCGTTGGGGCGTCGTTGATCGTCCATTTGTTTTGATCTTGCATCGCCAGGCGTATTGCGCGCTTCCGGCTTGGAGCCGGCACGCAGTTTGGCCATGTGATCCTCGATCCGCTTGATCGTCCCTTCTTCCATAATACTCATATGATTTGCTACTTCTATGTTCAATCGTTTTAGCAAATTGAGGATTTCCTTACTGCTCATGTTGTGCTGTTTGGCATATTCATACACACGTGTCTTCAAATAAACTTCACCCTTTCTAAGTTAGGTGAGCAGACGCTGAATGCTTTCAGCCAACTTCCCATCGGTCACCGCCACGGTAACGCGCCCATCTTTTCCGATTGCGTGTCCCAATGAATATCGGTCGCCTGTGGTTACACATGAGACCCCGTAATAG
This sequence comes from Brevibacillus sp. FW301-21C12A, assembly GCF_058788915.1. Lineage (NCBI taxonomy): Bacteria > Bacillati > Bacillota > Bacilli > Caryophanales > Paenibacillaceae > Brevibacillus > Brevibacillus sp. FW301-21C12A. The sequence continues at coordinate 201,747 of NZ_JBYTBG010000001.1, forward strand.
GAACATTTATCCTTGACTTTTTTGGCCGTATTGTCAGATGCGTCCGATGCGAGCAAAACGAGACGGGCCTGGCCGTTGCGAACAGCCGTGATGACCAATTCCTCCCCGGTCACGATTTTGCGCGCGCGCATCGCAATGCCGAGCAACTGAGCTGCTTTAGGGATCATCGTCCCATCATCTCCAGCCATTTCTCACGAAAAGCATCGTACTTCTCTTCGGAGATGGACATGTTCAGGGCACGTTCCAGCACTTTTTTCCATTTTCCCGATGCGAACGCATCCGGCTTCAGACAGCTTTCCTGCCGACACACATAGGTACCGCGTCCCGCCGCCTTTCCCGTCAGGTCGATGACAATCTCCTCAGCGGGCGTCCGGACTACGCGGATCAATTCCTTTTTCGGAAACATTCCTTGGCAAACAATGCATTTACGCAAAGGGATCTTTTTTTGCTTCATGACTATTCGTTGTCGACTCCTTCATCGCCCTCTACTTCTTTCGGATAGACGATGCCTTCTTGGTCTGCCTGGGACTCGCTCTTGATGTCGATCTTCCAGCCTGTCAGCTTGGCGGCCAGACGAGCGTTTTGTCCGCGTTTGCCAATCGCAAGCGACAACTGGTAATCCGGCACGATGACGCGGGTTACCTTTTCGGCGAGGTTGACTTCTACATGCAGCACCTTCGCCGGGCTGAGCGCGTTTGCCACGTACTCGGCAGGATCTTCGGACCAACGAACAATGTCAATTTTTTCACCTTTCAGCTCCGTCACGATTGTCTGTACACGCATGCCTTTTGGCCCTACACATGCTCCTACAGGATCTACGTCCGGATTGATCGAATGGACAGCGATTTTGGAGCGATCGCCTGCTTCACGAGCAACGGATTTGATTTCAACCACACCATCGTAAATCTCTGGCACTTCCAGTTCAAAGAGGCGCTTCAAAAGTCCCGGATGGGTACGGGAAACGACGATTTGCGGTCCCTTGGTGGTTTTTTCTACTTTAATGATGTATGCCTTCACCCGATCTTGTGACTTGAACTCCTCGGAAGGCATTTTCTCGGTGATCGGCATAACCGCTTCCGCTTTGCCCAGATCAATGTAGTAATTGCGGGCGTCCATACGTTGAACAACCCCTGTGACGATATCATCCTCGCGCTCGATGAACTCGCTGTAAATGAGACCGCGCTCCGCTTCGCGAATGCGCTGGGTCACCACTTGCTTTGCCGTTTGCGCGGCAATGCGGCCGAAGTCGCGAGGCGTCACCTCGATTTCCACAATATCGTCCAGTCGGAAGTTCGGATCGATTTCTTGGGCAGCTTCCTGAGAAATCTCCAGACGCGGGTCCAAAACCTCTTCCACCACGTTTTTGCGTGCATACACGCGAACCATACCTGAATGACGATTTACATCCACCCGCACATTTTGGGCCGAGTTGAAGTTACGTTTGTATCCAGAGATAAGAGCCGCTTCGATGGCCTCGATCAGCACGTCTTTGGTGATGCCTTTCTCTCTCTCAATGGCTTCTAAAGCCTCGATAAAATCGCCGTTCATGACTTTCGTTGCCTCCTCCTTTACTTACCCACCGGCCGCTGGCATCTAAAAGACGATGGCCATGCGTGCCGTGTCAATTTGCTCCTGGGAAATCACGTACGTTTTTTTCGCTTCCTTAACAGTCAGCTTGCCGTCCTCGTACGATATCAGTTCGCCTTCGAACAGGCTTGCTCCTTCTATCGGCTCTTTGGTTGTAATGTGCACGTGCCTGCCGACAGCTTTGGTAAAATCCTTATCCTTGCGCAACGGACGCTCAGCACCCGGCGAAGATACTTCCAAAAAGTATGCAGTCGGAATCGGATCTACTTCGTCAAGTTTTTGACTCAGCTTCTCGCTGACAAGGCTGCAGTCATCGATGTCGATGTTGCCAGTTTCATTGTCGATAAACACGCGCAGAAACCAGTTGCTGCCTTCCTTTTTGTACTCGATGTCAACCAGTTCCAAACCCAATTCGTCAACAATGGGCGTGACCAGTTCGGTGACGATGCCCGTTACCTTGCTCAAGCAAGTACCTCCTTTACGTTTGAACCATGAGGTGCAGCCAGAAAGAAAGAGTGGGTTTCCCCACTCTCGATCTGTCGTGCGTATAAAACCAGTATTTCCAAAAAAATTATAGCATAACAGCCCTCCGCTGACAACCTTTGGATGCGGCTGCATCGCTTCGCTGCCCTAGAACAGCGACAACTGGTTCGATTCCGGCAGACCTTTCAGCGCGCCCTGCTCCTCCAAATACTCCAGAATCGTCTTGGAGATACGCGAGCGGGACAACAGGTCTTCCTTGGACAAAAACTCGCCTTCCTCCCGCGCCTGCACGATGCTGATCGCGGCGTTCGTCCCGAGACCTGGCAAGGCATTGAACGGCGCAATCAACGAGTCGCCTTTAATCAGGAAGCGGGTAGCGTCGGATTCATACAGGTCGATGTTGGCAAAACGGAAGCCGCGCTCCACCATCTCCAAAGCCATCTCCAGCACGGTGAGCAGCGCTTTTTCCTTCGGCTGTGCGTCGTGACCCTTGCCCTCGATTTCTTCGATTTTTTGCCGGATCGCTGCCGAGCCTTTGACCATCAGCGGGATGTCGAAGTCGTCGGCGCGCACGGTAAAGTACGTCGCGTAAAATTCGAGCGGGCGATGCACCTTGAAGTAGGCGATCCGCACGGCCATCATGACGTACGCGGTGGCGTGCGCTTTCGGGAACATGTATTTGATGCGCTGGCAAGACTGGATGTACCATTCCGGCACGTTGTTTTTGCGCATTTCTTCCTGATCCTCTTCCGGCACGCCTTTCCCTTTCCGCACCGACTCCATGATTTTGAAGGCGCGCGACGGCTCCAAACCTTTGTAGATCAAATAAACCATGATGTCGTCGCGACAACCGATTACTTCAGGCAGTTTACAAATGCCGTTGCGAATCAAGTCCTGCGCGTTGTTCAACCATACATCCGTACCGTGGGACAGACCGGAAATCTGCACAAGCTCGGCAAACGTCGTCGGCTTCGTATCCTCGAGCATCTGCCGAACGAACTTCGTTCCGAATTCGGGAATGCCGAGCGTGCCCATATTCGTCCCGATTTGCTCCGGCGTCACGCCCAACGCTTCCGTCGAGCTGAAGATAGACATCGTCTTTTTGTCGTCGAGCGGAATCGATTTCGGGTCCATGCCGGTCAAGTCCTGCAGCATACGAATGACGGTCGGGTCGTCGTGTCCGAGAATATCGAGTTTCAGCAAGTTGTCGTGAATCGAGTGGAAGTCGAAATGCGTCGTGCGCCACTCGGACTCGCTGTCGTCTGCCGGGAACTGGATCGGACAAAAGTCTTCAATTTCCATGTAGTCCGGAACAACAATAATCCCGCCCGGGTGCTGTCCCGTCGTTCGTTTTACCCCTGTGCAGCCGTTGACGATCCGCGAAATTTCCGCATTGCGCAGCGTCAGTCCGCGCTCGTCGGCGTACTTTCTGACGTAGCCGTACGCTGTCTTTTCCGCAACGGTGCCGATCGTCCCCGCACGGTACACGTAGTCCTCGCCGAAAAGCTCCTGCGTGTACTTGTGCGCCCGCGGCTGGTAGTCACCGGAGAAGTTCAAGTCAATATCGGGAACCTTGTCCCCTTTGAAGCCGAGGAACGTCTCGAACGGAATGTCCTGCCCATCCTTGGCGTAGTTGGTGCCGCACTGCGGGCATTCCTTGTCGGGCAAGTCGAAGCCGGAGGCAATCGAGCCGTCCGTAATAAACTCGCTGTGCTTGCAATTCGGGCAGCGATAGTGCGGCGGCAACGGATTGACCTCGGTAATCTCCGCCATGGTCGCGACGAAGGAAGAACCGACCGATCCACGCGAGCCGACCAGGTATCCATCCTGCAGCGACTTCGTTACCAGCCGCTGCGAGATCAAGTAAATGACGCCGAAGCCGTGCGTGATAATACTGTTCAGTTCTTTTTCCAGCCGCTTTTCCACAAGCTCCGGCAACGGATCGCCGTACAGCAGCTTTGCCTTGTTGTAGCACATTTCGCGCAACTCGTCGTCTGCGCCCGGGATGACCGGGGTGTACAGCTTGTCCGGAATCGGGCTGACGTCTTCGATCATGTCCGCAATCGCATTCGTATTTGTCACGACGATTTCTTTGGCCAGCTCTTCGCCAAGGTAGGAAAACGACTCCAGCATTTCATCTGTCGTGCGCAAATACAGCGGCGGCTGATTCCCGGCAGTCGGGTCGCCTTTTGACAACAGGAACACATCGCGGAAAATCTCATCCTGCGGGTTCAGAAAATGAACATCCCCTGTCGCGACGACGAGCTTGCCCATTTCCTTGCCCATTTCCACGATCATCTTATGGTAGCCCTTCATCGTCTCTAGCGACGGAATTTCTTCATTGCGAAGCAGTGGCGAGTAATGGTCAAGCGGCTGAATTTCCAGAAAATCGTAAAAAGCAGCGACTTCCTTCAACTCTTCAGACGATTTCCCGCGCAGGATCGACTGCATCAGCTCGCCTTCCTTGCATGCGGTTCCAATCAGCAAGCCTTCGCGGAATTTGGTCAACTGACTGCGCTGAATGCGCGGCCAACGGAAAAACGTCTCCACATGCGAACGGCTGACGAGCTTGTACAAATTTTTCAGCCCCGCCTTGTTTTTCACGAGAATCGTCGCATGGAAAGGACGGCCGCTCTTGTAGTCGGCTTCTTCGTTGCTCTTCTCGTTCAACTCGGCCAGCGTCTTGATTTGCGCTTCCTTGATGTCTTTGAGCATTTGCTGGAACACGTGGGCGAGCGCAACTGTATCGTCCAACGCCCGGTGGGCATTAATCAGCTCGACATTGAACTTTTTGGCGAGCGAGCCCAAGCGGTAGTTGCGCATTCCTTTGTACATCATCCGCGCCAGAGGCAGCGTGTCCAGAAACGGGTTGTTCCACGGCTCCATGCCGATCCGCTTCGCGCAAGCATTGATGAACGCCTTGTCGAACTCCGCGTTGTGCGCGACGAGCACGGCATCTCCGGTAAACTCCTTGAACTTGCGCAGCACGACATCGAGCGTGTCTTTGCCGCGGAGCATGTCGTTCGTAATCCCGGTAATTTCTGTCGTCTTCGGGCCGATCTCCAACTGCGGGTCAATCAGCTCGGTCCACTGGTCGATGATCTCTGCCCCTTTCATCTTCACGGCAGCAATTTCGATAATCGTATGCTCGGCGGCATTCAGACCTGTCGTCTCCGTATCGAAGACAACGTATTCGGTCGTCTCGTCGATCGGCAAGTTGTTGTCGGCGTTCAGGTTGTAAACGATGTCGATGCCGTCCTCAACGACATACGCCTCCATGCCGAGGATGCACTTCATGTTGTGCTTCTTGGCAATCGAGTACGCCTCTGGGAACGCCTGCACCACTCCATGGTCGGTGATAGCAATTGCCTTGTGCCCCCATTTCGACGCGGTCGAGATCAGCGACTTGACGGAAGCTACCGCATCCAGCGCGCTCATCGGAGTATGGCAATGCAGCTCGACGCGCTTTTCCTCGGCCTGATCCCGGCGAATGACCTGTTCGATCTGGTTCAGGTCGTTGGCGTTCATCACCAGCTCGCGGATAAAGGTGTCATGCTGCACGCTGCCGCGCACCTTGACCCACATGCCGTCCTTGAGCGCCTCCAGCATCTTGACGTCCTCCTTGTCGCGGGAGAACATCTTCACGGTCAGGGAGTCTGTGTAGTCGGACACGTTGAAGGTCAACAGATGACGTCCGCTACGCAGCTCTTTGACCTCGACGTTGAAAACCGTACCTTGAATCACGACGCGGCGCTCTTCTTCCTGAATCTCGCAGATCGGAATCGGCGCGTCCTTGATTTCGTAGCCCATCATCAAGGTCGTGATGGCTTCTGTCTTTTCCGAGCCTTTGCTTTCCTGGGCAGCGGCTGTCATGACGACTTCGACCAGCGCGCGCTCTTCCTCGTTGCGCTGCTCGACAAACGCCTGATAAGCCTCATCGCTTTCTTCGCCGTGGAAGGAAAAGCGCATGGAGCAATCCGTCGCCTTTTGAAAAGCGGCTAAGAGCTCGTTGTCCGCCCGTTTGCGCTTCGCGACTTCGACGGTCATCTCTGTCGGTAAGTACACCTTCACTTCCTGCTGCTCGACCTGCTTTCTGGCAGAGCGTAGCGTGACGGCCAGCGAATTGAGCGTCGGCTCTAAGCTTGCGACCAGCGCATCCCAATACTCCTCTACCACGAGGCCTAGCTCTGGTTTTTGCTTGTAGCGGAATCTGGCATCGACTTTTGCCAGGTGGGAAAAGGTTTGCGTCAGGCGCTTCGTGAACGCTGCATAGGCTTCTACGGGCAGCAGCTTGGGCAAGGTAAAATGAAAGACCCATTCCTTGTTTTGCTTGTAAAGCTCAAGCTTGTCAATCTGTCCGTCAAGAAAATAGCGGTTGACCCATTCGTCAGGCACTTCCATTTGCTTGAGCAGCAGAGAGAAGCGCTGTTTTTGCTCTTGTGTACGGTCCACGGTATTCCACCCTCCCAAAAACAAGAAAAAGAGGTACTCCCATTGTGTCCAGGGGAGTACCCCGTAAAATTCGACAAAATCTTCCTTCAATCCTGCTAGTTACTCGTTGCCGAACAGGGCTGCCCCGGTATGGTCTACACGAGCAAGCATCGTTTTCACTTCAGATACGAGGTCCTCCAGCTTCACGTTCACGGTTTCCCCGTTTTTGCGGACGCGAACTTCGACGGTGCCCTCTTGCGCCGCTTTGTCCGATACGGTAATGCGCAGCGGCAGGCCGATCAAATCAGCATCCTTGAACTTCACGCCAGCACGCTCCGGGCGGTCGTCGAACAAAACTTCCACGCCCGCTTTTTGCAAAGCTTCGGTAATTTGTTCGCTGATTTGGCGTTGCTCCTCTACTTTAACATTGACCGGGATCACATGTACATGGAAAGGAGCGACAGCTACAGGCCAAATGATGCCATTCTCATCGTTGTTTTGTTCAATGACAGCAGCGATCGTCCGCGATACGCCGATCCCGTAGCAGCCCATAATCATCGGCTGGCTGCGGCCGTTCTCATCCAGGTACGTTGCTCCCATCGCTGTCGAGTACTTCGTTCCGAGCTTGAACACATGGCCGACTTCCACCCCGCGCGCAAACTTGATCGCGCCGCCTGTACGCGGGCACTCATCGCCTTCTGTGATGTTGCGCAAATCAGCAAAACGGGAAACGGCAAAATCACGGCCTGGCACAACATGAGTCAGATGGTAGTCGGTTTCGTTTGCGCCAACGATGCCGTCATACACATCCTGGACGTAGTTGTCCGCGATGATTTCCACTTTTTCGCCATCCAAGCCGACAGGGCCAACGAATCCGGCAGGCGCCCCTGTCACGGAAACGATATCCGCTTCGGATGCCAAACCGACGATTGTCGCATCGTACAAGTTTTTCAGCTTCACTTCATTCAGCTCGTGGTCACCGCGCACAAGCACCATTACCAGCTTGTCATCGACGCGGTAGAGGAGGCTCTTGATGATTTGCTTCGCTTCGATGTTCAGGAACTGGACGAGCTGGTCGATGGTCTTGATCCCCGGCGTATGTACTTTTTCGCGGGCTGGCGCTTCTTCCGTCGGCTTCGCGGATGGCTTGTACACGACTTCCGCTTTTTCCAGGTTGGCTGCAAAATCGCCTTCTTCGGAGTAGGCAATCGTGTCTTCGCCGATGTCACACAAGGCCATAAACTCGTACGTGCCTTTTCCGCCAATCGCGCCTGCGTCCGCTTCTACTGCGCGGAAATTCAGGCCGACACGGGTGAAAATGTTCGTGTAGGCGTCGTACATCGCCTGGAAGTTGCGATCCAGTCCTTCCTGGGTCGTATCAAACGAATACGCGTCCTTCATGATAAACTCGCGGCAACGGATCAAGCCGAAGCGCGGACGCACTTCATCGCGAAACTTCGTCTGGATTTGGTACAGGTTGATCGGGAGCTTTTTGTACGAGTTGATCTCGTCGCGAACCAGGCTGGTGATGACTTCTTCGTGAGTCGGTCCGAGCGCAAAGGAGCGGTCGTGACGGTCGCGCAAACGCACAAGCTCTGGGCCGTACACATCCCAGCGGCCTGTCTGATGCCACAGCTCAGCAGGCTGCATGGCAGGCATCAACAGCTCCTGGGCCCCTGCCTTGTTCATCTCTTCACGCACAATGGCCTGGATTTTATGCAGGGTACGAAGCGCCAATGGCAGGTACGTATAAATCCCGGAAGCCAGTTGGCGGGCCATACCGGCGCGGAGAAGCAGCTTATGGCTGGCAATCTCCGCATCCGCAGGCACTTCCCGCAAGGTAGGAATCAACATTTGACTTTGCTTCAACACGTGCGTGTCCTCCTTATGCCTCGTCAGCAATCAACGACGATCAGCCTACCTCGGTAGGTTTTTTCTCGTTGACCATTTCGTTAATTTCTTTCATCAGCTCTTCAAACAGTTCGTTTTCTTTCACTTTCCGAACAATGACACCATTGCGGAAAATCAGCCCTTCGCCGTTGCCGCCCGCAACGCCGACATCCGCTTCGCGCGCTTCGCCCGGCCCGTTTACGGCGCAGCCCATGACAGCTACTTTCAGCGGAACTTTCAAAGTGGAGATCGCGTCCTCAACCTTTGTCGCCAGTCCGATCAAGTCGATCGCACAACGGCCGCAGGACGGGCACGCGATGACGACCGGATCGTTGTTGACGATATCGAGGCTGCGCAAAATTTGCTTCGCCACCTTGATTTCCTCCACCGGGTCGGCCGTCAGCGATACGCGGATCGTGTCGCCGATACCCATCGACAGCACGGTCCCGATCCCGACGGAAGACTTGATCGCGCCGGAAAACTGCGTACCTGCCTCCGTCACCCCTACGTGCAGCGGGTAGTTGCGCTTTTGCGCCATCAGCGAATACGTTTGGATCATCGTCGGCACGTCGGAAGATTTCAGGGAGATGACGATATTATCGTAATTCAAGTCTTCCAAAATTTCCACGTGGTCTACTGCGCTCTCGACAATCGCTTCCGGCGAAGGATAGCCGTACTTCTCCAGCAGCCTTCTTTCCACGGAGCCGGAGTTTACCCCGATGCGGATCGGTACATTGCGCTCGCGGCAAGCTTCGACCACGCGTTTTGTTTTTTCCTTGGAACCGATGTTTCCGGGGTTGATCCGGATTTTGTCGATGCCGCTCTCAAGAGCGATCAGTGCCAGCCTGTGGTCGAAATGGATGTCCGCAACGAGCGGCAGCGGGGAACGCTCCTTGATTTTTTTGATGGCGCGGGCTGCGTCTTCATTGATGACGGCCAGGCGGACAATTTGGCAACCGGCATCATGAAGTCTTTGAATCTCGGCCAGTGTCTTCTCTACATCACGCGTGTCTGCTGTCGTCATCGATTGAATTACTACGCTTTTTTGGCCACCGATTTGCACGCCTCCCACAAAAACCGGTTTCGTCTCCTCGCGCTTGTACATTTTGCACCATCCTTTAATTTTGTCTGTTTTCTACTCATCATGATAGTACGTTATTGAAAGAACAACCGTTGCAGATCGTTCCAGGTTACAACCAAAATTAACAGCATCAAAAAGGCGAAGCCGAGAAAATGCACCATGCCTTCTTTGTGCGGATCAACCGGACGCCCGCGCAGCGCTTCTACCGCGAGAAATGCCAGTCGACCGCCGTCCAGGGGCGGAAGCGGCAGCAAATTGAACAGCCCCAGGTTGATCGAGAGGGCGGCTGCCCACTTCATCAAAATCGCCATGCCTTGCTGGGCGAACTCTCCGGTCATTTTGAAGATGCCCACCGGACCGCTCAGGTCGTTAAGCCCTACAGAGCCGGTAAAGAGCATCCCTAAGCTTTTCAAAATCATCGCCGTGAACTCATAAGTCGAGGAAGCGCCGTACTTCAACACTTCTCCCGGGGCATACGTCAATGGGTTCGTCACCATGATTTTGCCCACGTTATTTTCGTCTTTTGCGACCTTGACCAAAACCGAGTTGCGCTGTCCATTGCGCTCGTACTCAAACTTCATTTCTTTACCCGGCGACGTACTGATAATCTGGACGATTTCTTTCCAGGAAGCCACAGGCTGTCCCTGAATGGAAATAATTTTGTCCCCTTGCATCAAGCCCGCCTCGGCCGCCGGGCCGTTTGCTCTGACCTCGCCCAAATACGGGATGTCTTTTGGCACCCCATACAAAAGCCCGATCGCGATGAACAGGACAAACGCCAGCAGGAAGTTGGCAAAAGGCCCGGCAAAAATGGCCCAGAAGCGCTGCGAGATCGTCTTGCCTTTAAACTGCCTGTTCAAAGGCGCGATTTGCACCTCTTGTCCATCTTTAACCAGTTGCGCCTGGGGATGAACGGAAAACTGGCGCTCTTCCCCGCCCACATCCAGCACGATATGCAAATCTTTTTCCAAGTCAAAGCGAACAACCGTACCTGTAATCGCCCGAGGGGAAGCGCTCCCCGGTCCATCCAGCAAAAAATGGGTTACCTTTCCTAACGCATCCCGCTCCAGGCTTACTTCCATGTGCGGCTTCAACATATCCATCTCGGGGTCTTCGCCCGCCATGCGGACCATACCTCCAATAGGTAAGAGGCGAAGAGTGTATTCCGTTTCTCCCCGCTTCACGCGAAAAATTTTTGGCCCCATTCCCAGCGCAAATTCGCGGCACAGAATCCCTGCTTTTTTTGCCAAAAGAAAGTGTCCGAGCTCGTGCACGAAAACGAGCGCACCAAAAACGACGACGATCGCGAGAATTGATTCAACGGAATCCATGTTGGGAAAAGGCAAGTGAACAGCCACCTTTCGTTGGAGTGTCTAGATCCAGTTTTGTTATACGGACGCAAGCGCATGCGTGCGCGCCCACCGATCAGCTTCAAAAATCTCTTCCAGTTCAGGATTATGCACGCCCTTATGAGCCTCGCACGTCTGTCTGACGACCTTTTCGATGTCGAGGAAGGCAATCGCCCCCTTGAGGAAAAGATCGACAGCCACTTCATTGGCTGCATTCAGGACAGCGGTGTACGTGCCTCCCGCTTTCCCGCACTCATATGCCAATTGTAGCAGAGGATAGCGTTCAAAATCCATGGCAGCAAAATGAAGCGAGCCGATTTTGACCAGATCAAGAGGTTCCGTAGTCAGATTTTTTCTGCCGGGATAGCTCATGGCGTACTGGATCGGCACTTTCATATCCGGCGTGCCCAGTTGCGCCATCACGGCCCGGTCTTTGTATTCTACCATAGAGTGAATGATACTTTCATAATGCAGCACGCAGTCGATTTGTTCGTACGGCAAATCAAACAACCAGTGGGCCTCGATCACCTCGAAGCCTTTGTTCATCATCGTAGCCGAGTCAATGGTGATTTTTGCGCCCATGCTCCAGTTCGGGTGCGCCAATGCCTGCTCTTTTGTCACCTTCTGCAGCTCTTGGCGGCTCAAATGGCGAAAAGAACCGCCTGATGCCGTCAAAATGACCCGCGCCACATCTTCTGCCCGCTCTCCCTGCAGACATTGAAAAACAGCGGAATGCTCGCTGTCAACCGGGATGATCGCCACGCCCTTTTCCTTCGCCCGCTTCATCACGACGGGTCCTGCGCTCACCAGCGTTTCCTTGTTCGCAAGCCCGATCGTTTTTCCTGCCTCGATCGCCGCGAGTGTAGGAGCGACCCCTACACTGCCAACGACAGCGGTCATGACCATGCTGGCGGCTTCATGGCGGGCAACCAACTCAAGCCCTTCTGAACCGCAGACAATCTCGGGCTTGTATCCGCTCCCCAGTCGTTCGCGAAGCCGGGCAGCCGCCTGCTCGTTCCCCACCGAAACAAGCTCAGGCCGAAACGTTTCGACCTGCTGGGCGAGCAGCTCCACATTCGTCCCTGCTGCCATGGCGACGACAGAAAACTCTTCGGGATGCTGTTCCACGACTTCCAGCGTGCTTGTTCCAATCGAGCCGGTTGAACCCAAGAGCGCTATTTTTTTCACTGATTTCACCCTCTATATCTCTTCTATATGCACCAGGTTTCAGACGATACCTAGCAGATGCAAAACCGGAAAGACAAGCAAAAAACTGTCGAAACGATCCAGCACGCCGCCGTGTCCGGGAATGAGCTGTCCTGAATCTTTTACGTGAAAATGTCGTTTGAACGCCGACTCTACCAGGTCGCCCAACTGCCCGACGACACCGGCGACCAGCGCGATGACGAGCGCCTTGTCAAATGGCAAGCTGCCGAAGCTTGCATTGATGACGATGACGACCAAAATAGCCGCTGCCAAGCCGCCCAGCGCACCCTCGACCGTTTTGTTGGGACTGATTTCCGGCCACAGCTTGCGCTTGCCGATCGCTTTCCCGACAAAATAGGCCCCCGAATCCGTCGACCAGATCGCTGCGATCACCAGCGCGGTGAGCATCAGTCCGTCGGGGAGGTTGCGGGCTGCGGCCATGTATGTAAAACCGAAGCCTATGTATAACGCCCCCACCAGCGTAAGGGCGACGTGTTCAATGTGAAACTGATTTTTCCGCAAAACGGAGTAAATCAACAAAAGCAGGATGACAGGCAGCAACAGATCCGGCATACTGATGCGAAGCCATTCCGAAAACGCGAGCGACGGCCAGAGCAAGCTGACCACGAGCGCGTAGCCGAGTATTCCTGCCACATGGAATGGCTGAATGCCAGCCATCCGCATAAATTCAAAATGGCCTATGACGGCCAGCAAAAACACCAATAGTGAGTACCAGGCTCCACCTAGGTAGATAAAAAAGAGAAAAGCCGCTCCACCAATCAGGCCTGTTATGATTCGTTGCTTCAACTGATTCCACCTCTCGGCTATACCGCCCCGTAGCGACGAGCTCGGCCTTGGTATTCCACAATCGCTTGAAAAAAGTGTTCACGGGTAAAATCAGGCCAGAGCACATCCGTAAACCACAATTCTGTGTAAGCCAACTGCCAAAGCATAAAGTTACTCAAGCGAATTTCTCCACTGGTGCGAATCAAGAGGTCAGGGTCCGGAATGTCGCTTGTATAAAGATAACGGGAAATCGCTTCTTCATCCAGTTCTCCCGGATCGAGCTCCCCCGCTTTTACTTTCTGTGCCAACACGGAAAACGCTTTGACGATTTCGTCGCGGCCTCCGTAATTCAAGGCAAAACACAATTGAAGACCTTGATTTCCTTGGGTGCGCTCCTCTGCTTCATGCAGAGCCTTCAACGTATGCGACGGCAGCTCTTCCTTGCTGCCGAGCATGCGGATGCGCACGTCGCGTTCGATCAATTCATCCAATTCTGTCGACAAAAATTCCTGCGGAAGCTTCATGAGAAAATCGACTTCGTCGCGTGGTCGCTTCCAGTTTTCTGTAGAAAAAGCGTACATGGTCATGTAACGCACGCCGATCTCGTCAGCAGCCTTTACGACTTCCTTTACCGTTTTCATGCCTGCTCGATGCCCGGCGACCCGGGGTAAATTGCGCATATTGGCCCAACGACCGTTGCCGTCCATAATCACCGCGACATGCTGCGGGATTTTTCCGGAACGATCCAACTCGGCTGGTACCGATTGTTTTTCCTTGCGGCTCCATTTGCGCGCCAGATGTTCTAACATAAAGTGTTCCCCCGTAATGAGAGATATAGACGTACATCCCCCTCAAATGAGGGGGATCGCCCTAAAAATTATACTTCCAAGATGTCTTTTTCTTTGTCCTTCACGATCTTGTCGACTTCTGCGATGAACTTGTCGGTCGTTTTTTGGATCGTTTCCTGATGGCGACGGGATTCATCCTCGGAAATGGTCGCAGCCTTTTCCAGCTTTTTGATCTCGTCATTCGCATCGCGGCGAATATTGCGGATGGCGACTTTCGCTTCCTCTCCGCCTTTTGACGCCAGCTTCACGAGCTCTTTGCGGCGCTCTTCGGTAAGCGGCGGGATGACCAGGCGGATGATAACCCCATCATTGGATGGAGAAATGCCCAGGTCAGACTGTTGCAGCGCACGGTCAATTTCTTTCAGCGCGGTTTTGTCCCACGGCTGGATCGTCAGCATGCGCGGCTCAGGAACGCTGATGTTCGCGAGCTGGCTGATCGGTGTTGGCGTACCGTAGTAGTCCACCATCACGCGGTCCAGCATCGCAGGGTTGGCACGGCCTGCACGGAGGCTGGACAAGTCTTTTTTCAAAGCGAGGATCGCTTTATTCATACGATCTTCCATGTCTTTTAGCACTGTTTGTGGCATGATTATTCCCCCTTCACTAGAGTACCGATTTTATCGCCCATTACTGCCCGGCGAATATTGCCTTCTTCGGAAATGTTAAACACGATGAGTGGGATGCTGTTATCCATGCACAAGCTCGATGCGGTCGAATCCATAACACCCAGCCCTTTGTTGAGGACTTCCAGGAACGTCAGCTTGTCGTACTTTTGCGCATTCGGATCCAGGCTCGGGTCAGCGGAATAGACCCCATCGACCTTGTTCTTCGCCATCAAAATGACCTCTGCTTCGATTTCAGCAGCACGCAGGGCAGCCGTCGTATCTGTAGAAAAATAAGGGTTACCCGTTCCGGCAGCGAAAATGACCACGCGCATTTTCTCCAGGTGGCGAATGGCGCGTCGGCGTATGTATGGCTCCGCCACTTGTCGCATCTCAATCGAGGTTTGGACACGAGTCGGGACGTTCACTTTTTCCAACCCATCCTGCAAGGCGAGTGAGTTCATAATCGTGGCCAACATCCCCATGTAGTCAGCAGTAGCCCGATCCATTCCTTTGGAGCTTCCGGAAAGTCCGCGCCAGATGTTACCTCCACCGACGACTACGGCGACTTGTACTCCCAATTCTACGATTTCTTTGATCTGGTTCGCTACGGAGAAGATCACCTTCGGGTCGATTCCGTACCCGAGGTCCCCCGCCAGTGCTTCCCCACTCAACTTTAACACAACCCGTTTATAGGCAGGAAGTGGCATGTGAAACGGCCTCCATTCATGAATCATTCTCTGTGCCTCGTCTGCATTCCTTCTGAAAAGCTTCGGACACATTGCTTTTTACGTGCAGGAGAGTTTCACATGTCGTGAAACTCTCGCTTTGAAAATAGGGAACACGAAGGTGTTCCCTATACCTTTATTACTGCTTATTCACTTGAGCCATTACTTCGGCTGCGAAGTCTTCTTGCTTCTTCTCGATCCCTTCGCCTACTTGGAAGCGAGCGAATTCTTTCAAGGAAGCGCCTGCTTCTTTCAACAGAGCAGATACTTTCTTGTCTGGGTCTTTTACGAATGGTTGCTCAACCAGTACGTATTCTTCGAAGAATTTGGAGAGGCGGCCTTCCACCATTTTCTCTACGATGTTAGCAGGCTTGCCTTCAGCCAGTGCTTGGTTTTTCAGAACTTCGCGCTCGCGATCGATTTCGTCTTGGGAAACCTCTTCACGGTTAGCGAAACGAGGGTTGGAAGCAGCAGCGTGCATACCCAGGTCTCTCGCCAATGTTTCGTTTTGCGTGCCTTCGAGTGTTACCAGCACGCCGATTTTACCACCCATGTGCAGGTAAGTACCGAATATGCCGTTGTCGGATTTCTCGGATACAGCGAAACGACGGAAGGAGATGTTTTCTCCGATAGTCGCGATTTTTTCGTTGATAACTTGTGCCAGAGTGTCGCCAGCACCTTTGAACGGTTGCTCCAGCGCTTCCTCTACAGTTGCAGGGCGTTGGGATACAACGTGCTCAGCGATGTCTTTCACGAGTGTTTGGAACTCAGGGTTTTTCGCAACGAAGTCTGTTTCGCAGTTTACTTCCACAACTGCTGCTACGTTACCAGCAACCGCTGTAGCTGTCAAACCTTCTGCTGCGATACGGCCGGATTTTTTCGCCGCTTTTGCGATACCGCGCTCGCGGAGCAGGTCAATCGCTTTTTCCATGTCGCCCGCTGTTTCTTCCAGCGCGCGTTTGCAATCCATCATTCCTGCGCCTGTACGCTCGCGCAGTTCTTTAACCGCTTGTGCACTAATTGCCATTGGGTGAAACCTCCTTGGAAAGTTACAATCTACAAATGCCTTTTGAAGAAAAAAAAGGATGGACGGGGGCTCTGACACCCTCAGTCCACCCTTTTACACACTTGCTTACGCAGTTGTTGTGGCTTGTTGCTCTGTTCCTTGGTTGCCTTCCAAGAGAGCGTCTGCCATTTTTGCAGTGAGCAGTTTCACAGCGCGAATTGCGTCATCGTTACCTGGGATCACGTAGTCGATCTCATCTGGATCGCAGTTAGTATCTACGATTGCAACGATTGGGATACCCAATTTGCGAGCTTCTGCTACAGCGATGCGCTCTTTACGAGGATCGATGACAAACAGAGCGTCTGGCAATTTATCCATGTGAGCGATACCGCCGAGGAATTTTTCCAGGCGATCCATTTCTTTGCGCAGAACGATAACTTCTTTCTTAGGCAACACTTCGAAAGTACCATCGTTTTCCATGCGTTTCAGCTCAGCGAGGCGAGCTGTACGTTTTTTGATGGTTGTGAAGTTTGTCAGGGTACCACCCAACCAGCGTTGGTTGATGTAGTAGTGACCTGTACGTTCAGCTTCTTCTTTTACGGATTCTTGTGCTTGTTTCTTCGTACCAACGAAGAGCACTTTTCCGCCGTCTTGAGCGAGTTCACGTACGAAGTTGTACGCTTCCTCAACTTTTTTCACGGTTTTTTGCAGGTCGATAATGTAGATTCCGTTACGTTCGGTGAAGATATAGCGAGCCATTTTCGGGTTCCAACGACGAGTTTGGTGACCGAAGTGTACACCAGCCTCGAGCAGTTGTTTCATCGAAATTACTGCCATATTTCACACCTCCTTCAAAAAGTGGTTTTTTTGATGCCTACCTCCGCCTCACCGCATGTTCCAAGCAATTCTGCCAAAGTGGCAGCACCATTGCCGGAATTGGTGGACGTGCGATTTCAACACCGTAAATGAATATATCATATGGGTGTTTCAATTGCAACAAACGAATTCCATTATTTTTGCAAAAAAATACCGCCTTATTTTTTCGGCGGCGTGGTGATGAGCTTGGCAATCTCCGCCTCCGAGACAGGCACCGAAACCTGATACGTTCCTACCCGGATGCGGTTCAGCTTGTCCATGGAGCGCAACTCTTCCACAAACTTGTTGTTTTTAGGCAATATCCCTTCCTTGACGAGCGTCGCGGCAACTCCCTCCGCCGTCGCTTTGTACGGCACTGTAAAGGAGACGGTTTTCTTCGCTGCGGGAGACGCGACAGCAGGCGGCTGTGGAGCGGCAGTTGCGGCTGGTGCTGTCGCCGGCGTGGTGCTCTGGCTCGCCGTCTCAGCGGCAGGAGCAGGCTGTGCGGCACTCTCCACGCTTGGCGGTGTCGCTTCGCTCGTCACTGGCGCTTTCGGCTGGACTGTCGCCGGGGGCTTCGTCTGCTGCACTTCAGGCGCTTCCGGCGCCTTCGGGGCGCTCGGTGCAGGCTGGACGTTGACCTTTTTTTCTTCCTGCCATTGCTTGTATTCCTCTGGCGTGAGTACGACCATTTGCAATTCGGTCGCCGCCTGCTTGATTTCTTCCTCGGTAAGTGCTGCCGGTGGCGCTTCGCTTTTCGGTGCGACCAGACCGATGATCGAAGCAGCCACGAGCAAGCCTGCGCCAAATCCGAATAACAGCTCGCGTTTACGCATCGGCAAAACCTCGCTCGTTCCTTTGCGCCAGCGCGAAAATGAGGTCGATTTCCCCGCGGCCTGCGCCCAGCCGCTTGGCGATCTCGTCAGGAGAGAGCCCTTCCCGGCTCAACTCGAACACGCGCCGATAGCGCTCGCGCAAAGCCAGCATATCGACATCCTCCGCCTCAGGTTGCGCGCCATTCGCTTGCCCCTGCTCGGCGGAGGCGGCCACTTGCGCATGGGCAGCTCTTTCGTTCCATTGCTGCTCCAGTTGCTCGACCCGCTTTTTCAACAGATCGATTTCGTGAAGCAAATCAGCCCTTGTTTCTTGCCATTCGGCAGAAAGAAGGGCGGTTTCCTGCTTGAACTGCTTGCTTAACCGTTGCAGGCTTTTTTCAGTTTCTGCCTTGTCTGTCAGTCGCTGTGTCGGTATGGCGGCAGCATCATCCGGCGTCTTTCTTTGCAGGAAAAAAGCAAGCAGCATGATGATGATTCCCGCTCCAATCAAGATGAGATACACTTGGTCCATGTTGGCCACCTTTGCTTCTGGCTTGTCTTACTTTGTTCCTTTTATAAGGAAATATCAATAAAGCGCCCGCGCATGGGATCTCGCATGGAGACAGAGGAAGGGGAGCTGTGCTCTTTTGCTGCGGCATTCTTTGCTTCGGCAGATGCGCTGTGCGCTGGGTCCTCCTGCTTCTGCTGCTGTCCCTGCTCCCTCTCGCGAATCTGATTTTTTTGCGTTTCATCGACGTTCGCCGGACGCTGGCGCATGTGCGCGTCCAAATCTTTGCGCTGATCGATCATCGACTGTGTTTCATGCATGGACCGTTGTAGCTGGTGCTCCTGAATCCGGCTGACCTCTAACGTGCGTGGCAGCGCCACTTGCAATTCAACCGCTTTCAAACTCATACAGCTCAACTCCCTTCCTCGCCTGCGGAATCAAACTCGGCTTTTAGATGAGGGTTGCGGTACTGATTTCCCCATCGAGGACGATAAAGCGCGTCCGGGCGTACTCATGCTTGATAAAATGCACGAGCTTGCCGAATGTCAGCTTGATCCCCGGATACATAACTTGGTACACCTCTACGGCGGCGGGGCCTTCGCCTTTTAGCTCGATTTCCAGCTCCTTTTTCCGGGCTTCAAGCTCCTTGCATTCCTTTTCCAAAACCAGTCGCGTATTGGTCAGCTTGATTTGCATGATCCGCTTTTCGGTTGTAAGCTCCTTGCCTGAGTGCAAAATTTGATTGAGCACACCCAGGCCCTGATCCGTTTTGCGTAAATTTTCATACACATTCTGCAAATCTTTTTGAATGTTGGCCAGTTCCTGGCGCAGCTCCGGCTTCACGCCTACCTCCAAAACGGTAGGGGTTGCGCTGTTGTTGCCGAACACCCGGGCGGCAATTTTTTCTCCCGCCTGCAGGACGCCCCCGATAATAATGCCTTTCGGGCCTTTGCAAATGATTTGCTTTCCTGCCCGCACGGTGGAAAACATGATGCTCTGCGACACGATCACCTGATGGCCCGCCGTCACATTCGCATTTTGGATAAACGACGTGCGGATGTCCTTCCCTGCGACGATCATGCCTTTGTCCTGCGCCACGATGCCGCTTTTAATCTCAATCGATCCGTCCGCGTATAGCTCGGCTCCCTCTACGCTTCCTAACACGCGGATATCGCCAGATGCCTTGACCCGAAATCCGTTCAATACGTTCCCGCGAATGACCACCGTTCCCACGAAATCAATGTTGCCAACCCCAAAATCGACATCCCCATTCACTTCAAAAACGGGAAAGACGTTCAGTTTGTCCTGGTCGGTAAAGGAAACTTGTCCATCAATGGCAGCGTAAAGCATCGTACGCTCCTGGTTGTGCACGACATTTTTGCCGGGCTTGATGTTGATTTCCTTGCCTGCTTTGGGAGCGATGGGCTCTCCGGTAACTGCTGTCCCCGGGGTTCCAGGGGTAGCTGGAATTTTGCGGGCTAAGAGCTGTCCTTTTACTACATTCGGTATGCTGGTTATATTATAAAAATCGACTCGGCCATCTTCCAGTTCTTTTGGCCCTTCCTCATCGGAAACAGTTGCCAAATACGGATACTCGATAAAAGCATCGGTTCCGTCAACTGGAGCGACTCCGCGCGCAATCGTGACGCGGGCGTTTGCATACTTCGCAGGGATTGCACACAGCTCCTGCACAACTTCTTCGAGGATGCCCGCCTTCACTTTGCTCGTTTGCAGCGCGTTGTAGACGTCCGATTCCTTGAGCACGATGCTTTCGAGGTCTTCTTCCCCGACTTTCAGAAAGATTTCTGCCTCTAGTTTATCTGCTGAGATTTTTACCTCTAGTCTATAATTCCCGATCCCTTCCATACATTCTACCCCTCTCAAGCTTGGGTACATTACGTTTACATCAATTGCGACTTCCATCTCGACAAGGCGGAACGAAGCCGGAAAAGAGCCTTCGAATGAAGCTGGGAGATCCGTGAAGGTGACAAGCTCATGATTTCAGCGATTTCGGACAGCGTCATCTCCTCGAAGTAAAACAGGGAGACGACGAGTCTTTCCTTCTCTGGAAGCTTGTCGATTACACCTACTAGCACTTCTTTCAAGCTGCCGACTTCTGCTACCGTTTCCGGTCGCGGAGTCAGCTCGTCCACGATGTAGGAATGTCTTGCGGTCTTCTGCTCGTCCTCTTCCCCCACTGCCTCGTCAATGGAAACCATGCTGGCCAAAGAGGTTTCCAGAAACACCTGCTGCAGATCTTTTTCGCTTATTCCGAGATATTCGGAAACTTCCTGATCGGTTGGCATTCGCAGCATTTTCTGCTCCAAGGTGGTGTACGCTTCTTCGATTTTTTTGGCCTTGTCCCGAACGGTGCGAGGGATCCAGTCATTTTCACGCAGGCCGTCAATCATGGCTCCGCGAATGCGCCACATGGCATATGTCTCGAATTGCAGTCCCCGCGTATGATCGAATTTGGCCAAAGCGTCCAGCAACCCAAATCGTCCGTAGCTGATTAAGTCATCCTTGTCCACGTTAGCCGGCAAATTGATGGCCAGCCGATTTGCCACCTTGTCCACCAGCGGCAAAAACTTGGTGATGAGATCAACTTCCGCTTCGCGACTGCCCTCTTGCTTCCACATGACCCATTTATCGAACTCTTTTGCTTTTTCTTGACTGGTTAGCCGTGCCACGAATAGTCACCAACCTTTACTCATCTGTTAAGCGCCTAACGACCTCTGCAACGGTGGCTGGATCCTCAGTAGGAGGTACCGCCTCCAGCTTGGTGAAGGAGAGCGGAGAAAATGCTTCCTCTGCCGCCGTCTCACCCGTTTGTTCTGTCGGCTTCGCCTCTGTCCCGCCTTCAGCCAGAGGAGCGGTTGACTCCTCTGGTCCTTCTGCTGTCACGGACTGGCCTGGTGTCTCGGTGACGAGAGCCAGAACAAAGCGGATCGGAAAAGCGGCAAGGAAGAATATCACCAGAGCAATGACGGCCCGCTCCAGAGAGACAAGCCAGACATTACTCGCAAGTGCCGTGCAAAATGTGATGACAAAAGCGAGCAACCCCATGCCTGCATTTATCCAAATGGTTCCCAACATTCTTATACTTCCTTCACACCTTGATTTACCGTACGGATTTGAAGAACCCCACTGGTGGCATCCATCTCTATTGTCCGACCGCAGTTTCCCCCTGTATCTTCTGCCACGATTCTAATGTGAGCTTCCTTCAAAGCCTGTTTGCAAGCCTCGACATTTCTAGGCCCAATCCGCATGGTGTCGCTGCTTCCGAGAAAGGCAAACATCTGTGCTCCACCCGCGATTTTGGCGACGATATTCCGGGTTTGGGCACCTGCTTTTTCCATCAACTCGATCAGATGGGGAATCGCTGTATCGGCGTACTTCCCGATCGTCACCTCCCCGCTTTTGGCCAGCGAAGACTCCGGAAGCATAACGTGTGCCATCCCTGCAATTTTATGGATATGATCGTAGAGGACAACCCCTACGCAAGAACCCAGACCTGTGGTTCGTAGCTTGCTCGGTGGCTTTGCCACACCGAGGTCGGCCATACCTATCTTAATAATCTCCATCGAACGGAACCCCTAATGAACGAAATAGAATAGGAAGCGATTCAGGATCAGGGATAAGGAAAAAGTTCCCTTTGACTTTTTCATTGCCTTCAAAAAAAGCTGTGTCAATCGTGAGGGCAAAGTCACCCGCTTGACCCAACGCTATTAATCCGTAGCTGAGAATCGCTCCAGCCATATCCACAGCGAGCGCAGGTACAGAAGGCTGCAGGTTGAGCTGTGTGAAATCTGCCAGTGAGGAGAGATAGGACCCAGTCAAAATATTGCCGATCTCGTGAAGAGCCGAAATTTCCAGCTCTTCCCAATCATAAACATCCTTGTTGATCCCCGTAATTTGTTCCAGCAGATGTCTCGCAGAGTCCAGGTCGAGAATGAAAAACATGTTTCCTGGACAATCGCCTTCAACTCGTAAAAAGACGGTAACGACAACCGCTTCCGCGCCACCGACACAATCCGCCACCTCGTCAAACGGTATGATGCTGACCTGAGGCACTTTCATGTCGATCTCTTTTTGCATCAGCTTGGAGAGAGCCGTTGCAGCATGTCCTGCACCGATGTTCCCGATTTCCCGCAGCACATCAAATTGGAAATCCCCAAACTTTGTGAAATAGGCCATCTTTCTTACCCCTCAATTGAGTCCAGTTGTTTGATTTCCTCTGTGCTCAATACTTTATCGAGATTCAACAAAATCAACAGTCGTTTGTCCAGCTTCGCTACTCCGCGCAGATAAGCGGCTTCAACCCCGCCTACAACTTCTGGCGGCGGCTCAATCGCATTGACCGGGATGTCGATGACATCGTTGGCAGCATCCACAATCAAGCCGACTTCCAGTTCGCCTACCGCGACGATGATGATGCGGGTCGATTCGGAATAGAGGCTTTCCTCCAGCCCGAACCGGTTGCGAAGGTCAATGATCGGGGTGACCACTCCGCGCAGGTTGATAACTCCTTTGACGAACTGGGGCGTGCGTGGAACACGGGTGATGTGCTCCAGCTTTTCGATCGATTTTACTTGATTGACTTCTACCCCGTACTCTTCGTCCTTCAACCGAAACACAATCACTTTGACTTCGCTTACGATTTCTTTTTGATCGAGCATGTGGCTGCCCCTCCCTCTACTTAATCAGTGCGTTGCAATCAATGATGAGAGCGACTTGGCCGTCTCCCAGGATCGTTGCACCCGAAATGGCAAAGACGTTGACCAGGTACTTGCCAAGTGATTTGAGGACGATTTCCTGCTGGCCGATAAAGGAATCGACCACAAGGCCGGCCATTTTTTCCCCTTTGCGGACGATGACAACCGCTACTTCATCGTCTTTGTCCGCCCCGTTGTCCGGCACCTGGAAAATGTCCTGCAAGGAAACGAGCGGAACAACGCGTCCCCTGAAGTCGATCACCTTTTGGCGATGAGCCATCATGATCTGGTCTTTCTTGAACACAGCCGTTTCAATAATCGAGGAAAGCGGCACCGCGTACTTCTCGTCTTTTACCTGCACAAGCATCGCAGAAATGATCGAGAGCGTCAGCGGGAGCTGGATCAGGAAAGTCGTTCCTTGTCCGCGAACAGATTCGACACCGACGCTGCCGCCGAGCGATTCGATCTTGGATTTGACGACATCCAGCCCTACGCCGCGGCCGGAAATATCCGAGACCACTTCAGCGGTACTAAAACCCGCTGCGAACAACAGTTCGTGAATTTGCTTATCCGACATGCTGTCTGCGTTGGCCGGATTCACAATGCCCCGTTCAATCGCTTTTTTCAGCACTTTTTCCTTGTTGATGCCTGCGCCGTCGTCTTTCACTTCGATAAAGACGTGGTTGCCGCTGTGGAACGCGCGCAGTACGATCGTTCCTTCTTCCGGCTTTCCGGCCATTTTCCGATCTGCCGGCGATTCGATCCCGTGGTCGAGCGAGTTGCGCAACAAGTGGTTGAGCGGGTCCCCGATCTCGTCGATGACGGTGCGATCCAGCTCTGTCTCCGCCCCGATGATTTCCAGATTCACTTTTTTATGTAGCTCCTTCTGCAAATCGCGAATCATGCGCGGGAAGCGATTGAAGACTTGCTCGACGGGAACCATGCGCATCGTCAGGATGATGTTTTGCAAATCTCCGCTGATGCGGCTCATATGCTCCACCGTTTCCTGCAGCTCGCTTTTGCCGATCTCGCGAGCCAACTGCTCCAGACGTCCGCGGTCGATTACCAGCTCGCTGAACAGGTTCATCAAAATGTCCAGGCGGTCGATGTCGACGCGGATCGTTTTGCCGCCAGCGGTCGCTTTCTTGGCAGCGGCTGCCTGGGCATTGTCCGGCGCTTTTTTCTCCACAGGTGCGGCTGCTTCCGTCACTACAGGAGTTGGTGGCGCTTCTTTTTTCAATTGAATCGGATCAATCGCAACGTCCTGTATCTCCGAAATGTTAAGAATCGTGCTGCGGACTTTTTCCGCAGACTGCATGGTGACGTAGGCGATCTCGAAAGATTGCTCGAAGCACTCGTTTTCGATATCCTCGACCGACGGCTTCGTCTTGATGACTTCCCCCATCGATTCCAACTGGTCGAACACCATGTAGGCGCGCGCCGCTTTCAGCAGGCAGTTCTCATTCAGCGTGACCTTGATCCACATCACGTTGTTGCCGAGCTCCTTGGACTGCTTCAGCACCATCAGCGCGTAGTCGTCCAGGTCGTGGTCCTCGGCAGGCGTGCCTTCCGCTTGCGCCGCCTCGACTGCTTCCTCTTCCGCTACGGCTGTCGCAGCCGCCGCCACTTCCTGTTCGGCGGAATAATCGCCGGAGACAATCGCCCTCAGCTTTTTCACCGGACCCGATACGTCGGCCGAGCCGTCTCCGCCTTCTGTAATATCGATCACCATGCTTTCGATCAGATCCACGCTTTGAAAGATGACATCCATGATGTCACTGGTGATCGTCAGCTTCTGGTTGCGAATCAGATCGAGCACGTTTTCCGCTTCGTGCGTCAGGCTGGCCATATCTTCGAAGCCCATGGTCGCCGACATCCCTTTCAAGGTGTGCGCCGAACGAAAAATTTCCTTGACGTGCGCAATGTTTCCCGGATCACTTTCCAACAGCAACAAATTGGCGTTGATTGCTTGCAGGTGTTCTTTTGACTCCTCAATAAACATGTCCAAATACTGATTCATATCCATCGGTGATCCACCTCCCAAAATCAGTGCAAGAGCTTGCACAACAGCTCTGGAATTTTTTCTAATGGGGCCACATGATCTGCCAGTCCTGCCTGGATCGCCGCTCGTGGCATCCCGAATACGACACAACTCGACTCGTCTTCGATAATACTGGTAACAGGTCCAAGCTCCTTCATCTGCTTTAGACCTTTGGTCCCATCATTTCCCATGCCTGTCATGATAATTGCCCATTTGTCTACATTTGTCAATCGACTGGCGGATTCAAAAAGGACGTCGACAGAAGGTCTGTGACCTCCCCGCGGCTCTTGCTGGTGCAGGTGGGCCTGCAGCTTTCCATTCGCCTGGTGCACCTCAAAGTGATACCCGCCTGGTGCAATATAGGCTGTGCCCGGCTCAAGCCATTCCCCGTCCGTTACTTCCGTCACACGTATGTGGCATAGGGAGTCGAGCCTTTGCGCCAGCGATTTCGTAAAACCAGCCGGCATGTGCTGCACAATCGCGATCGGTGCCGGGAAGCCAGCCGGGATTGCGGTCAGGACGTTTTGCAGCGCCTTGGGGCCGCCTGTCGACGTTCCCAGCACGACCAGTCTTGCTTTTCCGCTGCTTTGCAGTCGCGGCAAAGCGTTCAGGACAGACGGCTGTGCCGTTCGCACCGGAGCGGTGGCAGAAGCCGGACTTGGCCGCATTGGCTCTGGCGCGGCAGGTCTGCTCGGTCGCAGCGTCCGGCGCATGTGGCCTTTTGCTACCGCCGCCGCTTTGACCCGCTCGATCAGCCGATCCGCGACTTTGTGAATATCGAGTGAAATCGGGCCAGACGGCTTCGTAATAAAGTCAAAGGCACCCAGTTCCAAAGCCTGAATCGTCGCCTCTGCTCCCTCGCGTGTCAGGCTGCTCAGCATAACCACTGGCACCGGACAGTCTGCCATGAGCTTTTCCAATGCTTCCAGGCCGTTCATGATCGGCATCTCGATGTCCAGTGTGAGGACATCCGGACTGAGTTGTTTGCACTTTTCGATACATTCGAGTCCATTCTTTGCTCGATCAATCACTTCAATCTCGGGATCGCCTGATAAAATGTCGCTAATAACTTTACGCATGAATGCAGAATCATCTGTGACCAGAACTCGAATTTTGCTCAATCGAATGTCACTCCCTTCCTACCTGTTTGCCTTATCGTATGAAGTGTTTCAGCCTCGCAAGAAAACCTTTCAGCCCGCTCGTCATTGCATCTGCATCGGCTGGAGTCTCCAAATACCGGGCTACCAGATTCCGAATGCTTTTTGCGGCTTGCGATTGCGGATATGTAAGTAGAAAAGGACGCTGTTGCTTCACAGCCTTTGATACGTGAGGATCGTCAGAAACATGTCCAAGCGACTGGATGTCCATGTCCAGAAACCGCTTGGCGACCATCGCCAGCTTGTCTGCCGTCATCTTGCCTTCTCTCTCCGAGGAGACGCGATTGATGACCAGGCGGATGACAACCGCAGGGTTGCGGGCGTGGAGCATTTTAATCACGGCGTAAGCGTCCGTAATCGCGGGCGGCTCCGGCGTTGTCACCAGGATGACTTCATCCGACGAGAGCATGAAGCGCAACGACTCCTTCGACAAACCCGCTCCCGTATCAAAAATGATCGTATCCGCATAGCCCTGCAACGGATTCAGGCGGGAAAACAGCCGATCCAGCTTCGGCTCGTCCAGTTGCATGATCTGGGTAAATCCAGACCCGCCCGCAATAAATTCCAGTCCCCCGGGCCCTCGCTCAATGATTTCCCAAACATCAGTGTCCGGCTCAAGCAAGTGGAACAGGTGCTTCTTCGGCGTAATCCCCATCAACACATCGAGGTTGGCAAGGCCGAGATCGACGTCGAACAAGACTGCTTTATGGCCCCGTTCGAGCAATCCAAGCCCAAAATTCAAGCTGAAATTGGACTTGCCAACCCCGCCTTTTCCACTGGTCACGGTCACCAGCCGGGTCGTTTTTTCTCTTGCGCCGGATTGCTGCATGCGCACGCGAAGTTGTTCTGCTTGGTCTCTCATCTAAGTCAATCTCCCATAATCATCGTCGCCGCAAGCTCTGGTGAGGCTGCCACGATATCGTCTGGCACGTTTTGTCCCGTCGTGAAGTAAGAGAGGGCAAGCTTGCTCTCATAGCAAATGTTCAAGATCGAGCCGTAGCTGTTCGTCTCGTCTGCCTTGGTGAAAATGACCTGCTTGGCAGGGACCTCCGCAAAGTTTTCCACGATGGTTTTCATGTCGTTGTACTTCGAGCCGAGACTCAGCACGAGGTAATTCACGCTGTTCTTCCCATGCTCGACCAGCTCGCGAATCCCTTGCACGTATTCATCGTTGCGGAAATTGCGGCCAGCCGTGTCGACAAAAATGAGATCGCAGTCGCTGAGACGCTCCATAGCCGGGGCCATTTCTTTCGGAGAAAACACAACCTCCAGCGGCACATTCAAGATGTTGGCGTACGTCTTCAACTGCTCCACGGCTGCCATCCGGTACGTATCTGCAGTAATAAACCCGATCCGGCGCTTTTCCTTCAGCATGCTGCTGGCTGCCAGCTTGGCGATCGTGGTCGTCTTGCCTACGCCCGTAGGCCCGAAAAAGAAGGCGAACTGGACATTTCGCGGGATGCCTGCTGACTTTGGTGCGTAGGGCGCAAGCATCGACGCAATGATCTTGCGCGTCTCGCGAAAAGCCGCTTCCTCGCTCCATCCGCCCTGAGGTTGCGCCTGCTCCATCAGCTTGCGGATGATTTCCGCCGTCACCTCTTCCGCCGTCTCCTGCCTGACCAGCCGGCTGCGTACTTCCTGTACGGCGGGCGGCAGTTGCTGGCTGAGATCGTTGACCAACAGCTTCTGGAACATTTGCCGCATGTCGCGGACTTCGTTCGCGAGGGCATCGTGCGTCGTGCTGCTGGGAGCTGCCGCGCTTTCCTTTGCCTGCTCGGCGGGAGCTTCTTTGACCGCAACTTCCCTCTGCCGGCTGGCCGGCTGTGCCGCCTCCGCGCGCGTCGCCACAGCAGCCGGGGCAGATGCCGGATTGTCCGGCGTCCTTGGCTCGCTTCGTTGCGGCATCGCTCGCTCAGCGGCTTCTTTTGCCTGGTTGGCTCTGCGATAAGCTTGCTGAGCCGTGTAGGTACCCGTCTGCCCAGTGGAGAAAACGTCCTTCGACCGATGCTCATCCGCGACCGGAGCACTCTCGCGTTCCGTTGCCTTTTCATCGACAGCAGCGATTACTTCGATTTTCTGTTTGCCAAACATACCGAACAATCCGCCTGTCTTGATCGATTTGGAGTTCAGGATGACTGCGTCTATTCCCAGATCGAGCCTGATTTTTTCCATCGCCTCTGGCATCGAATCGACAATGTAACGTTTTACCCTCACGAAATGTTCACCATCCCTACGCTTTGCACTTCAACATTTGGCTCTAGCTCGCTGTACGACAATACAGGAATATCAGGCATCATTCGCTCCACCAACTGACGCAGGTACATGCGAATGGCCGGTGACGAGAGGATGATCGGCTGCTGGCCGGAGTTAATCATTTTGCTCACTTCCGCCGACATGCTTTGGAAGATCCGTTGCGACGTCTCTGGGTCCATCGCCAGGTAGCTTCCCTGCTCAGACTGTTCCACCCGCTCGGAGATTGCTTTTTCCAAGCCGGCGCCTGCTGTCAGCACCCGCAAAGGCTGTCCGGGCTCTGTAAACTGCAGCGTAATCTGTCTGGACATCGCCTGTCTTACGTACTCGGTCAGCACTTCCGGGTCTTTTGTAAACATGGCGTGGTCCGCCAACGCTTCGAGAATGACTTGCAGATTGCGAACCGACACTTTTTCACGCAACAGCTTCTGCAGTACTTTTTGCACATCGCCAATCGACAAAAGTCCTGGAATGAGCTCGTCCACCAGTACCGGGGCCACTTCTCGCACGTTGTCGATAAGCGCCCGCGTTTCTTGTCGGCCGAGCAGCTCATGCGCGTGGCGCTTGACCACTTCTGTGAGATGCGTCGCTACGACAGACGGCGGATCGACTACCGTGTAGCCAGACAGCTCGGCAATCTCCTTATTTTCTTCTGTTACCCATAATGCAGGCAATCCAAACGCAGGCTCTACTGTTTCGATCCCGACAATGGAATCATCGTCAATTCCAGGGCTCATGGCGAGGTAGTGATCGAGCAGAATTTCCCCTTTGGCGACCTGGTTGCCTTTGATTTTTATCATGTATTCGTTTGGCCGCAACTGAATGTTGTCGCGGATGCGGATGACGGGAACGACGATCCCCATTTCCAGCGCGATCTGTCTGCGAATCATGATGACGCGATCCAGCAGGTCCCCGCCTTGCTTTACGTCAGCGAGCGGAATCAGGCCGTAGCCAAATTCGAACTCGATCGGGTCCACTTGCAAAAGGTTGACCACGCTTTCCGGACTGCGCACTTCTTCGATTTGCTGCTCCTCCACCTTGTCTGCCGATTCCTGAATCTCGATCTTCTGCTTCTTGTCCATCCGCCACGCTGCGTAACCCATGATCCCGGACACCGGCAAAACAGGCAGCAGCCCGATTGGGGTGAACAGGCCAAGCAGCAGCATGCAGCCAGCTACGATGTACAAAAGGCGCGGAAAGGAGAACATTTGCCGGGCGATGTCGTCGCCCAGCCCTTCCCCGGAGGTGGAGCGAGTGACGATGATCCCGGCTGCGGTCGAGATGAGCAGCGCAGGAATCTGGCTGACGAGTGCATCCCCGACCGACATGGTGGTAAAACGGGAAGCAGATTCTTGAAAGCTGAAGCCATGAACAAGCATCCCGATGATGAATCCGCCGATGATGTTCACAATAAAGATGATAATTCCTGCGATGGCGTCCCCTTTGACGAATTTGCTGGCACCATCCATGGCCCCGTAAAAGTCTGCCTCATTTTCGATCTTTTTTCTCCGTACACGCGCTTCTGCTTCTGTAATCATCCCTGCATTCAAGTCCGCGTCGATACTCATTTGCTTCCCTGGCATCGCGTCGAGCGTAAAGCGTGCGGCTACTTCTGCGACACGCTCGGAGCCTTTTGTAATGACGATGAACTGAATGACGATCAGAATCAGAAACACGACGAATCCGACTACCTGGTTCCCACCGACGACAAAGCTGCCAAACGTCTCGATCACTTGTCCGCCTTCCCCATGCGACAAAATGTTCCGCGTCGTGGACACGTTCAAAGCGAGCCGAAACAACGTCGTAATCAAAAGCACTGTCGGAAAAATGGAGAACTCCAGCGTTTCTTTTGTGTACATCGACACAAGCAAAATGGTCAACGCAAGGGAGATATTCAAAATGAGCAGCAAATCAAGAAGCCCAGAAGGGAGTGGGATTACCATCATGACAACAATGCTTATCACAAATAGAATCGTACCAATTTCCTTGAATCGAAATCCCACCGTTCATCCTCCTTCCTCGTTATTTCACTTTCCCTTGCAGCTTGTAGACGTACGCGAGAACTTCCGCGACCGCTTTAAACATCTCTTCGGGAATTTGTTGTCCAATTTCAACCTGACTATAGAGAGCCCGGGCCAGGGGCTTGTTTTCCATCGTAACAATCCGGTGCTTCTTGGCCACCTCTCTGATTTTCAGCGCCAGGTAATCCTGGCCTTTTGCCACTACCGTAGGGGCGCTCATTGCACTGGCATCGTAGCGGATTGCGACGGCAAAGTGGGTCGGGTTCGTAATGATGACGTCCGCTTTCGGCAGCTCTTGCATCATCCGACGCAGCGCCATGCTCCGCTGCCTCTCGCGAATTTTCCCTTTGATTAGCGGGTCCCCTTCCGCCTGCTTGTGCTCGTCTTTAATGTCCTGTTTGGACATCCGCAAATTCTTTTCATGTTCATACCGTTGATAGGCGTAATCCATAATCGCCAGAATGAACAGCAGCAAACCGATGTAAATTCCGAGTTTGGTTACTTCAGTTCCTGTAAAAGACAGGACGCTCCCCAGCGAGAGCAAGGAAAGCTGGGTGACTTGTTCTTTGGCACTCCATAAAATGACGTAAGCCACATACATGCAAGCACTGATTTTCAATAGCGATTTCAGCAATTCGACGAGGGAGCGCATGGAGAAAATGCGTTTGGCTCCTTTGATCGGGTCCAGCTTCTCCAGCTTCATCTGCAGCGGCTCCGTACTAATCATCCAGCCCACCTGCATGTAATTGACGGCGAAGGCGACCAGAAAGGCCAGCCCCAGTACAGGGCCCACGATTTTCAGCGCCTCGAAGGCCATCGACATGACGATGACTTTCAGATTCTCTTCGTTCAACTGCCAGCTCGTAAACGTGATAAGCGCTTCTCGCATCAGGTTCTGGAACGTACTGAGCATGGAAGGCCCGAGCATCATCAGCAAAAAAAAGAACGAAGTCAATACGATGGAAGGAGAGAGATCCTGGCTTTTCGCCACCTGCCCCTTTTTTCGGGCATCCTCCTTTTTCTTGGGAGTCGCCTTCTCCGTTTTTTCGCCGCTAAAAAACTGCAGGTCTACGGGGTAAAGGAACCTCATCTGCGTCATGGTGATCCTCCGAGCGATTTCATCATTTCTGCGAGTGCCCGGAACATGTTGTCAAACAGTCCGTTTAACGTCAGTAAAAAGGCGGGCATGACAACGATCAAGAGCAGAAAACTGGCAAGCAGTTTGATCGGCAAGCCGACCACAAAAATATTAAACTGCGGGACAGATTTGGCGATAATACCAAGAGAGAGGTCTACCAAAAACAGCGCGACCACGATTGGCGCCGCCATCAAAAACGCGCTCAAAAACATGTTCTGAAACACTTTGACCGCTGTCATCATCGCGCTTTCACTGCCAAAAGCGGCCCACATGCGATCCACCGGAATCGCCTGGTAGCTGCTCATGATCCCGCGCAGCAGCATGTGATGTCCATTGATGCTAAAAAAATACAAAATCGCCAAGATATTCTTGAAGTTCCCCGTCACAGGGATGTAGGCGCCCGTTTTCGGGTCGATCACGTTCGCCATGGCCAGGCCCATTTGCATGTCCATCAGCCCTCCGGCAACCTGGACAGCGACAAACATCAGCTCGCAAATATAGCCGAGAATCAAGCCTACGAGCGCTTCCTTTATCACATAGAGCATAAACGTCAAATCCAGCGGAATCTGTCCTTGCACCGGCAACGCTTGAAAGCTAATCAAGGCGACGATGAAGGCCAAGCCGATTTTGAACTGGGCAGGCACGCCCCTGATCGCGAAAAAGGGAGCCACTACAAAAAAGGCGCTCATTCTGACAAACACCAGCAAGAAAACAGGCAAATACGTGAGATAAAGGCTCATACGCTATCCGACAAAACGATGCAGGTTTCCGAAGATCCCCATCGTAAAATCTAGCATGACGCGCAGCATCCACGGTCCTACCGCCAAAATGATAATAAACACGGCGACGATCTTCGGAATGAATGCGAGCGTCTGCTCCTGAATTTGCGTGGTTGCCTGAAAAACGCTGACCATCAACCCGACCAGTAAGGCGATCCCGAGCGCGGGCGCCGAAACCAGCAGGATGGTGTAAACAGAGCTTTGGGCAATTTGCATCAGTAATTCCTGTGTCATGCTCTAACCTCCTGGTCCCTTCGGAATGTCGCTAAAAACTGGTCAAAAGGGATTTCACTACTAAGTACCAGCCGTCTACCATAATGAACAGCAAAATTTTGAACGGCAGCGAAATCATGACCGGCGGCAGCATCATCATCCCCATCCCCATCAAAATGCTGGAGATAATCATGTCGATGACCAGAAACGGGATGAAGATCATAAAGCCGATCTGAAAGGCCGTTTTCAGCTCGCTGATCGCATAGGCAGGTACGAGAACAGTAAGCGGAATATCCTGAATCGTCTTCGGTCGCTCCGCTTTCGTAAATTCCAAAAACAGCGCCAAATCTTTTTCGCGCGTCTGCTTGGCCATAAATTCCTTGAACGGAATGACCGCCGCATCGAATGCCTGCTGCTGCGTCAGCTTGCCCTGCATAAATGGTTGCACGGCCGTTTCATTCACTTTGCCCAAAGTCGGGGCCATGATGAAAAACGTCAGAAACAAAGCGAGCGCCACCAGCACCTGGTTGGGCGGCATTTGCTGGGTCGCCAAGGCATTTCGCACAAACGACAAGACAATGACAATTCGCGTAAAACTCGTCATCAACAACAAGATAGCTGGTGCCACTGAGAGCACAGTCAAGATCAGCAACAACTGAATCGCTGAGGATGTCTCCTGTGGTGTCCCATTGCCGCCGCCGATTTGCAAGTCAATGCTCGGAATTAGCGGTGTTCCTCCTGGCGCGGCTGCCGCCATCTCCGGTACCGCGAGCACTGCGGCAACAAGCACAAGCACCTGTAAAAAATATTTCATTTTCGGTCCCCTCTGTCGGAAACTTCCTCTTTGTCCCACAAGTCGGAGTTGAGTGGTCGATTTTTCACGTTGTCCCACTGCCCTTTCAAAAGCTCCTGAAAGGTTTTTCCGTCCACATCCGAAGAAAACAGCAACTCTTCGTCAGCCTGCTTCTTTTTGCCGAATGGCAGCCAGTTCAGCGATAACGGGTTTTTGATCGGTGCGATTTCCGCATCGGCCAAGATCAGGTCCACCTCTTCCCCCGGTTCGATGCGGCGAAGCAGTTGGACATTCTCTCCCACTCCCACAATGTACAAGGACTCTCCGATCATGACCACCTGCAGCGTCTTCCCGTTGCCAAGGGCTGCCGCACTGATAATTTTGATCGGTCCTTGGCTTTGCCCGACTTGGCGTCGCCCGAGAAAACGGAGCAGGAAAAAGATAAGAACAGCGATAAAGCCGAGTGAAAAAATGACTTGCACCAAATAACCGATCATGCTGCCTGTTCCGCTGCCCGGAATGGCCGCCGGCTGTTCGCCGCCGGCGGGCGCATTGCTCTTGTCTGTATTCCCTTGGTTGTACGCATCGGCTACAGTACCTTCCGCATGGACGGCAATGGGCAGGGCGGAGACAAACAGCACGAGGATCAGACTGAAGATCCACAAAAGCCTCGTCCCTGCATTCCGGATCTTCATCATTAGCTCAAAGTCTTTTTGATCGCTTCCAGCACGCGATCTGCCTGGAATGGTTTTACGATGAAATCTTTCGCGCCCGCCTGAATCGCATCAATAACCATGGCCTGTTGTCCCATCGCGGAGCACATGATGACGCGTGCGTTCGGATCGAGCTTTTTGATTTCTTTCAGAGCAGAAATGCCATCCATTTCCGGCATGGTAATGTCCATTGTCACCAAATCTGGTCCCAATTCCTTGTACTTCTCAACCGCCTGTGCTCCATCGCTTGCTTCCCCTACGACGCTGTAGCCGTTTTTGGACAAAATCTCCTTAATCATCATACGCATGAATGCTGCATCATCAACGATCAATACTTTGTTTGACATGAATAGATCCTCCCCAATACTTGCTCTTGATTTGTGGTTTATTGCAATTTTTGAACACGATCAAACTGGCTGATGATATCGGTGACGCGGACACCGAAATTCTCGTCGATGACGACAACCTCGCCTTTGGCAATCAACTTGTTATTGACCAAAATGTCTACATGCTCACCTGCCAGCTTGTCCAACTGTATGATGGATCCGGCAGACAAGTCAAGAATTTCTCTAATCAACTTTTTGGTACGTCCCAGCTCCACCGTTACTTGCAGCGGAATGTCTTGCAAGAGATTCAAATTTTGCAGTTCTCCTGTGTACATCGGGGACGCGCCAAGCGGTGCAAACTGCGCTGGCACGACATTTGCCTGGTTGGCTGCCGGGCTTCCGAAATGCTGCGGCGCTGGCGGAGCCATCGGCGGTTGCTGGTAAACGCCCGGATACGGAGCATACCCCGGCGGCATCGCATATTGCGCGTATGGGTCCGGATACATCGGTTGCCCCGGATAACCCATCGGCGGAGCATATCCAGCCGGTGGCTGCTGCATCGGCTGCTGTGCAGGAGGCGGCGGCGCTACAGGCGGTACGTGGCTCTGTACAGGCTCCTGCTGCACAGGCTGGGCTGGCGGTGGAGCGGACGCGCTCGGGGCCGGAATAGACGGCATTTCCGTCTCGGCTACAAGTGCTGCGGCTGCCTCGTCATCCGAGCCTCCCACCAGTCGGTCGATCATTTTCTTCGCAAAAGAAAGCGGCAAAAGCTGCATGATATTCGAGTCAATCAACTCGCCATGTTCGCCGACTTTCAAGCGGAAGGAGACTTTCACCAGCGGGCTGTCATCGTCGGTGAAGCTGTCTCCGCCCTTGCCCTGCGCCAAGTCCATCACGTCGATGCCCGGAGGTGTAATGTTGATGAACTGGTTGAAGATCGTGGACATGGATGTCGCCGCTGAACCCATCATTTGGTTCATCGCTTCCTGGACTGCGCTGATGTGCAGCTCGGACATTTCCGTATCGGCAGGCTTGCCATCTCCCCCCATCATCAGGTCTGCGATTACCGCCGCATCTTCCATCCGAATGACCAACAGGTTGATCCCTTTGAAGCCATCCGTGTACTCGACGTGGACCGCCACATGAGGAATTGGAAACTCGCTTTCCAACTCATCCACGTTGACAACGGAAACGGTCGGCGTGGTAATGTCGACTTTCTGGCTTAACAAAGTGGATAACGCGGTTGCGGCGCTGCCGAAGGAGATATTTCCGATTTCGCCAAGCGCGTCCTGTTCAAACGGGGAAAGAAAATCAGCCACATTCTGACTCTCCGCGGGCTTTGCTTCCTCTTCGTCCTCAACCAAGTTGTTCGCGCGAAGTAGCGCGTCAATCTCGTCTTGAGAAAGCATATCTCTACTCATTTTGGTCCTCCCCCTCCTCTATGACTTCATCAATCTGCACGGCCATTCTGCCTTTGAGCGTACCCGGTTGCCCCAGGAACTTCAACTGATCGCCTATCTTGATCTTCAGCTTGCTGTCAAGCGACTGATCCAACTGGATGACATCGCCTTTTTGCAGCGCCAGAAAATCGCCGACGGTAATCGTAGCCGTCCCCATTTCCGCAATGATCGGCAGTTTGGCCACCTTTACTCGTTCTTCGACACGCAGGCGTTCATCTTCATCCCGTGTCTTTTTCTGCTTGGAGAACCAGTACTGACCGGAAAGCTTGGTCATGATCGGCTCCAGTACGACGTGAGGCAGACAAAGGTTAATCATTCCTGTCGTGTCCCCGATTTTCGTACTGAACGAGATTACGACGACAATCTCGTTTGGCGAGACAATCTGCATGAACTGGGGATTCATTTCCAGTCCTTCCTGGTACGGATCAAGCTCAATAATTTGCTTCCATGCCTCGTGGAATGTATCCAGCGCCTTGCCGAATACTCGCTCCATCACCGTTGTTTCAATTTCCGTAAGTGCACCCATTTTTTCCGGGATTGCACCCTGTCCACCAAGAAGCCGATCCAGCATGGTATAGGCGATGTTTGGATTGACCTCCAAGACCATTCGTCCTTCCAAAGGAGGAGCTTCGAAGATGTTCAAGATGGTCATCTTGGGAATGGAGCGTATAAATTCGTCATACGGCAATTGATCGACGGAGGCAACCGTAATTTGCACGAAGGTACGGAGCTGAGCTGAAAAATAAGTAGTCAACAGCCTCGCATAGTTCTCATGGATTCGTGTCAAGCCACGGATCTGGTCTTTGGAGAACCGCAACGCGCGTTTGAAATCATACACTTTGACTTTGCGCTCAGTCTCTTCTTTTTTCAGCTCGTTGGCATCCATCTCACCAGATGATAGAGCGGCCAACAACGCGTCAATCTCACTTTGTGAGAGAACCTCGGCCATATGTCGTCACCTCCTTGCTATGTATCCGTGTGATCGCTTCCTTAGGACAAGACCCGCTTGGTCGTCACGACTTGCACGATTTTGCCTTCTTGCATCAGGGAGCTGATTTCATTCATGATTTTCGCTTCCAGCTTGTTTACGCCTTCGGTTCCTTTTATGTCTTCTGGTGTCAGGCCAGCCAACGTTTTAATAATCACCTGATTGACCTGTGGCAATCGCTGCTCCAGTTCCGTTTTGGCATCTGCACTGTCCGCTGTAATGCTGAAGCGCACAATCATGTAATTGTTCGTCAGCAAATTGGTTGTGATCTCGCCAGTATCTACGGAGTACTCCTGCATTTCTTTCGCTGACAAAGGCTTCACTTCTTTTTCTTCGGAGCTGGCCGTCTGCGCGGCCGGAGAGAGATACGTTTGCCAGAGCACAAACGAGATGACTCCCAGTAGCGAAATCGCGATGATGATAATTAGAGCCATGTTAAACAAACGATTTTGAAACATCGCAATGCCTCCCGCTATTCATTTAAATCGTCCGGCAGCTTGGGTGCAGTCGCTATCGGATGAGCGTTTTGATAAAAAGCCTGAACACGTTCAGCGATGGACTCTACGGAATCCTTCACGATGTACTTCCTGTCGTTGAACAACGTAATCACGGTATCGGGTGTTGCTTCAACCGTTTCGATGTGAGTGATGTTCAGATAAAACGCAGTGCCGTTAAAACGGGTCAGTTTAATCATCGTGTGCTCCTTTTCGGGATTAAACAGGGGAAGGAGTAAATCGCTTCCCCGCCTAATCCACTGCAAGAAGTTATCGTTTCAGATTCACCAGTTCCTCGAGAACGGAATCGGACGTCGTAATGATCCGCGAGTTCGCCTGGAAGCCGCGCTGCGCCACGATCATTTCCGTGAACTCTTCAGAGAGGTCGACGTTGGACATTTCCAGTTGACCGGCAATGATGCTCACGCGTGCATCTGCTGGAGTAACTGGTGTCATTGGGTCTTCGTCACGAGCACCGGCGTTCACCGTGTTTTCATAGAGCGAATTGCCGACTTTTTTCAGACCGCTCGGGTTGTTGAACGTCATGACGCCAATCGTGTTGTCGGCTGCAAGCGCGCCCGCATCGTCTACGGTCGTAATGACGCCGTCTTTGCCGATGGAGTAGGAGACGACACCGTCAGCCTGGCTGATCTGGATCGGAGCAGCATCGCTGTTCAACAGTTTCAGTCCTTGCGGATTAACCAGGAAGCCTTGGGAGTCGCGGGTGAAGTTGCCTGCGCGCGTGTAGTAGATCGTCGCGCCGTCATCCGGGCTCACCATGAAAAAGGCGTCGCCTTCAATGGAAAGGTCTGTCGGCAAGTTTGTCGTCATCGGGCTTCCCGCCGAAAACACGGTATCAATCGATGCGATCGAGGAACCGAGACCGATCTGGGTCGGGTTGGTACCGCCTTTTCCACCGTCGGTCGGAGCGCCGGCACCTTGCACATTTTGGCTCAAAATATCTTGAAACATGACACGGCTTTTTTTGAAGCCAACCGTATTTACGTTCGCAATGTTGTTCCCAATGACATCAAGCTTTGTTTGAAAGCCGCGCATACCTGAGATACCTGAATACATGGAACGAAGCATGATCTGTCTCCTCCTCTGCTCTCTTACAAGTCTGGATTACCTCTGTCGTTCGGTAACCCGTAGGCTTCCTCCGGAGAGGTCCAGCCCGCTCGTACAGGCCATTTATACGAAGATGGCGCTGTCGATGTTGGTAAATACATTGTCCTTCATGCTGCCATCGTCCACAGCGGTAATGATTTTCCGATTTACGATGCTCACGACATAAGCCACGTTATCCATAATGATGAGAGATTCTCTGGCCCCTTTGGAGGCTGCCTTTTGAACCGCTGACTCCAAACGTTCCAACTGATGCCCTCCAAGCGCGATTCCACGTTGCTGCAGGCGGCTCATGGCATGCTGACTGAACGAAAGTGGCTGTGCTTTGGCATGTGGAGTCGTCGATTCGGTCAAGTACTGTTGAAACGTTTTGCTGGCTCCCGGCGCTGTCTGGGCAGCCGCTTTGGTGACGTGATTCGGTTTCGGAGGGAAATAGGGCTGCGCGACACGAAAATGGTTCATGCTGCTTCCTCCTTCATCCCATCCCTAGACGAGATCGCCCACTCCACGGGCTGATTCCCGCAGGCGATTCCATAGCGACTCGCTCGTTTCACTGCTGTCTACGAGCGCCTCTAGCGCAAACTCTTGTTCAGCCTGTTTTTGTTGCTGTTGCTGATGATTGTCCCGCTGCTGTCCGGCTTGCTCGCGCTGTTGCTGGAAACTGAATGCCGTGTCCTGCTGTTGATTGACCTCCAGACGATCGACCTGCAAGCCTTGCTGCGTCAAAGCCAGCCGCAATTGCGGAAGCTGGTTGTCGAGCAAATCTTTTCCGGCCTGTGTCTCGGCGTGGAACTGGGCGGTAATTACCCCGTTGTGCGAAGTAATCGTCACGTCCACCTGCCCGAGCGACTGCGGATTCAAGATCAGCCGTGCTTCATGCACACCGTTATGGCCGCTTAGTTGCAGCTTGGAAACGAAAAGCTGGGTAAGCTGCTGCGGCAATTGGTTCGCGTTCACATGGTGCGTCTGTCCGACTGCCTGTTGAAAACTTGCCACGCTTTGCGTCTGAGGCGCTTGCTGGGAAACAACCGAAATTTGGTTCGCTGTCGTCAGCAGCGATTCCTCCGGGTTTCCTTCCTGATTCAGCAAACTGCCGGAAAGCGTCGGCTGGATCGGTTGGGAAGATACTCCCGCTTCCAGCTTGTAGGCAGCCAGGCCGAGGTTCATCCGCAAAGGCGAAATCGTCTTGAACGCTTCTTGCTGCGATGCATTTAGATTGGGAATCGTCTCGGAGCGCAGCGGCAGCGCGCCATGCTTCGCTTTGCTTTCATTGCCTTTTTGGTTCTTCAGTGCTTCGAGAAGTGCGGCCAGCTTGTCCATCTCATCGGCAGATGCTTCCTTTTGCGAAAGCTTGGACAAAAGTTGCTTGAGATCCACTCCAGCCTGCGAGGCAAGCTCCATGCCTTGTCCGGACATTTTGCCCAAAAGCTGTTCAACCGCTGCTGCCTTTTCGCCTACTTGCTCGTTCAGTTCTGCGTTTCCTTGCTGTCCTGCGGCAAGCAGTTGAGCGATCAACGCCATCAGTTCATCGAGCAATTTCTGGTCTTCCTCTGACAAGCCTGCCGGAGAAGCAACTGCCCCTTTGGAGTCTAGCATCGTTTCAAAAGTTTGCAGCA
The DNA here is from genome assembly GCF_058788915.1 of Brevibacillus sp. FW301-21C12A. Classification (NCBI taxonomy): domain Bacteria; kingdom Bacillati; phylum Bacillota; class Bacilli; order Caryophanales; family Paenibacillaceae; genus Brevibacillus; species Brevibacillus sp. FW301-21C12A. The sequence goes on from NZ_JBYTBG010000001.1 coordinate 241,751, forward strand.
TTTGCAAAGAGAACAACTGCCCCATGCCAGCATCTCCATTGCCTGTGGCAGCACCGACAGATGTGACGCTCCCGGCTGAACCTACTGGCGGAGTCAGATTGGCTACATTCATCTCGTTCACCTCCTCTTTTGGATTTGTTGCTTATGGAAACGACAACGAAAAGCCATGCTTTTTGTTATCGAAGCAACTCTTCTGTGATGCGTGCCGCCAGATTGTCTTTCTCTTTTTTGTCTTCCTTGGCGATCGCAGAGAGTGTTTGCGCCCGCTTGTCCGCAGGCATTTCTTTTAAGAGGGTAAGCGCTCTGCTCTTGTTCGTACTCATGAGCGAGCGAATGACCGCAGCAGAATCTTCTGCCGGCATCTGCGCGAATGTCTCGCTCAGTGCCTGGTCGTTTGCGCTGGAGGAAGAGCCGCTGCGTGTCTCGCTAAGCGCCTTTGTCAGCACCTGAACCCGCTGTTGCAAGGCCGCAATGTCGTCGTCCTTGTTGACAACAGAATCTTTCAGCAGTATCGAAATGTCTGCCGCTTTTTTCGGGTCCATCTTTGCCAAAATGTCTGCGCGCTGATTGGGCTTCATTTTGGTCATGACCGCGACAGACTCGTCCAGGCTCAAATTTTCGATGATGGCTGCTGCGTTTTTCGCTGACATCGTCGTGTACACTTTGGCGAGGTCCGTAAACTGCTTTTGCCGCTCCTCTTCGCTGGCTCTTTGTTCCTCCATGAGCTTGTTCAAGTCTTGCACCTGCTTTTCCAGCGCTTGAATCGTGGCGTCTTTTTTCGCTGCTTCTTCTTTCAGCGCGGAAATTTGCTGCTGATTTTTCGCCTGGTCTTGCTGCAGGGTCGCCACTTGCTTCTCCGTGTCTGGTTCTTTCTTTTCCTCCTCACCGGACAGCGTGTCGTATTCGTCCGGGACGAGCTTTTCCACGTACGGTATGGAGTTAGCCCAGTGGAGAACATTCCCTAGCACGTTCACTCCCAGCAAGCTCAGGAGAACGCCGCCAAGGAGGCTGGCAAACAGTGCAGGAATGACGATCATGTAAAAAAACCATTCCAACCTGCCGTATTCCCGTTCTTCTTGGATTTCTTCCATCTGGTACCTCCCTTAGTTGCTGCGGCGAAGATAGAGCTGCGTGCCGATCTCATCCATTTCTTTTTGCTCACGCTGTCTCTGCTCGTCGAGAAATTGATGGAGAGATTTTTCCCGCAGTCGTTGCCACAACTGGGACTCTTTCATTCTCTCGGTCAAATGGGACTGACAGCGCTCCACGTCCTGCTCACACCCGCGCAAGGTTCGTTGCTGCCTCGTAATCGAGCGGGCTACCGCTTGCTGGTACTGCGCGATAGAGATAAGCTGCGCCGCGCTGCACGTCTGCATTTGCGCTTCCTCAAGCATATGGGTCATCTCATCATGCTGTTCAGTCAATTGCACAAGTTTCCACTCTTCTTCGTTTTTGCGCTGAATCGATTTCCCAAATGCCCACTCTGCCTGCTCTTTCTCTTTTTCCTTCAGATCCAGAACTTTTTGGAGATGAAACTGAAACACTTTCACTCTAGTTCACTCCTCCGAAATGGGCTAACAGCGCCTTGATTGCGCTTTGAAGGGTCGAGGGCTCATGTGTGCCTTGGGCCGTAAACTCAGAAATGATGTCTTTATAGCGGATCGCGGCATCAATGTCGCGGTTTGATCCTGGCTTGTACGCTCCGATGTTAATCAAGTCTTCCGCTTCCCGGAATGTCGCCAGATGCTTTTTCAACTGTCTGGCGGCTTCCTTGTGCTCGTCCGAGACGATTTCCGACATGACGCGGCTGACGCTTGCCATCACATCAATGGCAGGAAAATGGCCTTTTTGTGCGATTTTCCGGTCGAGGACAATGTGTCCGTCCAAAATTCCCCTCGCCGTATCCGCAATCGGATCGTTCATGTCATCCGAGTCGACGAGTACCGTGTAAAACGCCGTGATGCTGCCTTTGTCGGCCGTTCCTGCCCGCTCCATCAGCTTCGGCATCAGGGCGAACACGGACGGGGTGTAGCCGCGTGTGGCTGGAGGCTCTCCGATGGCTAGTCCCACTTCCCGCTGCGCCATGGCAAACCGGGTGACAGAATCCATCATCAGCATCACATTCAGTCCGCGATCCCGGAAATATTCGGCGATCGAGGTCGCAATCAAGGCTCCCTTGATGCGAATCATGGCCGGCTGGTCGGAAGTGGCGACGACGACGACAGACCTCTTTAGCCCTTCTTCCCCCAGATCGCGTTCAATAAACTCCATGACTTCGCGTCCGCGCTCCCCGATCAGCCCGATGACGTTGATGTCCGCCGTCGTATTGCGGGCGATCATCCCCATCAGAGTACTTTTCCCTACCCCTGATCCGGCAAAGATGCCGACACGTTGTCCTTTTCCGACCGTCAAAAGTCCGTCTATGGCGCGTACGCCGACGCTGAGCGGCTCCTTGATGCGCGGGCGCAGGATCGGGTTCGGCGGGAGGTTGTTCGTCGGATAGGAAGCCAGTCCGAGCGGCAGCGTCCCTTGATACGGCCTGCCCAGTCCATCCAGCACCGAGCCGAGTATTTCCGGCCCTACTTTTACTTCCAGCGATCGGCCCGTCGCCACAACGTCGCAGCCCGGTCCGATGGCTGTCAGCTCGCCAAGCGGCATCAGCAGCACTTTGTTTTCCCGAAAACCAACCACTTCGGCGATAATCGGCTCTTTGCTGTTCGTCGGGTACAGATGGCAAATCTCGCCGAGCTTCACTTCGGGTCCTTGCGACTCGATGGTCAGGCCGACCACCTGTGTCACTTTCCCGTTCACGCGTAGCGGATCGAGCTCATACAGCGCCTGTCTGTACTTGGATATGTCCAGGATGCTCATCGGGACTCACTTCCTCCGGCAATCGCAAGCAATGCTTGTTTGATCTCTTCTAGTTGTGTATCCACCCGTGCGTCCACGCTTCCGAGCTGTGTGCGAATGACACAGCCGCCATCTGCTATCGTGTAGTCCGGATAGATGGAAAGCTCCGCCTGTCCTTCCAGCAACGCCAGCAGTTGGGGGCGATGCTCGGAAACGTAATGGAAGTAGTTGTGGTTGACGCAGATCGTGATCTCGCCGTGGACTCGCGAGCGCCGCAGCGCTTTTTTCGCAATTTCCAGCACCTGCTCCGGATTTTGCTGCAGTTCCTGTCCGATAATTTTTTTGGCGATTTCCAGGGCCAGCTCTACCAAAAACGGCTCTGCTTCCGCGATGATCTGCTGCTTGCTGCTGTATGCCTGCTCCAGAATCGCACGCGCCTCGGCGAGTGCTTGCGTCTCTTCCTCGTACGCTTGCTGCTTGCCTTCTGCAAAGCCTTTTTCGTGTCCTTCGGCCGTCGCTTGCTCCTGCGTCGAGCTGAACAACTGGGCAGCCTCCTGCTGTTTCTGCTCCCACCATTGCTGAATCTCCAGCGAGGCTTCCTGCTTCAGTTGTTCGGCCTCTTCTATCGCTTGGCGGAGAATGGTTTGCGCGGTTTCTTCCGCGTCTGCCAGAATCGTTTTGGCCTCTATTTCAGCTTCTTGAAAAATTTGTAGATTTTTTTGCAACCTTTCGGGATCACTTTCCGTCTTAGGTGGTACAGGCGTCACCGAGAGGAGGACAGAGTCCTCTGAAGGCCGATAATTCGCCACTTTAATGATCCTAGACAATGATATCATCTCCTCCACCGCGGGCGATGATGATCTCACCAGCCTCCTCTAAGCGACGGATAATCGCAACGATACGAGATTGTGCTTCTTCGACGTCGCGCAGACGAACTGGTCCCATGAACTCCATTTCTTCTCTGAAAGTGTCCGCCATCCGTTTGGACATGTTGCGGAAAATAACTTCGCGAACTTCTTCGCTGGACACTTTGAGCGAAAGCTGCAAATCCGCATTTTCCACGTCGCGGATGACGCGCTGAATGGAGCGGTTGTCCAGTGTGGCGATATCTTCGAATACAAACATGCGCTTCTTGATTTCTTCGGCCAATTCGGGGTCCTGAATTTCGAGAGAATCGAGAATCGTGCGCTCCGTCCCACGATCGACACCATTGAGAACTGCCACGATTGCCTCGATCCCGCCAGCTTGCGTATAATCCTGTGTCACCGTTGCCGAGAGCTTCTGCTCGAGGACTTGCTCCACCTGGGCGATCACTTCCGGAGAAGTGCTGTCCATCGTCGCAATCCGCTTCGCTACCTCAGCCTGGCGCTCTTGCGGCAAAGCCGACAAAATCATCGCAGCCTGCTGCGGTTCGAGATAAGAAAGCACCAGTGCAATGGTCTGCGGATGCTCGTTTTGGATGAAGTTTAAAATTTGACCAGGATCTGCCTTCCTGGCAAAATCGAACGGCCGCACTTGCAGGTTTGCCGTCAAGCGATTGATGATATCCATCGCTTTCGTCTCGCCCAGCGCTTTTTGCAAAATTTCTTTTGCGTACGTAATGCCGCCTTGCGAAATGACTTCCTTCGCTACGGCGATTTGGTGAAATTCAGCCAAGATTTTATCTTTTTCATCAGTATCTACTTTTCGCACATTGGCAATTTCCAATGTCAACTGCTCAATCTCATCCTCACGCAAATGCTTGAACACCTGGGCAGAGATTTCCGGCCCTAGTGAGATGAGGAGGATAGCCGCCTTCTGTCTTCCCGACAACTCTTTAGCGCCGCGAGCCATATCTTTCACTCCTTAATCTTCTGCTAGCCAAGTACGAAGCAGAACAACAAATTCATCCGGCTTGCTTCGCGCCAATTTTTCAAGCTGTTTTCTGACCACGACCTGGTCTCCATCTTCCTGATAGATCAAGTCAGGGATTTCGGCAGGTTGGTTTGGAGCCAGCAAGTCTGACATCTCTTCTTCCTGTTCCTGCTTCGCTTGGTTGCGTCTGCGGATGATGAGGAAGGCTACAGCGGCGAGAGCCAGCACGGCAATACCACCAACGGTCCACAATACAGCCGGGCTGAGTGCACTGGATTCTTCGACAGCCACTTTGCCAGAAAATTGACGTGGGAGAACGGAAATGTGTTTGTCCAGTTCTTCTTCGCTCAAATCGGTCGCTCTGTCGCTCAGTGTCACACGGACGACATTGCGCAGTACCTGTTTGATACTTTCGATTGTAGCAGCATCTAATTCTCCGCCAGTCGGCGGTTCGACCCCTACGTTGATCGTCAAATCTTCAATCTTGTACGGGCTTAGTGTAACATTTCGCGTGATTCGATTGACTTCGCGGTTAATGGTATCATTCAGTTCTTCATACTGACTGTTGCTGCCCTGAGGATTGTTCCCTGGGTAGTTGGGGACTGCATTCGCGCCTGTTCCGGCGATGCCCCCCGGCGGTTGGCCTTGACCCGAGAAAGCTTTTGATAATTTTTGAGAAGAGATGATAAGTCCTTCGTTGTTCTCTTTGTCGGGCGCCTCCACGAGATTTTCCACGCGGTTTTCCTTATCAAAATTCATTTTGATAAATGCGTGCACAATCACTTTGTCTCGGCCCATAATCGTTCCAAGCAAGTTGTACAGGTTTTGTTGAATCTTCTTCTCAACCTCGGACTTGATTGCTTCTTGCTGTTTGAAGCTGCTTAATGTTCCTTCTGCTTCGTTGCCTTCCGCGCGTTCCAGCGGATTCGAGTATTGGTCCGTAATCGCGATGGCGTCCATCGGCAATTTCGGAACGCTTCGGGAAACGAGCAAATACAGCGAGTTAATCTGCTTTTGATCGAGCGTCGTACCCGGTTCCACGTCGACGATGACCGATGCCGTTGCCGTATCCGGTGTCTCTGTCACCCAAACACTTTCCTGCGGCAGTGTAATCATCACTTGTGCCGAGCGCACGCCTTTCACACGTTCGAGCATTTTGCGCAGCTCTTGTTGCAACGCTTCTTTTTTCATCACATCGAATTGCCTGTCGGTAACACCGAGCGTATTGGAAAAAATCTCAGAGTTGATGCCTGCCTGGCTGGGGATTCCTTGTGCGGCCAGATCGACGATGACATCCTGTGCCATTTTTTCCGGTACTTCAATGCTTGTCCCATTTCCCGTAATCCGGTACGGAATCTGCTGGCCTTCAAGTTCTTTTTTGATTGCGCCGATTTCTTGCTCGCTCAGTCTCTGATCGTAGAGTGGCTTGTAGACCGGCTGAGAAGCGATGTATATGTATAAGCCCAGCGAAATTAGCAGAAAAAGCGAGATTCCGGCAATCATCCATTTTTGTTTCTTGGAAAACTGGTTCCATTTAGACGTAAGCTGATTTCTGTATAAAGCTAAACGTTCGTTCATGATTCACCTCTCACTGGATAAAACGACAATCAAATCGGCATTCGCATGATTTCTTGGTAGGACTCGATCATTTTATTCCGGACTTGCATGGTCAATTGCAGCATCACGGAAGCTTTTTGTCCGGCGACTGTCAATTGATGCACATCCGTAATTTCTCCGGCAGCGAATCGATCTGCGAGATTTGCCGATTCTACTTGAGCCTGATTCACCTGGCTTAGCGCGTCCGTCAAGTACGACGAAAAGTCTTTTGTCACTTCGGCAGGCGTTGGCAGTTTGTTTGCGACAGGCGTCCGAACCGGAACCGTTTGGGAAAGTGCGTTTATGTCCATCTTTTATTGTTCACCTGCTTTATTTGATTTCCAATGCTTTCAACATCATCGCCTTGCTTGCGTTTAAAGCTGTCACGTTGGCCTCATAGGATCGTGATGCCGAGATCAGGTCGACCATTTCCTTCATCGGATCGACATTCGGCAAAAGCACGTAGCCCTCTTGATCCGCATCGGGATGAGCAGGGTCATATACGCGTTTAAATGGCGTGGTGTCCTCCTGAATGGCCGTGACTCTTACCCCTTGTTCTCCGCCACTGCCAGAAACAGTTCCCACTGCCGCCTGCAGAAAGCTGTCGAACGATTGGGTCGAGCGGGGTGACAATTCGACCATTTTTCGACGGTACGGCTGCCACTTGCCATCGACAAAACTCGCGCGTGTCGTTTCTGCGTTCGCAATATTCGACGCGATCGTATCCAGGCGCAAGCGATTGGCAGTCAATGCAGAGGCACTCGTATTAATTCCTTGAAACAAGCTCATCGTTATTTCCCTCCACCCTCAATGACACTGCGCAGCTTCTGGAAATGCCCTGCTGTCAGTTGTGTTAAGCCGCTGTACCAGATCTGGTTTTTCGCCAGCTCTGTTGTCTCTGCTTCCAGATCGACATCATTCCCGCTGTTCTGCACGTAGCTATTCGGATTGGAAACGACTTGAGGCATTGCAAACCCGCCGGCATTGCCAAATGGAATATGGCGTTGATCGGTGCGATAAGCCGCAAGCTTCCCATTTCCTATTTGCCCATTTAGTTCCTCTTGCAGATAGCCCTCAAAAATTACCTGTTGACTTTTGAATTGAGGGGTATCGATGTTGGCAAGATTGTTCGCGATCGTCCGGTGCCGCAACGTCGCGGCATTCATCGCTCTCTCTAGGACCTGCAGATGATAGCTCTCCAGCATATAGCCTTCTCCCCCAATTATGTGTCAATTCATTTCCACAAAACTGCCTATAATTCCTGTATTTTCGACATCCAATTTACGATTCAATCATAGCAAAATCGTAATAGTGAAAAAAGCCCCTATTGATGGCGACTTTCAAAATGATTCAATGGCACTAAATCCCTGTTTTTTACTTGTTTTGACATGCAATCCATATTCAATGCGTCACAAGTGGGCTAGCACTAAAAAATTAATAGATAATTTCTGGAAGCGGTTTGTCGGACATTGTTGAAACTGGGTATAAATACCCATAAAAAAAGGTATAGCAACCGATGTCGCTATACCTTTCAGTTCACTTTGACTAAACTTTTATTGCAATTTTCCTTACGAAGTTTTGAGCTTTTCCAGCTCAGGCAGCAGTTTTTCGTTCAAAACTTTGATAAAAGTTCCTTTCATTCCCAAGGAACGGGATTCAATGACCCCCGCACTCTCCAGCTTGCGCAGTGCGTTTACGATAACGGAGCGGGTAATGCCTACGCGATCGGCAATTTTCGAAGCGACGAGCAAGCCTTCTTTGCCTTCGAGCTCTTCAAAAATGTGCTCAACCGCTTCCAGCTCGCTGTAGGACAAGGAACCGATTGCCATTTGCACGACAGCCTTGCTGCGCGCTTCTTCCTCAATCGCTTCCGAACGCTCGCGCAGGATCTCCATTCCTACTACGGTCGCGCCCACTTCCGCGAGGATCAGGTCATCGTCCACAAACTGGTCGTTGATGCGTCCGAGAATCAGTGTACCCAAACGGTCTCCGCCACCCATGATCGGAACGAGAGTCGTCCAGCCGGAACGGAATACGTCTTTCATCTCCACCGGGAAAATAGTGTAAGGGCTTTCTACGTCCAGGTTTGCGGACGTTTCTTCCACTTTCAGAAGACCTTGGCTGTACTCCTCTGGAAAACGGCGCTCTTCCAGCATTTTGCGCATGCGGCCATTGTCCATTTCCTGGTGGATGGCAAAACCAAGCAGCTTGCCTTTGCGACTTACGACAAATGTATTCGCTTCAATTACGTCACTCAGCACTTGCGCCATTTCGTTAAAATTAACAGCATGGCCCGCAGATTTTTGCAACATGCGGTTAATTCTTCTTGTTTTCGACAGTAGATCCATCTGTATTTCCTCCCAATGTATGTGTACTACCTACCCAATCATTATAAAATGTATTGACTCAAGTCTTTGTTCCCCGCGATCGATCCGAGCTTTTGCCGGACGTAATCAGGGGTGATTTGCACAACTTCCAGATGAATTTCCGGGGCTTCAAACGAGAGATCCTCCAGCAGCTTTTCCAGGATGGTGTGCAAGCGTCTAGCACCGATGTTGTCTGTGCTCTGATTGACTTCCGCAGCCATTTTCGCGAGCTCCTGGATCGCTTCCTGCGTAAATTCTACCCGCACGCCTTCTGTTTCCAGCAAAGCCACATACTGCTTGAGCAGCGCATTTTTCGGTTCCGTCAAAATTCGCACAAAATCCTCGACGCGCAAGCTCGTCAGCTCAACCCGGATCGGAAAACGCCCCTGCAGCTCAGGAATCAAATCAGACGGTTTGGCCATGTGAAACGCTCCAGCCGCGATAAACAGGACGTAATCGGTTTTTACCGGACCGTATTTCGTCATAACCGTAGAACCTTCCACGATCGGCAAAATATCTCGTTGCACGCCTTCGCGGGATACATCCGGTCCACGGCCGTCCTTGCCTGCAATCTTGTCGATCTCGTCGATAAAGATAATGCCATGCTGCTCTGCCCGACGGATCGACTCTTGCGTAACTTCGTCCATATCCACCAGTTTTTGCGCTTCCTGCTGAATTAATACCTTTCGGGCATCTTTAATTCGCAATTTTCGCTTCTTCGTCCGTTTAGGCATCAAGCTGCCGAGCATATCCTGCATTTGCATCCCCATTTGTTCTGTACCCGGAACCTGGAACATGTCGAACATCGTTGGCGATTGATCTTCTACCTCTATCTCGATCATTTGTTCTTCCAACTGTCCATTCGCTAGTTGCCAAGCCACCTGTCTGCGCTGTTGCAGAACGGAAGCTTCTTCCTGGTCATGCGACGTTTGCTCTTGCTGCTGTTGTCCGCCGAACAGCATTTCCAGCGGATTTTTGAACGAGCTTTGCTGTTTCCGGGATGGAACCAATGCGTTTACGATCGCCTCGTTGGCGAGCTTTTCCGCTTTTTCTTTGACGGATTCCACTTTTTCCTGCTTCACAGTTCGGATGGAGGCTTCCACCAGATCGCGCACCATCGACTCAACATCTCGTCCTACATACCCAACCTCGGTGAACTTGGTCGCCTCTACTTTGATAAACGGCGCGCCGGTCAGCTTGGCGATCCGGCGGGCAATCTCGGTTTTCCCCACCCCGGTCGGTCCGATCATCAAAATATTTTTGGGAACCACTTCGTCAATCATCTGCTCCGGCAAAAGGCTCCGACGATAGCGATTGCGAAGCGCCACAGCGATGGCTTTCTTGGCTTGTGCCTGCCCGACGATGTATTTGTCCAAATGCTCTACGATCTTACGCGGAGTTAATTGCTCAAGATTCAGCACAGAAGTTCCTCCCTTTTGCTCAATTCAACTCATCCACCACAAGATTGTTGTTCGTGAACACGCAAATCTCCGCAGCGGTTCGAAGTGATGCTTCTGCAATTTCCCGGGCACTCAGGTGCGGCGCGTATATTTTCAGAGCGCGACCGGCAGCCAGGGCAAAACTTCCGCCAGAGCCGATCGCCAAAATCCCGTCATCTGGCTCGATGATTTCTCCGTTGCCGGAGATCAGCAGCAGGTGATCCTTGTTGCCGACAATCATCATCGCTTCCAGGCGGTGCAAAACTTTGTCCAAACGCCACTCCTTCGCCAGCTCAACAGCAGCCCGCTGAAGGTTTCCATGGTATTCCTCGAGCTTGCCTTCGAACTTTTCAAACAGCGTAATTGCGTCGGCAACTGAGCCTGCAAATCCTGCCAAAACTTCTCCGCGATAGAGCCTTCTCACTTTTTTGGCCCCATGCTTCATGACCATGCTGTTTCCAAAGGTAACCTGACCGTCACCGGCCATCGCGGTTGCCCCGTTATGCGTAATAGCGAATATGGTTGTTGCGTGAAACTGTTCCATCACTGATTCCTCCCGTTATGTCCGATTGGCGGAACCTGTACTATTCGGGTTAGCCCGCGGGTGAGCGGTGTCATATACATGGCGAAGTCGCTCCTTGGTCACATGCGTGTAAACCTGCGTCGTAGAGACATTGACATGTCCCAGCAGCTCTTGGACCGTCCGGAGGTCAGCTCCTCCATTCAACATGTGGGTCGCAAACGTGTGACGAAAGGTGTGAGGTGAAGCACGCAAATGAGAAGCGCACATATCTACGTATTTGTCTACAATCCGGCGGACGCTGCGGTCGGACAACGGCTCTCCGCGATAGTTAAGCAGCAGGTTGCCGTGATCTACTCTGCCGGCCAACAGTTTTTCTCTTCCATACTCTAGGTATTGCCTAAGAACGTCGCAGGCATAACTTCCCACAGGCACATACCGCTCTTTTGCCCCTTTTCCATATACAAGCGCGACGCCCATGCTCGGATTCACATCGTCGACTGACAAGGTAACCAGCTCAGAAACTCGCATGCCGCTCGCGTACAACAGTTCAAATATCAGCCGATCGCGTATTCCTAAAGGCGTTGATGTATCTGGCAGATCAAAAAACGCTTGAACTTCTTGTGGATACAAAAAGGAAGGGAGTTTCTTCTCCATCTTCGGAGTGGAAACGAGTTGGAACGGATTTTGCTCCAGTTGACCTTCACGCAACAAAAATCGATACAAGCTTCGCAAACTCGAGAGCTTGCGCGCAATACTTCGCCGGGATAACCCCCTGCCCGCCAAGTGCGCGAGAAAGGAGCGACCATGCAAATAAGAAACAGCAGCAAATACAGAGATTTGGTGCTGTTCCATAAAGGAGACAAATTCGCTGATATCTGCCAAATACTGCTTTACCGTATGAGGAGAGGCGTTTTTTTCGACTCGCAAATAACGGGTAAACATCGCAAGATCCGCAGAAATTTGTTGCGAAATGTCCATATGGGATGCACCCTCCTCGAAGCACCTATATAGTAACACAGACGAAATTCGGATATCAACGCTAATTGTGTCGTTATTGTGTAAAATTCTGAATTGTATCTAGCGCCCGCTTAGCAAGCTTTTCGTTTTTCTCACGCTTGTTGCGAATGCGCTCTGGCCACTCGGGAACCAGCCCGAAATTCGCGTTCATCGGCTGAAAATGTTTCGAATCCGCCGTCGTAATATAGCGCGCCATGCTGCCCATGACCGTTTCCGGCGGGAGCACGATCAGCTCTTCGCCTTTTGCCAGACGCGCGGCATTGATGCCTGCGAGCAGTCCGGAAGCGGCAGATTCCACGTAGCCTTCCACCCCTGTCATTTGGCCTGCAAAAAACAAGGTGTTCCGCTCCCTGTACTGATACGTAGGGCGCAGCAGCTTCGGCGAATTAATGAACGTATTGCGGTGCATGACGCCGTAACGGACGATTTCGCAGTTTTCCAGGCCAGGGATCAGCGAGAACACCCGCTTTTGCTCCGGCCATTTCAGATGGGTCTGGAAGCCGACGATGTTGTACAACGTAGCCGCGCCGTTGTCCTGGCGAAGCTGAACGACTGCGTACGGCTTTTTGCCTGTGCGCGGGTCTGTCAGACCGACAGGCTTCATCGGGCCGAACAGCATCGTTTGGCGTCCGCGTTTTGCCATGACTTCGATCGGCATGCAGCCCTCGAAGAAAATTTCTTTTTCAAACTCCTTCAGCGGAACCGCTTCGGCGGCAATCAGCTCATCGTAAAAGCGATTAAATTCTTCCTCCGTCATCGGGCAGTTCAGGTAAGCAGCCTCCCCTTTATCGTACCTGGACGCCACGAAGACTTTGTTCATGTCGATCGAGTCTTTTTCGATAATTGGTGCTGCAGCATCATAAAAATATAGGTATTCTTCCCCAGTCAGCTCCTTGAGCTTTTGGGAAAGCGCTGGCGATGTCAGTGGTCCTGTCGCAATGACGACGATGCCATCCGCGGGAATGTCGGTGATCTCGTCGGTGATAACCTCGATCAGCGGATGATTTTTCAGAGCATCCGTGACATAGCCAGCAAATTCATGCCGGTCTACCGCAAGCGCTCCCCCTGCCGGAACGGCGCAACGGTCAGCAGCCTCGATAATGACCGAGCCTAGACGGCGCATTTCTTCCTTTAATACGCCGACGGCATTGGCCAAGGAGTTCGCGCGCAAGGAGTTGCTGCAGACCAGTTCCGCGAATTTGTCGGTATGATGGGCAGGTGTCTGGGTCTTAGGCCGCATTTCGTACAGCTTGACGGGAATGCCTGCCTTGGCAATTTGCCAGGCAGCCTCGCTTCCGGCCAAACCCGCGCCTACTACAGTAATAGTTGGTGTTGTCATGCTGTTCTTCCTCCAAGCTACAAATTCTACCTCGTCCAATCAGGAGTCTGCTTCTTCCTGATAGTCGCATTTGGTGCAGACAACGCTAACCCCTTGCTTCTTGCGCTTTTTCTCCACGAGTAGGCTTGCGCATTTCGGGCAAGGACGGGCAATCGGTTTGTCCCACGATACAAAATCGCATTCCGGATATCGGTTGCAGCCGTAAAAAATACGGCTCTTCTTAGATTTACGTTCGATAATATGTCCAGTTTCACATTGCGGGCACTTTACCCCTGTTTCTTTGACGATCGGTTTCGTGTTGCGGCATTCCGGGAACCCGGAACAAGCGAGGAACTTGCCGAAGCGCCCGAGCTTGTAGACCATCACGCGGCCGCACAGCTCGCAAGTCTCGTCAGACTCTTCGTCTTTCAGCTCGACTTCCTTCATTTCTTCTTCCGCTACGGCCACTCGCTTGGCAAAGTCACCGTAAAACGCATCGAGAATTTGAACCCAGTTCGCTGTGCCTTCCTCGATTTCGTCGAGATCGGACTCCATATGGGCGGTAAACTCCGCATTGAGAATTTCCGGAAAAAACTCCTCGATCAGCGTAATGACGATTTCGCCCAGCTCTGTCGGGATGAACCGCTTTTCCTCCAGCGCGACATAGCCGCGCTTCTGAATAGTTTCCAGCGTTGGAGCGTACGTAGAGGGACGGCCGATGCCGCCTTCTTCGAGCGTCTTGATGAGACGCGCCTCCGAGTAACGCGGCGGCGGCTGGGTAAAATGTTGCGCCGGCGTTATTTCTCGCTGTTCCAGCGTCTGGCCTTCAGCGATTGGCGGCAGGAAGCTCTCTTCTTCCGTGCCGTCATCATTTCCTTCTATATAAACCTTCATAAATCCAGGGAACTTCACTTTCGAGCCAGTCGCCCGGAACATGACGCCCCCTGCATCAATATCTACACTCATGGTATCGAGTACAGCGGAAGACATCTGGCTCGCCAGAAACCGCTCCCAAATGAGTCGATACAAGCGCAGTTGATCTCTCGACAAAAATTCCTTGATCTCATCCGGCGTACGTGCGACCGAGGTTGGGCGGATCGCCTCGTGCGCGTCCTGAGCGTTTTCTTTTTTGACCTGGACACGAGGTTCTGCCGGTATGTAGTCAGCGCCGAATTTTTCCAGTATGTACTCTTTCGCCTCATTTTGCGCGGTTTCGGATACGCGGGTCGAGTCTGTACGCATATACGTAATCAAACCGACTGCGCCTTCCTTGTTGCCGACGTCAATCCCCTCGTACAGCTCCTGGGCGATCCGCATCGTCTTGGCGGTACGGAAATTGAGCTTGCGCGCGGCTTCCTGTTGCAGAGAGCTGGTGATAAACGGCGGTGCAGGATTGCGTTTGCGCTCGCGCTTTGTTACCTTTTGCACGACAAACGACTGATCCTTCATTTTGTCCAGCACGCGCTTGACGTCCTCTTCCGACTTCAGCTCGACTTTTTCATCCTCATAGCCGTAAAACTTCGCCTCAAACTCTTTGCCGTTGCTTGCGAGCTTGGTGGCAATCGTCCAGTACTCTTCGGGAATGAATTGCTGGATTTCGCGCTCCCGATCCATAATCAGCTTGACGGTGACAGACTGGACGCGTCCGGCGCTCAAACCTTTGCGCACTTTTTTCCACAGGATCGGGCTGATGTTGTAGCCGACCAGCCGGTCCAAAATACGCCGCGCCTGTTGGGCGTTCACCAAATCCATGTTGATATGGCGCGGATGCTTGAACGCTTCCTTGATCGCGTCTTTGGTAATCTCGTTGAACACCACGCGAAGCGGCTGGTTCAAATCGAGTCCGAGATATTGGGCCAGATGCCAGGCAATTGCTTCCCCTTCGCGATCCGGGTCGGCTGCCAGATAGACTTTCTTTACTTTTTTGGCGGCATCCTTCAGGCCCTTGAGTACATCGCCCTTGCCGCGAATGGTTATGTATTTGGGTTCAAAGCCATGATTGACATCTACCCCCATCTGACTTTTCGGGAGGTCGCGCACATGTCCCATGGACGCTTTCACGATATATTTGCTACCCAGATATTTTCCAATGGTTTTCGCTTTCGCAGGGGATTCTACGATTACGAGCGTATCAGCCATTTTTTTCCTCCCCTTTTAGTAAGGAATCTTCCCTATTATTAAATATGCTTATCCGATTTGTCAAACACTTGCAAGCTTTAGGGGATTCCCGTGAAAGGTCAAACATGCCTTAGCGCCGCGCGAAATACCCCCCTGGCAGTGCCGCAAGCACCCCTTTTGCCTCCAGTCGGACAAGCAATTGGTGCACGTTTTTGCGCCGGTCAGGCTCCAGTTGCTGTACAAGCTCATCCACGTGCACGCCTTCGTAAGTGATCGCCTCCACAATCACGCTTTCCTCTGCGGTAAGCGTCATGGAACTGCTGCCTTTTCCGGCGACAGACGCTGATTCAGCACCGCTCGCATAAGCCCGCGGCAACTCCTCCAAGATATCGCAGGGTCTTGTTACTAGCTTTGCTCCTTGTTTGAGCAAGTTATGCGGCCCTGCGCTCATCAAGGAAAAAATCGGGCCTGGAACGGCAAAAACGTCGCGTCCTTGCTCCAGCGCACAGTCCGCTGTAATCAGCGATCCGCTTTTTTCTGCTGCTTCCACGACTACTACGCCCAAACTTAGTCCACTGATAATGCGGTTTCGCTCGGGGAACAGCCCTGGGACGGGCGGAGTATCTGGCGGGTATTCGGACAAAAGTAGTCCAAAAGATTCAATTTTTTCGTAGAGCATTTGATGCCTTGGCGGGTACACATGATTCAGCCCGCAGCCCAATACGGCGATGGTCTTTCCTCCAGCCGCAAGCGCCGTCTGATGCGCTTCGCCATCTATGCCATAGGCCAGACCGGATACAATCGCAAGCCCCGCCTGCACCAGCTCTTTCACCAAATACGCGCAGCTCGCCCGGCCGTACGGCGTTGGCTTGCGCGAGCCGACAACACCGATGGCCGCCTCTGCAAGCAGCTTGCGATCGCCTCGGCAAAACAGCGTCAGCGGCTGGTCAGGAATATGCCGCAGCAAGGAGGGATAGTCTTCGTCAAAGATGCAAAGAAAGCGAGTCCGACTCGCCTCCCGTTTTGCTAACAGGTGCATGACAGCCGCGGCATTTGTTTGCATATCAACTTGTTGCACAAGCTCGACAGAAAGCCCCAACTCTTCCCCGATCAAAAGCCAATGATCGACAGCATTCTGAAAAGACCCTGCTGTTTCGCTAATTTTCCTGATTGTTCGACGTCCCAACCCCGGTGTCATCGCCAGTACATACAGCCAATCTCGCTCACTGATTTGCGGTTTGCCCATCAAACACCCTCCTTGCATTCCAAGCGTTACCTTGGACGGCTTCGAGTGCTATTGTAGCGAAAGACAGCGGCCTCTTTCAAAAAAAGAAAAAGTGGACAAGCATCTGCCTGTCCACTTCTGCTATCAAAACGATTACTTGTTCAACACTTTCTCCAGCATGCCGCGCTCTTTCAGCAGTTCTACCAGTGTTTCACCGATTACTGCTGGCGTTTTCGCTACGCGAACGCCGCACTCTTCGAGCTTCGCGATTTTCTCAGCGGCTGTACCTTTACCGCCGGAGATGATCGCACCAGCGTGGCCCATGCGTTTTCCTGGAGGAGCAGTTTGTCCGCCAATGAAGCCTACTACTGGTTTTTTCATGTTCGCCGCGATCCATTCAGCCGCTTCTTCTTCCGCCGTACCGCCGATTTCACCGATCATGATAACGGCTTCAGTGTCTGGGTCTTCGTTGAACATTTTCAGTACATCGATGAACTCCATCCCTTTTACAGGGTCGCCACCGATACCTACAGCAGTGGATTGACCGATGCCGCGAGTGGAAGTTTGATGTACAGCTTCATAAGTCAAGGTACCGGAGCGGGATACGATACCCACTTTACCAGGGGTGTGAATGTAGCCTGGCATGATACCGATTTTGCACTCGCCTGGAGTGATAACGCCTGGGCAGTTAGGTCCGATCAGCTTGGTTTTCTTGCCTTCCATGTAACGTTTTACTTTTACCATGTCGAGGACAGGAATACCTTCGGTGATGCAGATGACCAGATCCAGTTCAGCGTCAACCGCTTCCATGATCGCGTCAGCAGCAAAAGGAGGAGCAACGTAGATAACGGAAGCATTTGCGCCTGTTTTTTCTACCGCTTCTGCTACGGTGTTGAAAATTGGAATACCGTCTACTTCGGTTCCGCCTTTACCTGGAGTCACGCCGCCAACCATTTGTGTACCGTATTCAACGGCTCCGCGAGTGTGGAACAAACCTGTTGCACCGGTAATCCCTTGTGTAATTACTTTTGTATTTTTATTAACGAGAATACTCATCGCGTTTTTTTCCCACCTTTTTTACGTATCTACTCGCAATTGCTTACTTTACCAAGGATACGATTTTCTCAGCGCCATCAGCCATGGATTCAGCCGCAACGATGTTCAGACCGGATTCGTTAAGGATTTTCTTACCGAGGTCTACGTTTGTACCTTCGAGACGCACAACGAGCGGTTTATCCAGCTTGATTTGTTTCGCTGCATTCACTACGCCGTTTGCAATGACGTCACATTTCATGATACCGCCGAAAATGTTAACGAAAATGCCTTTTACTTTTTCGTCGCGCAGAATGATTTTGAACGCTTCGGTTACTTTTTCTTCAGTAGCACCGCCGCCTACGTCGAGGAAGTTGGCAGGATCTCCACCGTAAAATTTCACGATGTCCATGGTAGCCATTGCAAGACCTGCACCGTTTACCATGCAACCGATGTTACCATCGAGGGCGATGTAGGACAGATCGTATTTGGACGCTTCGATTTCTTTCTCGTCTTCTTCATCCAGGTCGCGCAGAGCTACAATGTCAGGATGACGGTAGAGAGCGTTGCTGTCGAAGTTCAGTTTGGCATCGAGTGCCATTACTTCACCGTCGCCAGTAACAACGAGAGGGTTAATTTCAGCGATAGAGCAGTCTTTTTCAACAAATGCTTGGTACAGGCTCATCATGAACTTAGCTGCTTTGTTGATGAGTTCTTTCGGGATGTTGATCGCATAAGCCAGACGGCGCGCTTGGAACGCGTTCAGGCCCGTTACCGGATCGATTACTTCTTTGAAGATTTTTTCCGGAGTTTGCGCTGCTACTTCCTCAATCTCCGTACCGCCCTCTTCAGAAGCCATCATGACAACGCTACCTGTTGCGCGGTCAACAACGACACCCACGTAGTATTCTTTTTTAATATCGCAGCCTTGCTCGATCAAGAGGCGTTTTACTTCTTTGCCTTCCGGACCTGTTTGATGAGTTACCAGCACTTTGCCAAGAATTTCACTGGCATATGTACGAACTTCATCCAGGTTTTTCGCCACTTTTACACCGCCAGCTTTACCGCGGCCACCAGCGTGGATTTGCGCTTTTACGACAACAACCTGGGTGCCCAGTTCTTTCGCCGCTTCAACAGCTTCATCCACTGTGAAAGCTACGCGACCTTCAGGAACTTTTACACCGTACTGCTTAAGTATCTCTTTACCTTGATACTCATGAATGTTCATTCTCCATCCTCCTATGGCAGATAAAGATCGGCAAGCTTTTAGACCGGCACAAAGACATCTGTCTTCTTCCGGTCGAAAGCCTCCACTATCAGTGCAACGTAACTATTCTACGACAAAAATTGCAAAAGTGGTAGTAATATGTTCTCTTTATCGTGACCAGAACTTCGAAACTTCATGAGGAAAACCCATCATTTTCTAAGACTTTGCAACAATTTCCACTGCGCTTCGGCCATTTCATTGTGAGTGAACCAATTTGCATCCAATTGAAAATACTTGGCATACCAAATGACTTCGCGCTCTTTCCCATTGACGGTAAAGAACAAGCGATACTGCTCCGGTCCCGGATCTTTCGGTGCTTCCTTCAGCAGCTCTGCCGTTTGCAAAAGACGCACGGCCTGGTGCGCAATCCCTTGCTCCACGGTCGTTTTTCGGACTTCCAGTTCAAGGCTCTCTACAGCCATCGCACCTGTTGCGGCAATCCGAATCCGGCTCGCCTTGAATAGCTGCTCGAGCTGTTTTTCTTCCTTCTTGTCCGTTGGCGAAATCCATTCTGTCAGCTTGGAAAACAGCCCGCCGTCCAAGTGAAACGTGTGGGTTTCTTTTCCAAACGGCACACTGATTAAGGTAGGGGTCAGCACGGTCACTTCCAGCGGCCTTTCTGCTGAATTGATGCGCAAGCGATAATTCGGGTAGAGCGGATACTGCTTGAGGCTCGCTCCCGTCTCTGGCACAGCCGCTGCCAACGTCTTGCGGATGTCTTCTATCTCCGTCTCGCCAAGCACCCGTGTCTTGGCGAGGTCCTCAGCCGAGAGCAGGACCGTGTTGATTTTTTGCGACAGCAGTCCTTTTCCTGTCAGCTTTTGAATCCAGTGATAAAAAGCGACAGCGCCTGCACCGCGATATGTATTTTCGCCAAACTGGCTGGCTCCTTCTCCGACGGCCACGACGAGAGGGGCTAATTGCTTGCGGTAGAGCACGAGCGTAAAGCGCACGTCTTCCTGCTTCAAGGCTGTTTCTGAAAGCTGCAAATCTTTGCCTTGCCCAGACAGCTCCTTCATGAATGTCGGCAAATCCAGCATCACTTCCTGCCCATCTGTTGACATGACGGTTACCTTTTCTACCGCACCAAGCTCTTTCTCGATACGGTTACTCATGTCGGCCGGCACCTTGTCAGGCTGCGCACAACCGGAAATCATCATACTTGCGACCATCACAATTAACAGGTAAGCACGCAAAGACGATACCATGCAGCACCCTCCTTCGAGTATCAATCGTGCCCGATGATTCTACAAAAGTCCCAATCGTCGGCTGATCTCACTGCCAAGTTTTCGTTTGACGTAAATTTCGCCTATTTGGTGCGGGTCTTTGACCACAACCGAGCGATTGTTCGTGCGGATGACAACGTACTTCTCACCGTTTTTATCCAGTCCGCAAATCAGCTCGGAGGAAACCTCCACAAAAATCGCGACGACATGCTTGCCGTCCACTTTTTTCAGGGAGATTTTAGGAAAAGGGGTTAAAAATGGCGATGTTTTGTCCTGAATGTACTGTGTTATGGCCAAAATGTATTTATCCGGGTCGCCGTATTGCTCGATTTCGTGATCGATGCCGCAAATGGTACCTTCATCCGTAATCCCCAAAAAGAGATTGCCGTTGTTCGAGTTGGCAAATGCTACGACAGTTTTAATAATTCCGCCTTTGGACAGCAAAAAGTCGCGCTTGAATTCGATCATGTCGTTTTCGCCAAGCGAGGTTGCCACGAGCGGATCGTCTACCCGCCCGAGATAGCGAAACCTGCTGATCGCCCCCAAGCGATATACGTACTCTTCAAAGATATCAGCCGGCAAAGACAGGTCTTCCAGACTCGCATCTGTATTCTGCCATAATTTATACGTCTGTGGAGCGAAGCACATGTCAAACAATACGTTGCCGCCGAGTGATCGAATGTTCATTCCGATGGAAGCAGGCTTCGTAATCCCTGGTTGATAAGGGGGATCGTTCTCCACTTCCAGGACGCCGGAATGAAACAAAAAGTCAAAATAGTGCCTAGGCAACTGGGCATTTTGCCGCAGCAGCTCTCGGTCAACCGTAGACCTTCGAATCTCCTGGTACAAGTCGAAACGCACAGATTGTTCTGTCAGTTCATGGACAACGGCGAGTAAGGAACAAATATGGCGCATGTTTTCCCTCGTTCTTTTGTTTGGAATCCTTGTCATTGTTTGGTCATAATTTTAACGCAACTATTTGGAGGTTGACCAGTTTTTTTATGCAATCGCCCGGAAAGCGACAGCGGAACGCCCGCCAAAAGACAGGCGCCGCCGTCTAGTTTCCTGCTTTTTCAGGGCGGGACTGGTAGGCGTACAGCAATGTTTGAAGCTTCAAAGACAGTCCCATGTCCCCTTTTATTTTCAGCTTGCCCGTGACAAGAGCTGCGGCAGGATTGAGTGTACCACGGACAAGTTTGATGAAATTTTCATCGGACAATTCCAGCGTACAGCCCGCCTGTTCGGTAGCCCCGAGGCGATAGGTCGCTTCGTCATTGGCAAATTTGATTTCGTACGTACCGCCCTCTTTTCCGGCAAGCACAAAATGATAGACGGCAGAAAAGTTGCGGATCGGCTTCGGATTCGCTTTGATTTTTTGCGCCAGCTCTATCAGTGTATCTGCTACAGACACGTTCATCACCCTTTTGTCGCCGCTTCCTCTATACGCCGTGCGAAGAGGCGAGGCGCCCTTTCGTCAGCTTTTCGTACCAGCACCGTTTACACCAGTCGGGGAACGTCGCTCGCTTCGCTCTCGCTCTCATTGGCTTGAAGCGCTCGCAAGTGTTCGCACAAAAAAAGAAAGCCGGGCATTTGCCGGCTTATTTTACTCGAACAGCGGTTCCAGTCGCGATGACCATCATCATGCCTTCTCGGAGCGTTTCGAAGTCGAGGTCGACTCCAACGACTGCGTTTGCCCCGAGCGCGCGCGCTTTTTCCTTCATTTCTTGCAGCGCCATTTCGCGTCCTTCTGCCAGCTTGCTTTCGTAGGAGCCGCTTCTGCCACCGATGATGTCCGTGATTCCTGCCAAAAAGTCGCGGACCACGTTCGCCCCCATGATGACTTCTCCGCTGACGATATCCAAATAGGCTTCAATTTCTTTACCTTGCAACGTGCTGGTTGTGGTAATAATCATGGAAAAGGCCTCCTCTAACCGAATTCATTTCACTCTGACAATATGTAATACGAATGAACTTTGCGGCGGTTTCAGTTGCCCCTTTTTTAGCGGGCGGCTTACTCAAAGTGTGTGCCTGTAACCATGCCCTTATCCAGCAGCGTGCTTACGTAACGATCAGGAAAACGTAGACGCCGTCTTCTGTGCCTTGATCGCAGACGAGGCAAGGCTTGCTTGCGCGATCAGCTCCCTCCAGGAGTGGGCGAAGAAATCAGGCTCACTGTAGCCGTTCACATGGCCGACTGCGGCCGAAACCGTGATGTCCAGCACGTCGGTCGGACGCGAAATCAGCTCGATATACTGCTCGACGAGCGCGTCAGGAGCAGTAGAGATCAAGACAAATTCATCCCCTGCATACCGACACAGATGATCTCCCTGATCCTCGGCGATCGAGGAAAGCACAGCCGAATAAGTGCGGATGACGTCATCGCCGAACGGATGCCCGTATTGCTTGTTAATTCTGCCGAAATCGTTCAAATCGATGAACAGCAGGTGAAACGGAATTTTTTTCTGCAAATAGCTCTCCCCGATAAACTGGATATAAGGCGCCCGATACAGACCGGACAGCGGGTCTTTGTATTGGGCAATTTGCATTTCCACGATTTCTTTCGTAATCATCCCGCTTATTTGCTCGTCGTCCAGGATAATCGCCAGTCTGGCATTTTCATTGAGAAAGTAATGGTGCGCCTCCCAAATGTTTTGATCCGCCAGCAGGTAATGCACCTGATTGCACATCGCATCGGCGACAATCCGGTTTGGATGCGCAGTCAGGACATCTCGGGAAGTCACTAAACCTACGACCTCTCCATGGTCAATGACGACCAGCGAATCCATCTGATACTCACTCATGAGCCTTGCAGCATGGGAAACGGATTTGTCAGAGGAAATGGAATGGATCGTCGGGTTCATGATTTCGGAGATGTTCATAGCAAATCCACCTCTCGCTGTACAGACAACGCAATTTTCAGCTCAGAACGCAACACCATTGATTCGCTAATCATCCGCTCTGATTCCTCAAGAATAATTTTCATCAGCAGTTTTTCGTCCATCATCTGCAGGAGCGAGTTTCTCAGCAACACCGCCTCGATCTTCGGATGATCGATTTTCAGCAGGGTAAACTGCTCCGGAGACAGTGCCTCTGCCATCCTCCGTACTGCTTCCGGTCCGATCGGCGCTTTTCTGCCGATAATCAGCATATCCTGCATCGGAGGGACTTCAAACTCGGATATTTTTAAGGAAAGAGTGGCTTTCCTAGAATATACGCTACTATCACCAAACATCAGTAATTCCTCCAATTCTGCTCTCCCCTCTTAATCTTCTCGCAGGCGATCTGGTTTCCCAAAAAGGTATCCTTGTCCCATTGCAATTCCCAATGAAGAGGCGCAAGCAAAATCTTCTTCTTCTTCAACTCCTTCAAGAATGAGTTGAGGTTCGTACTTGCAAAAGTCAACAAACAGCTTGACGACTGTCTGTTTTTCTTGCGAAGTCGAAAGCTCCTTGGAATAGAAACGATCGATTTTGATGAAATCAGGCGAAAGATCAGTTATTTTATGAAAAATATTTGCTGCATCCCCTACATCATCTAACGCGATCAAAAAACCCATCTTTTTCAATTCGCCAATGCGATTGGTAAAAACGGGCTCATGCCAGCATTCCCCTTCCATGATCGATTCGTTTATTTCCAGTACGATTCTTTTCAAATACGGAAAAAAAGCTTGCTTGATTTCCTCGATGAATCCCGGAAACGAATCTTCCACGATCGTGGACGGAAAAATATTGACAAACAGGAGCTCCTGGGTGTGTTCCTTGGATGAACGAAGAAAAGACAAAAGCGCATGCCGAAATGACTGGGTATCCAGCTCCGGCAACTTTCTTTTTTCCTTGGCCATCGAAAACAACAGTTCCGGGTTTAGTCCCGCTTTGCTGCGGAGCAGCACCTCATACCCTATTCTTTTTTTATCAGGGAATTGGCATATGGGCTGAAACGCATGATAATACTCTCTTTTCTCAAATAGTTCCGCAATGCTCTCCATCAATTTTCCTTTCCCTTTCCTAGCAAATATGAACACAGAGAAAGCTTCCCAAGTGTGAGGTGCATAGGATGTACGCCCAATTCATTGGAAGTGCTGGGAAGTTCAACGACCAGTAAGACCGCAAACCCTAGAAGTTTTCGGCGCGAAAACTAGGTAAAAGAGATCACAAAATCTCCAGTCTATTCGACAACATATGTCTTTGTTCCTAGTTATTCGCCATTGTTTTGCATATCCCTTTCCAAATCATACTAAATTTCTGCTGAAAAAAAAGCAGCTTTTGGATAGCTCGGCATAATTTTCTGCGCGAGGCATGCCGTTTTTTCCTATATGGAACAATTATTTTTGGCTTTGTCGCTCTCCAGTTGCTCTCCTTTCGCCGCTCTCCACTCGGATTGCTTAGGCACTTTGCCGTTTTTTTCATACAGTTTGGGGAAAGGTGTTTTGCAGAGGAAAGGATGATGAAAATGGCGATGATCTCGACTTATACGCTTCAGGTGCAGAGCGGCCAGCCGTTTGCGGTCACGCTCGACGCAAATCCGACGACTGGGTACCAGTGGGCACTGTCCAATTCGGTGGACGAGACGTTTCTGTTTCTGCAATCCAGTGAATTTGTTCCGCCTTCGCAGCCCGCTCGGATTGGGCAAGGCGGTCAGCAGCGGTTCACTTTTCGGGCGCTGCGCCGGGGTGTGACTTCGCTTTCGTTCAAGTACTGCCGTCCGTGGGAGCCGTCTGATTGTGCCAGCTTTGTTTTTTATGTCGTTACGGTTGTGTGAGTTTTAGTGGTTGGGTATGGGGTGAGTGAAGCTGGGTTTTCGTGTTGCTTAGAAAAAGGCGATTTGTAAAAGGCTTGGGTTAAGCAAGGCGTTTGCCAAGCGGTACAGAGAGTATTCGCTTGCGCTTGTTTGCCAGAATGAGGTTTGTAGCTAGATGTTTGGGTAGGTGCTTGCAGTAGGTGTTGTAGTTGCTTGCAGCGGTTGCGTGCCAAAGCGCTCAACCGCACTTGCCCACCTGCTGCACGCGGTCAAAACGGCACCCCTCTGTCCAACGCCCTGTACCGAATCGCCTCCGCGACGTGCGCGGCCTCAATCTTCGCTGCTCCCTCCAAATCTGCAATCGTTCGCGCTACCTTGACGATTCTGTCGTAGGCTCTCGCGCTCAGACCGAGCGTCTCAAACGCAAGCTGCAACATTTCTTGTCCTTCTTTGTCCAGTTTGGCGTAGTTGCGCAGCTCTTCGGCGTTCATCATGCTATTGAAGGGGCTGGCGGGGCGATGCCGATATCTGTCGCATTGAATGGCGCGCGCCCGTTCTACTCGCGCCTGAATGTCCCGCGACGATTCCTCCATGGAGCGGTTGTGCAACAGTTGTACGGGCACACGCGGGACTTCGATATGCAGGTCAATCCGGTCCAAAAGCGGCCCGGACAGCTTGGAGCGGTATTTGTATATTTGTTGCGGGGAGCAGGAGCACGACTGCTTCTCCCGGGTGCCGAAAAATCCACACGGACAAGGATTGCACGAGCCGATCAGCAAAAATCTCGCCGGAAAGGAAAACACCTGCTTGGCGCGGCCAATCGTCACAATCCCTGCCTCCAGTGGCTGGCGCAGCACCTCAAGGACGTGACGGGAAAACTCGGGCATCTCGTCCAAAAACAAAATCCCGCCATGCGAGAGGCTGCATTCGCCCGGTCGGGGAATTTGTGCCCCTCCCCCGATCAGAGCTGTCGCTGTAATCGTATGATGCGGAGCGCGAAACGGCCGCTCTTGGATGAGTCCGCCCTCGCGCTTCAGTTGTCCTGCAATGCTGTATATTTTCGTGACCTCGTACGATTCGTCCGTCGTCATTTTTGGCATGATGCCTGGCAAACAGGTGGCCAGCAGCGTCTTGCCACAGCCGGGCGGTCCGACCAGAATGACGTTGTGAAAACCGGCTGCCGCGATCTCCAGCCCGCGTTTGACGAAACGCTGGCCGTACACATGCGCAAAATCCGGTGCCTGCGGGGTCACCGGGGCTTGGCTAGTCCGCGTTGATGCAGACGCCGCAGCCTGCGGATTTTTGGGCTGTAGTCCTTCTTTCCAATACTGCACCGCTTCCGTCAAATTGGCGGCGGGCAAGACGATAATCTCGACCAGATGCGCTTCGGCGGCGTTTGCCTCGGGTAAAATGACGTGGGTAAAGCCTGCCTTCGTCGCTTCCAGCAGGATGGGGAGAACGCCCGGCACGGGACGCAGGGAGCCATCGAGGGCAAGCTCTCCGAGGATCAAAATTCGCTCTGGTCGGGGCAGTATTTGTTTGGAGGCAAGCAAAATGCCAAACGCGATGGCCAGGTCAAAGCCAGAGCCTTCCTTGCGCTGGTCCGCTGGCGCCAGATTGACCGTAATTCGCTGCATCGGGTAATCGTAGCCTGCATTGCGCAAGGCAGCACGAACGCGGTCCCTCGCTTCCTTCACGGCAGAGCCGCCCAGCCCGACCAGGTCGAACTGCGGCAGTCCATTGGCAATGTCCGTTTCCACGCTCACAATCATCCCGTCTATGCCGAGAACAGTCCCGGAAAAGCTGCATGCGTACATATTCTCTCCCCCTTTGCTAGTAGCGTAGGAAAAGATAGCAGGGATGTGCAAGTTTATTACAGTGGCGGGAATGAAAACGCGAGGTGCGCAGGTTTAGCTCAGCAGTGAGAATGAAAGCGAGGTACACGCAGGTTTAGCGCAAGTGGAAAAGCAAGCTGAGTACGAAAGTTTATCGCAGCGGCAGAAAATCTTCCAAACCTGCCGCATATCCGTTTCTCACAGACTGCCTCCCTTCTCTTGCAACTGGCTGTGTCTTGCAACAAATCTGTCCAAACACAAAAAGACCCGCTACACAATACGCGAGTCTTGGCATGGCTGTTCTTTTGTCCCTGCAGCCGCTACACCCTGGCGGCAAGCCGTCACTTGCGCGGCGCAGCGCTGTTCGTTTTAGGAAAGCTCCTTTTTCACATTGGCAATGAGCTTGTCGGCATTGTTTTCGTCGTTGTCAAACATGACGAGGTCGTGCAAGACGATGCCCTCTACAGTTTGAATGGCTTCCGACATCGAGTCGGCCAGCTTTTGCATGTCGATTTTGTCTGCTTTTTCTACGTCTAATACGAGTACCAGCTTCTTCATCATGGAAATCCTCACTTTGCACGAAAAAATAATGGTTGGAAAAGATCGTATGTACCTACGGCATTATACCAAATAATTGGCGGGCAATCGACTGTGAGCTTGCTTTTCAATGCGTCCGCTACAATCTAGCCGCTTCCAGGTGCTTGCGCGTAGTAGCCTTTTTCAAAGACGATGACAGATTCCACAGGCTGGCACACGTCTTCAAACGCATAGGGAGCGTAGACGCCAAAGCCGTAGCGAAACGAAGTAAAACCGTCGCCTGTCGCTTGCCAATCAGGATCATGCTCCCGAACGAACGCTTCTACTTCCTGATACGGCTGCCCCAGCAAATTTTTTCCGTAAAAAAGAACTTCAACATTCGGATGAAATTCCACCGCCTCACAAACGCCGGGAGGTTTGTAGGAAACAAAGCAACACGAGAAATCGTCACTGTCCAAAGGCTGCTGAAACGTGCGAAATGGTCGCGGAATGAACTGCATGGCATCGGCCGCTTCCTCCCGGCTCATGCCAAGCAAAATCACTCCAGCCCCGACGTAAGGAGCAATGACAAATCGCTTGCAGGCTGGAAAGTCTGTCGGATGCAAACGCTTTGAACACGCTGCTGCCGAACCTCTCTCCGTCACGCCTGGCTCCCAGCAAGTGGTGTTTCGCTGCATGAAGGCGGTCGCTTGGACACATGCGGGCTTTGCGGACTTTGCAGGCTCGCCCAACTTGTCCTTGCGCTTCAGTTCCTCGCGGGTATGCTCAGGCAGCTTTGTCATTGGCTGCTCCCCCATCCCTGTGCTCTTTTCGCTGCTCCTACGGCACTCGCATCACTCCGGCCAGGCCAAGCGCAAATAGCGGCGATACAGCTCGTCCAGCCTGGCCGTCTGATCGGGCATGCTGCCTGCGTATTCGCTCGCACAGGCGCTCAGTCTTTCCAGTCTGTCGTCGATATACGCGTGAATCACATCTATCCTCGGTTCCAGATCAAGCTCGTCTCCCTCCATTTTCCGGTGCAGCAGCTCGTCTATTTCCCGCCGCAGGTCCGCATCTGTCACCAGCTCGGCTACTAACTGCTGAAACAGGAGCGGAGGGTTTGTCCTGTACTTTTCGATCCATTCGCAAGCCAAGATCGGGCGCAGGACGTAAAAATATTTTTTGATCCGCACGTGGTCACCCTGCAAATCCTTGCGGTAGTTTCCATTCGCCATGCTCAAATAGTGGAGCATCGCTGTTTTGGGCGAGAACAACTCGTTGCGCATCTGAATCAGTTCCGCGCGAA
The DNA here is from genome assembly GCF_058788915.1 of Brevibacillus sp. FW301-21C12A. Lineage (NCBI taxonomy): Bacteria > Bacillati > Bacillota > Bacilli > Caryophanales > Paenibacillaceae > Brevibacillus > Brevibacillus sp. FW301-21C12A. The sequence continues at coordinate 269,976 of NZ_JBYTBG010000001.1, forward strand.
ATCCGAGCTCGTCCCGATAAACGATACCGGAAGCCAGCCATTCGTGCAGAGCCGGATTGGATTTGCGAAACAGCTTCAACGCCTTTCGTATATCCCAGCCGCTTATATCGAGCGTTTCATCGATGGGCAGCTCCACGACATCCCGCTTGTCATCAATGGAAAGATACCACTCGGGCTTCTTCACGTACACAAACCGTACATCATAGTCGCTATCCTGCGAAGGAAAGCCCCAGGCACGGCTCCCGGACTCGACGGCAAACAGCACCTTCAGCTCGTGTTCTTTTTCGATTTCCAGCAGCTTTTGCCTGATGAGTTCCTGCATCTGCCATCCCCTTCCCGACAGTCGCGAGCGCAAAACAAACGCTGACGTGTCGTCCGAATTTTTACCGTCTTTCCTGATTGTAGCAAGTGCGTCTTCATCCGGCTACTGTGTGCGGACCTAAAAAAAACTCGCTGAACCAGATGGTCTGGATTCAGCGAGCGTTTTCGCGGGCGTTATTATTTTACCGTTACTTTGATCTCTACTTCTTCGCCTTTGTATTTGGCTGTAATCGTTGCCGTTCCTTTCGCCTTCGCTTTCACTTTGCCGCTCGTGGAAACGGTAGCTACGGAAGACTTGGACGTGCTCCAGCTCGCTTTGGAGCCGGTGAGCTTTGTTCCATCATAGGTCAACGTAATCGTTTCCGAATCCCCTTTTTTCAGGCTCAGGCTGGTGTCGTCCGCTTCCAGCAGGCTGCTGCCTTTGTCGCCTACCGTAACCTCGATTTCGACTTTTTCACCTTTGTACGTAGCCGTAATCGTTGCGGTCCCTTTCTTTTTCGCTGTGACAACGCCATCGTCGTCAACAGTCGCTACAGATGATTTGGATGTTTTCCACTCTGCTTTGGAGCCGTTGAGCTTTTCGTCGTCATAGCGGAGGGTAATCGTTTTTTCCTGGCCTTTTTTCATCTTCAGCTTAGTCTCGTTTGCTTCCAGCAAAGCCGAGCTGCCGTTGTCGACGCTGACTTCGATTTCTACCTTGTAGCCTTTGTATTCCGCTGTGATGGTTGCCGTACCTTTGGCTTTCGCCGTGATGACCCCATCCGATACAGTTGCTACGGAAGATTTGGATGTTTTCCAGGTTGCTTTCGATCCAGCGAGCTTTTCATCATCATAGGTGAGCTTGATCGTTTCTTTCTCGCCTTTTTTCAGCGAAATTTTGCTCTCATTGGCTTCGAGCTTGCCGGATTGATTGCCGGACACTTTCACGTTAATTTTGATGGACTTTCCTTTGTACTCAGCCGTTATAACTGTGGTACCGTTTGCTTTCGCCGTAATTTCGCCTCTTTTTACCGTCGCCACCGATTCATCAGAAGATACCCAGTATGCATCGAGGCCGGAAAGCGCTTTGCCTCCGTATTGGAGGGAAACCGTTTTCGTGTCGCCTTTTTTCAGGCTTACCGAAGTGCTGGATGCTTCCAATGTCGGCTCTTTGATGACGGAAGCGCGGATGCGGATCGAATCGCCGTTGTATTTCCCGTTAATGATGACCATGCCTGTCTTATATCCGGTTACGACTCCATTGCGAACCGTTGCGATCGAGCTGTTGGAAGTTGTCCAGCTTACAAGCGCGCCATCCAGCGGGCGGCCATTGTATGTAACTTTCAAGGTCAGCGGCTGCCCGATGGTTACCTCCGCATAATACGAGCTTGCCTCAAGGCCGCTTGCATCGGCTTTCGCTACATAGCTGCTCGCAGCTTGGGCTGTGGATACTTGTGCAGACGCAATGCCCGTTACGGAAAACTGAACGGCGCAAATAGCTGCGACAGCGAGTGAGACGTTTTTCATTACCTTGCTTTTTGTCAGCTTCATGTTTTACCCTCCACATTGTTTCCTTCACCGAGTAAGACGAATGAAATGGAAAAATGTCACATTAAATCACAAGTTTTTTAGAAAAACATTTGTTTTTCTAAAAAACTTTAATTTAGCGCGAAAGGCAATCGTTTCTTTCGTTTGGCAACACAGGCTGATCGGACTTGTGGCTTATGCCGGAAAAAAGAAAAAATGCCTTCCAGCCTATGCCTGGAAGGCGAATGATGATGCTTGGAGGAGTTTCATCGCGTCGAGTACAGTACATTGTACGCAGGTGCGGTGACCCTTGCTGTAGACATATCCCCATTATCCAGGTAGCCTGGAGCCCGTTTTTTTAAAAAGCCCCCACAAAATGCTCGATCGTCGGCGCTGCTTGCTCGCCATCGGCCGAGGCGGGCTGGAAAATGGCGACGACGTCAAAGCGAATGGACGGCACATGCCGCGACTGTGCCTGCAAATAAGCGACAGCCAGCTCACGCAGCTTCTGTCTTTTCCTCCACGTCACGGATTCGGCAGCCGTGCCGCAGGCAAGACTGCTCCTGGTGCGCACCTCTACAAAGACAAGCGTTTCGCCATCCTGGGCAATCAGGTCAATCTCACCCTGTCTCGTGCGTATATTTTGCGCGACGATCTCGTACCCTTTTTGCAGCAAATAACGCTTCGCGAGCTGCTCACCTTTTTGTCCGAGAAGTCTGCGGCGGTTGCTCATCTTTTGGCTCCCCCTTTGTCCAGGCGGTACACGAAAGCGAGCACTTCCGCCACTACCTGATACAGCTCAGGGGGAATCTGCTGGTCTAAATCCAGCTTCCCCAGCACTTCTACGAGCGAAGGGTCTTCCTGAATAGGGATGTCGTGCTCCTTGGCCGTTTTCAGCATGTTCTCGGCAACGAAGCCTTTCCCCTTTGCGACCACTTTTGGCGCTTCCATGGCGCCAGCCTGGTATTTGAGGGCTACAGCCTGCTTGCGCTTGTTGTCAGGGGTGCCGGATTGGTTCATACGCGCACATCCATCCCTTTGTAATCGGCAAAAATCGCTCCTTTGGCCTGGCTCGCTCCCGGCTTGCTGCTCTGCCTGTCGGGAACTGGCTGAATGCGCATGGCGGACAAATGATAGCCCACGTCGTGCAATTGCTTCGCAAACTGCTCCTTCGTCCCCTGGGCCAGTGCTTCCAGCCAAGGAGAATCATTGAAGATTTGCAGGTTGACGATCCGGTTCACAATTCCGACGTCGATCATCGTCGTCCCCATGCCTTTCAGCTCCAGATGGAAAAACAAGCGGCAGTTTTCCGGGTCCAGCTTGCCGCTTCCCTGCTTTTTCGATTCGATCTGCACAAAAGCCGTCTCCTCGCCATCTGCCTGGCGAATCGGAATTTGCAGCACGATTTGCGACAAGGTGTGACTGCCTGGCTGGACCATCATCAACTGCTGTCCGGTGACTTGCTGCAGCAACTGATCGGCTGCCTCGCGCAGCGCAGTCGGCACTGATTGCGCAGGCGCCTGACTGATCTGCAAAAGCAACGATTTCACTGTTTCGAGCTGCTTGCGCGCTCCCGGATCGGCTTGTTGCTGTCCAAGCGCCTGGCCCATCAATTCGCGTTCATGGTTGATGCCCAAGTGTCGAAACAGTTCGACGAGCGGGTTGGCGGAGGGCGAGCCTGTTACAGTCCCCGTCACAGGCGGCTGCACTGCGCCATTCGCCTGTTGTCCGCCGGGGGTGGCGATTGGCCTGGCTGTAGCGGGAAGCTCGATATTTGGCCCCTGATTTTGCTGGGGAAAAAGTCCAGACGGCTGCTGGCTGTTTTTCGTCCCTTCCAAAGCTGCTCCCGCTGGAAAAGCGGAGCTTGTCTGCTCAGGCACAGCTCTCGCTTGGCGCATGGCATTTGCCGAAGCTGCGCTGGAAGGCGCTTCACCCGCCCCTGCGAGTGGCACAGCACCTGGCAGGCTGGTCGCTTTTCCCGTACCGTCAGACGGCTGACTGGCTGGCACTTGCGCTCCCGCCGCCTGTAGTCCGATTGATCCGGGAGCTACAGAAGCGTTGGACGCCGTCCCTTGCGCGTTTGAAGAAAGCGCTTGGAGAGTGGACTGGCTGGCATTGCCTGCCGCCGCTTGCGCTGTGCCTTGACTGGTTGCATTTCCTTGCGCGACTGGTTTGGTGGAGACAGCCGCACCTTCCGCGCTTTCCGCTGTCGGCAGCAACAACGGCAGCGCAGCCAGCTTTTCTTTCAGTTGGCCGACCACTTGCCGAACATCCGCGCTCATCGCGCCAGACGGTGCCCCTGTGCCGGAAGCGGAAGGCTGTCCAGGCTGCTTGGCGGCATTTTCCTCCTGGTTCAAAAACAACGTCGCTTCCTGCAAAAACTGCTGAATCGCCTGGCCCAGCGGTTTGCCGGACACAAACGCCTTCAGTCCCGAAACCGAATCTGGCGTCAGCGGCAAATTCCGCTTCATCGCCAAAAGAAACGCATCGACTGTGCTGTCATCCATCCCGATGCGCTGCGCCACCTGCGAAAAAGCCTGGGCGATTTCCTTGGTGACAGGCAAATTGGCGTTCACGAGCGCCTGTACGATTGCCTTGCTTTCTTTTGTCTCCGCAATGCCGAGAGAACGCATCAAGCTTTCCAGCGATGCTTCCTTTCCTGTCGCTTCCGCAGACGTGTCCAGCACTTTCAAGGTTACGACTCCGTTCGAAGGCTGAACCTGCAGCCACGCCTTTTGACCCGCTTCGAGATTCGCCTCCAGCTTGGCCTGAACCTGCATTCCGCCGATCTGGACCAGCGCCATTTGGTCCGGATAATGCTTGACCACCGTGCCTTTGAATACTTGTCCGGGCGTCAGCTCTACCGGCTTGACGTTTGCCGAAGGTGTCTTTTGCACGAAAGACGACATGATTTGCGACGTGGATAACATGGACTCCCCTCCTTCGAAAGTGCTAAGCAGTTGGTCAGGCTTGTTCTTTCACCCCGGTAAAGGTCATACGGTGAAGCGGCGTCGGCCCGTATGCGGCAATCGCTGCGAGATGCTCGGCTGTACCGTAGCCCGCGTTTTTATCGAAGCCGTACTGCGGGTACTGTTTGGCGTACTCAGCCATCATCCTGTCTCTCGTCACTTTTGCCACGATGGACGCTGCTGCGATCGATACGCATTTCGCATCGCCGCCAATGATCGGGATTTGCTTGCAGGACACCCCTGTCAGTTGCACAGCGTCAATCAAAAGCACATCAGCGGGCACTCCGGCGTCTTCGATGGCTGCCTTCATCGCTTCCTTGGTAGCGTTCAAAATATTGATCGCATCGATCCGCCGAGCATCGACCATGCCGATTCCGACCGCAACGGCATCCCGCATAATTACCTCGTAAAACGCCTCGCGCGTAGCTACCGGAACCTTTTTGGAATCGTTCAAGCCTGGCAAATAAAAATCTTTCGGCAAGCAAACGGCACTCGCCACGACAGGCCCGGCCAAAGGCCCGCGCCCTACCTCGTCCACCCCAAAAACGTGCTGGTGCCCGTCGGCATAGAGTGCGCGTTCATATGTACTCATCTCGGTCCACAGTTGCTGAAGCTTGGCCTGGCGAGCCTTCGCGGCTTCTACCTGCTTCGCCAGCGCCTGCACGCCTGCCCGTTTGTCCGCTTGCAAACATTGTAAAAAATCACTAGGTACCTCGTCCAATTTTTCGATCGCCATCCGTATTTCTTTTATCGACATATCCGCCAGATTCATTGACTCATTTCTCCTTCTTACGAAAAAAACCGTCTATCAGCAATCGATAGACAGGCTTTTCGTGTGCGTGTGCGGCAAAACGTTACGCTATTCCATAAGCGAGAGCGGCTTGCCGATCGGTTCGTCCATTTCCCAGTCAATCGGGCGTTCCACGGAGATCGGCCCGAGCTTCCCTGAGCGCAGCTCGCGCAAAAAGATTTCCGCCGCTTTGTCGTAATCGATGTTGCCGCCCGAAATGAGGCAGCCGCGCTTTTTCCCGATTTCCTCCAGCATGGCGATGCGATCGTCCGGCAGCTCCTTCAGCTTGAAACGCTCGATCAAGCGTTCCGGATAGTAGTGCATCATATAGCTGATGACAAACAGCGCTACCTCTGTAAAGTCAATCAGCTCGTCCTTGATCGCACCGCTCGCCGCCAAGCGCAATCCAACCATCTGGTCTTCAAACTTGGGCCAGAGAATCCCCGGCGTATCGAGCAGTTCAAGCGTGTCGCCCATCTTCACCCACTGCTGCGCCTTCGTGACGGCCGGGCGGTCGCCCGTTGCCGCTACCGAGCGCTTGGACAGACGGTTAATCAGCGACGATTTTCCGACGTTGGGGATTCCTAAAATCATGATGCGGATCGCGCGTCCTTGCATTCCGCGTTCGCTGCGCTTCGCCAGCATGTCTGCCGCCAGCTCCTTGCACAGCTCAGGCAGTTTGTTTACGCCTTTTCCGCTCAAGGCATCAATCGGCAGCGTGCGAATGCCCTCTTTGCGGAAATAGGCAATCCATTCTTCTGTCGCCTTCTCGTCTGCGAGATCGGCTTTGTTCAGCAAAATTAATCGTGGCTTGTCACTGACAATCTCGTCAATCATCGGATTCCGGCTGGAAAGGGGAAGCCGCGCATCGAGAAGCTCGATCACCACATCAATCAATTTCAGCTTTTCCGTAACTTGCCGACGCGCCTTGGCCATATGTCCGGGAAACCATTGGATCGTCATGTTGTCTCACCTACCTTGAAGCTATTGCGATTATCTCGTCATGCGAATGCTTGCAATCGGCCAGAACGTAAACTCCGCTCTGCCAACCACCGTGCTGACAGCGACAGGACCGATGGCCCGGCTGTCATGGCTGTTCGGACGGTTGTCGCCCATTACAAAAATGTGGCCTGCCGGTACCGTGACGGGTGGGAAGTCGTTCGTAAAATACGGCTCTCCCTGTTGTTTCGCCTGTTCCTTATGTTGTGCAAGATATGGCTCTTCAACCATGTTGCCGTTGATGTAGAGCTGATCGCCTTTCACCTCGACGGTATCTCCCGCCACAGCGATGACGCGCTTGATGTAGTCGCGCGTTTTCTCTGCGTGAAACACGATGATGTCACCCGGCTTCGGCTCCTGCAAATAGTAAATGGCCTTGTTGACGACCAGTTTTTCGCTGTTATGTAACGTCGTTTCCATGGACTCGCCCTCGACAATAAACGGGGCAAACAAAAAGGTTCGAATGAGAAAAGCGAGAATCAAGGCAATGCCGAGCGCCTTCGTCCATTCCCATAGCTCATTTTTTTTCGTGCGACCGGAGGATACTTCTTCGTTCATCACTTACGCCCTCCCAAGCTGGCTCGTCCAACCCTGTAAATGGAAAAAAGAGGCCTGGCAAGCAGACCAGTCCCCTTTTCAAGCGCTTCGCTTATCGACGAATTTCTTTAATACGAGCTGCTTTACCTACGCGATCGCGCAGATAGTACAGTTTCGCACGACGTACTTTACCATGACGCACGATTTCGATCTTCTCGATCTTAGGCGTGTGTACTGGGAACGTACGCTCAACACCTACGCCGTAAGAAATCTTACGAACAGTAAATGTTTCGCTGACACCTGTACCGCGACGGCGAATCACTACGCCTTCGAACAGCTGAATACGCTCACGCTGACCCTCGATAACCTTAACGTGTACACGAACAGTGTCACCAGGTCGGAACGCAGGAATATCCTGTTTCAATTGCTCTTTTTCCAATTCACGGATAACTTGGTTCATTTCAATTCCCTCCTTCCGATAGACGTTCTTACTCGTCTCGCCAGTTTGGCCCGGTCACCCATCAGGGACCGAATTACGAGTAGCGGACCGCCTTAGTCAGCGGGCAAAATTGCCACAAGAAGTATATTAACATAGTAGGCAGGAAACTACAAGGCCTGTTCTACAATTTTCCTTCCATGTTTTGCTCCTGCTCAAGCTCTGCCAGCAGCTTTTTCATTTCGTCTGTCAGCTCAAGCTTCGCCAAGAGATCGGGACGGCGCGCCTTCGTTCGGCGCAACGATTCTTTCAGGCGCCAGCGCTCGATGTTGGCATGGTGGCCGGAGAGCAAAATATCCGGGACCCTCCAGCCGCGAAACTCCGCCGGCCGCGTATAGTGCGGGTATTCGAGCAACCCGGTCGAAAACGAATCCTCGACGGCTGACGTCTGGTTTCCCAGAGCACCCGGCTGCAAGCGCACGACACTGTCGATCACGACCATCGCGGCCAGCTCGCCGCCTGTCAGCACGTAATCGCCAATCGAGATTTCATCCGTGACCAAATGCTCGCGGATGCGCTCGTCATAGCCTTCGTAATGGCCGCAGATGAACACGAGATGCTCCTCCTGGGCCAGCTCCTCGGCCAGCTTTTGGTTGTACGGCACGCCTTGCGGGCACATGAGGATCACACGCGGCTTCTTTTCCCCTGCGAGCGCCTCTACCGCCCGAAACAACGGCTCGGGCTTGAGCACCATGCCCCCGCCGCCGCCGTATGGCGTATCGTCAACCGTGCCATGCTTGCTCTCGGAAAAATCGCGAAAGTTGGTGACGTGAAAGTCGACCAGCTCCTTCTCGCGGGCTTTTCCCAAAATGCTGCTGGACAAGACGCCCGCAAACATTTCGGGAAACAGCGTAAAAATGTCAATCCGCATCAGAAGTACCTCCTACAGCAAGCCTTCCATCAGATGGCAAACCACGCGTTTGTTGGCGATGTCCACTTCCTTGATGCAATCGTCGATAAACGGCAGCAAAATCTCTCCGCGCCGCCCTTTTACGACCCACACATCGTTTGCTCCCGGCTGCATCACATCGACGATTTTTCCGAGCTCTTCCCCTTCGTCCGTAACGACTTCGCAGCCGATCAACTGATGGATGTAAAACTCGTCCTCTTCCAGCTCCATCAGCGCGTCTTCCGGAATTTTCAGCTCGCCGCCCTTGTATTTTTCGATGTCGTTAATGTGTCCATAACCCTCGAAGCTCAAAATCTCAAAGTCTTTATGGGCGCGACGAGTCGCGATTTTCAGCTTCACTGGCTCGGAAAGAGACGGGTGAAACAAAAACAGCTCGCTGCCTTTGCGAAACCGTTGATCGGGAAAATCCGTCGTCGAGGTTACGCGCACTTCTCCCTTGAGCCCGTGCGTATTGACCAGCTTGCCCACCGTGTAAAACTTTTGTTTGCCCAAGCGTATTCACTCCTTCTATTCATCGGCTGCATGTCCTGCCGTTTGTCGAATCTCATGCACTCGTCCATCTTTTATCATGATTTCCGTTCCTGCCATGATTTCATCCCAAACATCGCCTACTTGGATTGTGACGGGACTTTGCACAGTCTGATAATCCATCTCACTGCCTTCGGGAAGACTCTCCGCCTGCTGCAAGGCAAAAGAGAGCTGGGCGATTTTTTCCTTGCGCCGCCGCTCTTCCTGGGCAATCTTTTCTTGCGCGAGCGCATATGTATCCGCAGACTTTTTCTTCGCTTCGGCCAATATTTTTTTCGATTGGAACTGCCATTGCTCCCATTCTTCGCGCTGCTGGCGAAGCTGTCTGCTGTACTGGTCAATCAGCACAGCGCGGGATGCTTCTGTCATGATGAGTTTGACCTGTACCGACCGAAAAATCGTGAGCATGTCCTGTCACTCCTTTCGACGTATCAGTTCATATCAACCAAAAAAGACTGGGAAAGCTCCCAGCCTTTTTGTCAAACAATCTCAACCGTGACGCGCTTGTCCGTTTCCACGGATGCCGCCATCACGACAGTGCGCAGGGCTTTGGCGATCCGTCCTTGCTTGCCGATGATCTTCCCCATATCATCAGGGTGCACCGACAATTCAAAGACGAGAGTGCGCTCTTTGTCCACTGCATTCACACGAACCTCATTCGGATGATCGACGAGAGCTTTAGCGATCGTTTCGACCAGCGCTTTCATCATCAGACCCCCAGATGACCGACTTATTTGCCGTATTTGGTTTCGTGCACTTTTGCGAGAACGCCTTCTTTGGAGAGAAGGTTACGAACGGTATCAGTCGGAGCTGCACCATTCAGGATCCATTGTACCGCTTTTTCGGTATCAATTTTCACCACTGCCGGTTGAGCAACCGGATTGTAGTAACCGATTTCTTCAATGAAACGGCCATCGCGTGGGGAACGGGAGTCAGCTACTACTACACGGTAGAAAGGAGCTTTCTTGGAACCCATGCGTTTCAGACGGATTTTAACTGCCATGTTGTGTCACCTCCTGTATGGATCAACGCGAGATAAACATCTGCGTTGGTGCTACTATATCTGAACCATCGCGCTGTCTGACAAGTCAGCGGCGCGAAGAGATCATGCCTCTTTACTTGAACGGTGGTTTGAAATTGAAGGGGAAGTTCATGCCGCCTTGGTTGGTTCCTCCGCCTTTGCCCATGAACGGCAGTCCGAAGCCGCCTTTTTTCTTCGACTTCTTGACCATCTTGTCGGCGACGCCAGAGAATTGCTTCATCATTTTTTTCATTTCCTCGAACTGCTTGATGAACCGATTCACTTCCTGAATGCTCGTGCCGCTTCCGCTCGCAATGCGCTTGCGGCGGCTGGCGTTCAAGAGGTCGGGGTTGGCACGCTCTGCCTTGGTCATGGATTTGGCGATTGCTTCCACGCGGGCAATCTGCTTCTCGTCCACGTTCATTTTGCCTTTCATCTTGTTCATTCCGGGCAGCATGCCGAGAATGTCCTCAAAAGGCCCCAAATTGCGCAACTGCTGCATGGAATCCAGGAACATGTCGAAGGTAAATTCCCCTTGACGCATCTGGCGCTCCATGTCGCGCGCTTTTTCTTCATCCACGGACGCCTGCGCCTTTTCGATCAGGCTGAGTACATCACCCATTCCCAAAATGCGGGAAGCCATGCGATCCGGATGGAACGGTTCGAGCGCATCCAGCTTTTCACCCATCGCCGCAAACTTGATCGGCTTGCCAGTGACAGCTTTGACGGATAGTGCCGCACCGCCTCGGGTATCCCCGTCGAGCTTGGTGAGAACCACGCCAGTCAGTTCGAGCTGGCTGTTGAAGCTCTCCGCCACATTGACGGCGTCCTGACCTGTCATCGCGTCCACGACGAGCAAAATCTCATCGGGCTTGGCAACTTCGCGAATTTGCTTCAACTCGTCCATCAACGCTTCATCAATATGCAGGCGACCTGCCGTATCGAGAATCACAACGTCGAGGTGATTGGCTTTCGCGTGTTCAATCGCTTGCCGAGCGATGTCAACAGGACTGACTTGATCTCCGAGAGTGAAGACGGGAACATTCAGTTGCTCCCCCAAAACTTGTAGCTGCTTGATCGCAGCCGGACGGTAAATGTCGGCTGCCACCAGAAGCGGCTTCTTGTTTTGCTTTTGCAAATACTTGGCCAGCTTACCAGTCGTGGTCGTTTTCCCCGCCCCTTGCAAACCCGCCATCATGATGACGGTCGGCGGACGGTGCGCCATCGTCAACTGAGCTACGCTGCCACCCATCAGGGCGACCAGCTCTTCGTTCACGATTTTGATAACCATTTGACCTGGCGTCAGGCTTTTCATGACTTCCTGGCCGACTGCGCGCTCTTTGACGCGAGCGACGAAGTCTTTTACTACTTTGAAGTTAACATCTGCTTCCAGCAGGGCAAGGCGGACTTCCCGCATCGCCTCGTTGACGACGGTTTCGTCGATCTTTCCTCTGCCGCGCAGTTTGTCAAATGCGTTTTGCAGCCGATTGGCCAAGCTTTCAAACGCCATGCGAGCCCTCCTAATCCATCTCTGACAGTTGGTGGAGCAAAGTATTCAGCTCGTCTCTTGTCTCGCTCTCTGCAAGCCCATTTACAAGCTCATTCATTCGTGCCAGCACTTCCATCCGCTTCTCGTGGCGCTGTGCCAGATTAAGCTTCTGATCGTATTCGAACAACTGCTTTTCTGCCCGCTTGATGTGGTCGTAAACAGCTTGTCGGCTGACCTCGTGCATTTCCGCGATTTCTCCGAGCGACAAGTCATCCAGATAGTACAGCTCCAGATATTCTCGCTGCTTGCCCTTGAGTAGCGGCGCATAAAAGTCAAACAAGAGATTGACTTGATTGGTCTTTTCTAACATGAAACCAATCCTTTGCTGTGAGGTACTCGTTTCGAAACTGTAAAGGCTTTTTCTTTACAGCACGTAGATTATAGTACCTAATTCTACACCTAGTGTCAAGGTTTTTTATTGACATCTTTTTTTGCGTTCCAGACATTATGATATTACGCGTTTTCCTGCTCTTCGGCTTCCTCTTTTTGGATCAATCCGGCAAACAGCGCATGCACAAACTGCTCGGGATCGAACTGCTGCAGATCGTCCATCTTCTCGCCGAGGCCGACGTATTTGACCGGGATGTTCAGCTCGTTGCGGATCGCGATGACGATGCCGCCCTTCGCCGTACCGTCGAGCTTGGTAAGTACTAGGCCGGTCACTCCGGCGGACTGGCCGAAAGTCTTCGCCTGGGACAGCGCGTTTTGCCCAGTCGTGGCGTCGAGGACGAGCAACACTTCATGCGGCGCGCCAGGCAGTTCGCGCTGCAACACGCGGTGCACCTTCGCCAGCTCCTCCATCAGATTGACCTTGTTTTGCAAACGTCCGGCCGTATCGCACAAAAGCACGTCGACCTTGCGCGATTTGGCGGCCTGGATGGCGTCGTAAATGACCGCTGCCGGATCGGAGCCTTGCTGCTGTTTGATGACGTCAACGCCGACGCGCTCGCCCCATACCTCCAACTGCTCGATCGCGGCTGCCCGGAACGTGTCGCCTGCGGCCAGCAGCACGTTTTTACCCTGCTGCTTGAACATGTGCGCCATTTTTCCGATCGTCGTCGTTTTGCCGACTCCGTTTACGCCGACGAACAAAATGACATTCAGCCGTCCGTCCTCGACGTTGAGCGCGGTGTCTGCCGCCTCGTCGTTTTTCAGCAGGGCCACGAGCTTCTCCGACAAAATCGGCTGCAAGTCCATGGCGTTTTCGATTTTTTGCTTGCGCACTTCTGTCCGCAAATCGTCAATCAGCTCCATGACGGTGTTGACGCCGACATCGGACGTAATCAAAATTTCTTCCAGCTCATCGAAGAAATCGTCGTCGATTTTTTTGTAGCGGCGGACCAGATCCTCCACTTTTTCTACCAGCAAATCTCTCGTTTTCGCCAGTCCATCCGTAAACTTCTGGGTTACTTCTTCGGATTTTTGGACGATCGCGTCACGAAGGCGCTTGAAAAAGCTCATGTTCATCTTCCTTTGCGGATAATCTTGTCAAAAGCTCGCATGAAGTCGAGCTTCGGCTGTATGCTCGTTTCTATTGCTTGCGGGCACTGACGATGCTGCGGCGAATTACGAGGCAGACTCGACGAATTTGTCGCTGTCCTCCAGCTTGACCGAGACCAGCTTGGACACGCCGCCCTCCTGCATCGTGATCCCGTACAAAACGTCTGCGCTCTCCATCGTGCCTTTGCGGTGCGTCACGCAAATGAACTGCGTCTGGCTGCTGAACTGCTGCATGTACTCGGCGAAGCGGTTGACGTTTGCCTCATCTAATGCCGCCTCCACTTCGTCAAGCACGCAAAATGGCACAGGCTTGACGCGCAGGATGGCAAAGAGCAGAGCCATCGCGGTCAGCGCGCGCTCGCCCCCGGAGAGCAGAGCCAGATTTTGCAGCTTTTTGCCCGGCGGCTGCGCCACGATGTCGATCCCGGTTTCGAGCAGATTGTCCGGATTGGACAAGAGCAAATCGGCCCGTCCCCCGCCGAACAACTGCACAAACACGTCGCGGAACTGCTCGGAGATCGCCTCAAACGTCTCCTTGAAGCGGCGCGACATCTCTGCGTCCATCTCCTGAATCACCTGGTAGAGCATGTCTTTTGCTTCATTCAAATCGGCTTCCTGCGCGCTTAAAAACTGCTGGCGCTCAGACAAGCGCTCGTATTCCTCAATCGCCCCGAGGTTGACCGTGCCGAGTGCGGCAATTTGCTTTTTGAGCTGGGCGACGATTTGCGTCTCCGCTTGCAACTCACCGCGCGGCGGGTATTTTTGCTTCGCCAGATCGTAGCTCATTTCGTATTCTTCGGAGAGTTTATTCAACAGGTGGTCAAGCTCCACCTCGCCGCGGTTGACCTTGACTTCCTCCTGATGGAGCTTCTCTTCCAGCGCTTTGACCTCGCGGCGAATTTCTTTTACCTGCACTTCCACCTGCTCCTGCTTGTGGAAAAGCGTCGCCCGCTCGTTGCGGCGTTCGGCAATCAGTCCGGCTACCCGTTCCTTGTCCTGACGCAGCTCGGCGATGCGCTGATCGAGCTCAAGCCCGGACGATTCGTTCGTGCGCTCCAACTCGTCGAGTGCGGCGAGGTTCGCGTTTTGCTCTTCCCATTCGCGCTGGAGCAAGCTTTTTTGTTCGATCAGGCGCTCCGTCTGCTCCAGGCGGGACTGGTGTTCCTGTTTCACCTGGGCATTTAGCACTTTCAGGCTGGTAATTTTCTGGTTCATTTCTTCCTTGGATTCCAACTGCTCCTGGCGCTTGGCCTCGGCTTCGGCGATCAGCTCGCTCAGCTTTTGCTCTTCTTGCTCCAGGACGGCCAAGTCCGCTTGAAGCTGCTCCTCTTTGCGCAACGCTTCTTCCATCTCTTTCTGGTAGGCGGCAATATCTTGCTCTACCAGCTTGGCCCGCTCGCCCAGCGAACGTCCCTCTGCTTCGGTTTGCTGCAAGAGGCCCTTGACTTCCTGCTCCTTCAACCGCAGCGCTTCGCCTTCCGAGCGGAGCGCTTCCTGTTCTTCTTCCATACGGCGAAGCTGTTCGGCCAGTTGCTCCATTACGGTAGTATGTCCAGAAATTGCCTCTTCGATTTCGCGCATTTGCGCTTCGAGCTCTTCTGCCTGACGGTTGCGGCCGAGCAGGTTGGCGCTGTTTTTCTTCAGGGCGCCCCCTGTCATCGAACCGCCCGCGTTGACGATATCGCCTTCGAGCGTCACGACGCGGTAGCGATAGCCGAGCGTGCGGGCGACGCGGTTTGCCTGCTCCAGCTTTTCCGTCACGATGACGTTGCCGAGCATGCTCTCCAAAATCGGGCGGTACGCTTCCTCAAACGAAACCAGCTCGCTGGCGATCCCGACAACGCCGCTTTCTTTTGCCAACTGCTGACGGTCGTTTGCCTGCAAGGTGCGCGGCCGGATGACATCCAGCGGCAAAAAGGTGGCGCGGCCTGCATTGTGCTGCTTCAAATAAGCAATCGCGGCTCGCCCTGCCGCCTCGTTATCGACGACGACGTTTTGCAGCGCCCCGCCCAAGGCGACCTCCATCGCCGTTTCGTACTGCTGCGGCACGACGACCAGCTCGGCGACCGCGCCGTGGATGCCTTTGAAGCCCCGCTCGCGTGCCTTGAGAATTTCTTTTACCCCTTGCTGGAATCCGGCAAATTCGGACTGCATCTCTTTGATGAGGTCCAGGCGGGACTTCGCCGCTTCTCTTTTTTGCTCGGACTGCCGCAGCTCCCGACGCACCTGTTCCATGCGCGCTTGTCCATCGCGCAGGCCGTCCATCAACTGCTTGTAGCGGGTAACCGTATCCTGAATGGTCTGATCGATCTGGGTCAGTTGCTCCTGCAGCTCGGCCATTCTCACCTGGCGCTGCACCTCTTCCAGCTCCAACTGTTCCTTGCCGGCCAGTTGGCGGTCGACGCGCGCCTGCGATGTCTGCACAAGCTGCTGCTGATGGCGGATTTCGTTGCGCAGGTTGGCCATTTCGTTCAGCTTTTCAAAATAATCGCCTTTCAACCGTTCCACATCGTCTGTCAACGACTGCACCATGGAGAAAAACTGCCCTTCAGCCTCCTGCAACGATGCATGGGCTTCCGCCATCCGCCGATCGGCTTCCTTGGCGCGCTCCTGCTCTTCGGCAAGCTCCGCTTCCAGCGCGTGCTGCTTCTCTGTCAGCCTGTGCATCTGCTCCATCGTCTGCTGGCGATTGGCGCTCAAATTGCGCATCCGCTCGCGCAATACTTCGCGCTGGCCTTCTACCTTTTCCGTCTCCTCGCTCACCGTCAAGAGAACGTGTTGCAGTTCCTCGATCGACTGGTCGATTTGCGTGACCGAAAAACGGGCCTGCTCCAGATCGGCTTCGTGCTTGGCCGCTTCCGTCGTCTGCCTCATCAAAAGCTCGCGAAGCTCCTGCACGCGCTGCGTCGCGGCCTCCCATTTGCTGTGGGCCGCCTCGATCTGCTGCACGTACAGCGCGACTTCGTGCTCGACCAGCTTGCGGTGCAGCTCTTTGTACGTCTTCGCCGTCTCTGCCTGCTCCTGCAGCGGTCCGATCTGTTCGGTAATTTCGCTGACGATATCGTGGATGCGGATGAGGTTTTGCTCGGTGTCATCGAGCTTTTTCTCCGCCTCGCGCTTGCGGGTCTTGTACTTGACGATGCCCGCCGCTTCTTCAAAAATGCCGCGGCGATCTTCCGACTTCGTGCTGAGAATTTCTTCGATTTTTCCCTGGCCGATAATGGAGTACGCTTCTTTTCCCAGCCCCGTATCCATGAACAGCTCCATAATGTCCTTCAAGCGGCATGATCTGTTGTTTATGTAATACTCACTGTCACCGGAGCGGTAGACTCTGCGCGTGATGGAAACCTCCGAATATTCCACGTCGAGGGAACGATCCGTATTGTCCAAGGTGAGCGTCACTTCGGCAAAGTTCACTGGCTTGCGCTTGTCGCTGCCCGCGAAAATAATGTCCTCCATCTTCGCTCCGCGCAGCGACTTGGCACTCTGTTCTCCGAGCACCCAGCGGATCGAGTCGGAAACGTTGCTCTTGCCGCTTCCGTTCGGACCGACTACCGCTGTCACTCCTGGTACGAACTCCAATTCCGTCCTGTCGGCAAACGATTTGAATCCTGCCAGCTCCAGGCGTTTCAAATACATACTTACGGTCCTCCTTACCAAACCAACCTAATCTGCCCGTGACGCACGGCCGTCCGCAAGCGGACAAAGAGGCGCACGGCATGAATCGGATGGTACCCGAAAAGAGCCCCTGTATCAGACAGGAGCTACTCCACTGCGAGCCTTCGTGGTCATATCGAAATAAGTGTATCATAGAAAGCTGTCATCACGCAGTATTTTCCCGGCTTTTCCAAGCGGGAACAAAGAAAGCTACACCACCTGCGCCCGCAGATGATGCAGCTCCCTTTTTCCGAGCCTTTATTTCTCCCCCAGCTTTACCAACGCCCGCGCGGCTGCCTGCTGTTCCGCTTCCTTTTTGGAACGGCCCGAGCCAATGCCAAGCGAACGATTGTTCAAAAGCACTTCCGATACGAACTCTCGATTGTGAGCTGGTCCTTTTTCTTCTACAATGCGATACTGGATGTCTCCCAGATTGTCCTGTTGAACAAATTCCTGCAACTGGCTCTTGAAGTCTGTTACCTGGGCAAACTCTCCCTTGTCGATTCTGGGGTAGACGTATTTTTCCATGAAGGAAAATACGGCATCCAGGCCCTGATCCAGATAGAGGGCACCAACAAAAGCTTCAAATACGTCCGCTAGCAAGGCAGGTCGCTGACGTCCGCCAGTCAACTCTTCCCCTTTTCCCAGCAAAACGAGATCGCCAAAATTCAGCAGTTCAGCAAATTTAACCAGAGAAGGCTCACAGACAATCGCTGCCCGCAGCTTCGTCATTTCGCCTTCGCTCATCTTCGGAAAAGTTTTGTATAAAAACTGGGAAACAGTCAACTCAAGCACAGCATCTCCCAAAAACTCCAGCCGTTCGTTGTCTGATATTCGTTTGCCGCGTTGCTCGTTCACGTAGGAAGAATGGGTGAATGCCTGCCGCAGAACGCTCTCATCGTGAAAGCGAAAGCCTATCTTCTCTTGCAGCTGTGCAAAATTCATCACCCTCACCACCATTCCAGGAGACTGCCTACTTTTTCTCTCAGTAGGGCTCATTTATGCTTCGTATCGCTTCAGGATCACCGTTGCATTATGACCGCCGAATCCAAACGTGTTGGAAACAGCCACATGGACGGTCGCCTTGCGCGCATGGTTAGGAACATAGTCGAGATCACATTCCGGATCAGGGTTTTCCAGGTTGATCGTAGGAGGAAGCACCTGATCGCGCAGGGCAAAAGCGGTCGCGATTGCCTCGATGCCGCCTGTCGCTCCGAGCAAGTGGCCTGTCATCGACTTGGTCGAGCTGACAGCCAGCTTGTAAGCGTGTTCGCCAAACACTTCTTTAATCGCCTGCGTCTCGGCGATATCGCCCTGATCCGTAGAGGTTCCGTGTGCGTTGATGTAGCCCACCTCTGTCGGATCAATGCCTGCGTCACGCAGCGCATTTTTCATGCAGCGCGCAGCCCCTTCGCCACCTGGCGACGGAGAAGTGATGTGATGGGCATCCGCGCTCATGCCGTAGCCGATCACTTCCGCGATGATGTTCGCGCCGCGTTTTTTCGCGTGCTCCAGCTCTTCGAGGATCAGGACGCCCGCCCCTTCGCCCATGACGAAGCCATCGCGGTCTTTGTCAAACGGACGGCTCGCCTTTTGCGGCTCGTCGTTGCGCGTGGACATCGCTTTAGCCGAACAAAAGCCCGCAAACGCCATCGGACGAATTGTCGCTTCTGCACCGCCTGCGATCATCACATCCGCATGATCGAACTGGATCAAACGCAGAGCATCCCCGATTGCGTTTGTCCCTGTCGCACATGCGGTAATCGCGCTGGAAGTCGGTCCTTTTGCTCCGTATTGAATGGATACTGCACCGGAGGCCATGTTGGCAATCAGCATCGGAATGAAGAACGGACTCACGCGGCGTGGCCCTTTTTCCAACAGCACGGAATGCTGCTCTTCCCATGTAGACAGCCCGCCAATTCCGGACCCGATGTATACACCCACTCGTTCCGCATTTTCTGGCGTGATTTCCAGTTTCGCATCCTCTACCGCCATTTTGGCAGCAGCCAATCCAAACTGAACGAATCGGTCTGTACGTCGTATTTCTTTTTTGTCCATGTACAGCTCAGGGTTGAAGTCTTTCACTTCGCCCGCGATCTGCGTCGGATAATCCGTAGCGTCGAAAGCAGTCAGGCGGTCAATGCCTGATTTTCCTTCCAGCAAACTGTTCCAGAAGGTCTGCGCGTCATTTCCCACCGGGGAGACGACACCAACGCCAGTAATCACCACTCTTCGTTTCATTGCGATCACCTCTATATGAAAGTCAGCAGTCAGTTTCTTGCGTACACTTCATGCCTAACGTAACTTCCTGGTATGTATTCGGCGGCAATTGAAGGAGAAGTCCCGTATGGTACGGGACTTCCAACTGATGGATCTACTTGTGAGATTCTATGTATTTTACAACCTCACCAACAGAAGTGATCTTTTCAGCATCTTCGTCAGAAATCTCTAAATCAAACTCGTCTTCGAGTTCCATTACGAGTTCCACTACATCCAGGGAGTCAGCGCCCAGGTCTTCTTTGAAAGAAGCTTCCAAAGTAATCTTGGACTCATCTACACCCAGACGATCGACGATGATTTTCTTCACGCGCTCCAATGTATCTGCCATCTTGCTTCACCCCCTCTCCCGTATTATAGTAGATGAGCTTTCAAAAAACCAGTTTACATGTACATGCCGCCATCCACATGCAAAGTTTGGCCTGTCATGTAATTGGCTGCGTCAGAAGCAAGGAACAGAACGACGGACGCAATGTCCTCTGTCTGGCCGAGACGAGCCAGCGGAATCTGGCTGATAAGGCCAGCTTTTACATCCTCCGGCAGCACGGCTGTCATTTCTGTATCAATAAATCCAGGCGCTACCGCGTTCACGGTGATGCCGCGGCTCGCCAGCTCGCGCGCGGCTGTCTTGGTCAGGCCGATGACGCCCGCTTTTGCCGCCACGTAGTTAGCTTGCCCCGCATTGCCGAGCACGCCGACCACGGACGTAATGTTGATGATCTTGCCCGAGCGTTGCTTCATCATCGGACGAGTCGCCGCTTTCAGGCAGTTGAACACGCCTTTCAAGTTGGTGGCAATGACGTCATCCCACTCTTCTTCCTTCATGCGCATCAGCAAATTGTCGCGGGTAATCCCGGCGTTGTTGACGAGAATGTCGATCGAACCGAAATGGTCGAGCGCGGCCTTGAACATATCGCCCACTTCCTCGGCCGAAGAAACGTTGGCGCGAACCATGATCGCATCGCGGCCCAGCTCCTTGACTTTGGCAACGGTCTCGGCTGCTGCGGCTTCGCTTCCTGCGTAGTTCACCACGACATTCGCTCCTGCTTCGGCCAGCTTGAGTGCAATCGCACGGCCAATCCCGCGGGAGGCTCCTGTCACAAGCGCTGTTTTTCCTGTTAGCATAGTACCCCTCCGTTCAAAAGCTCAGTCAAGGATTCCATGTCCTGGACCGAAATGATCGTCGTATCGGCTGGCGCGATTTTTTTAATCAGTCCCGCAAGCACTTTGCCTGGTCCGATCTCCACGAACGTAGTCACGCCCGCTTCGACCATCCACTGTACCGAATCCTCCCACAAAACCGGAGCCGATACTTGCTGCACAAGCTGCTCGACGATCGTTGCCGCTTCGGTAACAGGGCGTGCCGTCACGTTTGCCACGACCGGGACGCTCGCTTCCTGGACTGTGACGCCTGCAAGCACCGCCTGCAATTTGTCTGCGGCTGGCTGCATCAGGCTGGAGTGGAACGGTCCGCTCACGTTCAGCGGGAGCACACGCTTCGCTCCTGCTGCCTTGGCCTTTTCGCCCGCCAGCTTGACGCCTTCGGCCGAGCCGGAGATGACGATCTGCCCCGGGCAGTTCATGTTCGCTGGCTGAACCGGATGCCCGGAAGCGGTTACTTCCTCGCACACGGCTTGCAGGGCTGCGCGCTCCATGTTCAAGACCGCTGCCATCGCGCCCTGGCCTGCCGGAACGGCTTCTTCCATGAATTGGCCGCGTGCCCGAACGACTTTGACCGCATCGGCAAAAGACAGCGCGCCTGCTGCCACCAGCGCCGAATATTCGCCCAGACTGTGGCCCGCCACGAAATCAGGCGTGTAATCCGGCAACTTTTCTTTCAAGGCTGCAAGCACAGCGACGCTCGCCGTCAAAATCGCCGGCTGCGTGTTCGCCGTCAGCTTCAACTCTTCTTCCGGGCCTGCAAAGCACAGACCGGAGAGCGAAAAGCCGAGCGCGGCATCTGCCGTTTCAAAAATGCGGCGGGCTGCTTCCGACTGCTCGGAAAGCGTCTGCCCCATCCCTACGAATTGCGAGCCTTGGCCCGGAAAAACAAATGCTACTTTCCCCACTACTGTCCGCTCCCTTCCGCTGGCGTGGTCGACCATTTCAGAAGCGTTGCTCCCCAGGTCAAGCCCCCGCCGAAACCTACGAGAATGACGTTGTCGCCTTCTTTTACCCGTCCCGCCGCGATCGCTTCGTCCAGCGCAACCGGAATCGACGCAGAAGACATGTTTCCGTAACGGTCGAGGTTGATCGCCACTTTGTCCTCAGACAAGCCGAAGCGTTGCACGGCAGAGTCGATAATCCGCTTGTTCGCCTGGTGCGGCACCAAAAGGTCGATGTTTTCCCGCTCGACTCCCGCTTTGGACAATACCGCTTCTGTCGCGGAGTTCATCACGCGCACCGCGAATTTGAAGACTTCGCCGCCTGCCATCGAGAGATAGTGCAGGTTGTTTTCGACCGACTCGCTCGAAGCCGGGATGCGCGAGCCGCCCGCAGGCAGGCACAGCAACTCTCCGCCTGCGCCGTCTGCGCCAAGCTCAAACGACTGGAAGCCAAAGCCTTCCCGCACTTCGCCGATCACAGCGGCACCTGCGCCATCCCCGAACAGCACACATGTGTTGCGGTCTTTGTAGTTCGTAATTTTGGACAGCGTCTCTACCCCGACGACCAGCACGTATTTGTAAAGTCCGTTGGCAATGAACTGCGCCGCTGTCGTGATGCCGTACAAAAAGCCTGTGCAGGCAGCCGATACGTCAAGCGCCGCTGCACGTTTTGCTCCCAGCTTTTCCTGCAGGATGCAGGCAGTCGACGGGAACATCATATCAGGCGTCACTGTTGCCACGATAATCATGTCGAGCTGCTCTGCGCTGATGTTGGCTCGCTCCAGCGCTTTTTTCGCAGCTTCATAAGCAAGATCGGAGGAAGCTTGCTCAGCCGAGCAAATGCGACGTTCCCGGATTCCGGTGCGGGAAACAATCCACTCATCTGTCGTTTCCACCATTTTTTCCAGATCGAAGTTGCTAAGCACTCTGTCAGGTGTATAGGAACCTGTAGCCAAAATGCCTACTGAACGCTTTTTGTCCATCTGCCTCACTCGCTTTCTCCCGTTATATTTTTCTGTAGCGCCTGCGCAATGACTTCGTTTACATCTTGCCGCACGAAGCGGGCTGCACTGGCAATCGCGTTTTTCATCGCTCGCTCGTCAGAGGAGCCGTGTGCCTTGATGACAGGACTTTTCAGGCCCAACAACGGCGCTCCCCCGTATTCCGCATAGTCCATTTTGTTCTTGAAGCGCACGAGTCCCGGCTTTAAAATGGCCGCTCCTACTTTATTAATCAGACTGGAAGTAAACTCCTGCTTCAACAGCGAAAAGATTGTGGAGGCCGCGCCCTCTACCGCTTTCAGCAGCACGTTGCCGACAAAGCCGTCGCAAACGAGCACATCGCATGCCCCTTGCATGACGTCACGCGCTTCCACGTTGCCGACAAAATTCAGGTCTGCCTGGGACAGAAGCGGGAAGACGGCTTTGGTCAGCTCGTTTCCTTTTCCTTCCTCTGTCCCTACGTTGAGGAGTCCCACTTTCGGATTTTCAAAGCCCAGCACTTTTTCTGCGTACAGACTGCCCATCACCGCATATTGCAGCAGGTGATGCGGCTTCGCATCCATGTTGGCGCCGACGTCGAGCGTAAGCGTGACGCGGCCCAGTACATTCGGGATAAAGGCGGCCAGAGCGGGACGTTCAATCCCCTCCATGCGGCCTGCATAGAGCAACCCCGCCGTCATGAGCGCACCTGTATTACCTGCAGAGATCGCTGCATCCACGATTTTTTCGCGTGCCATCTCGACTGCTACGACAAGCGAAGAATTTTTCTTGCGACGTACAGCTCGAACCGGTTCATCATCTGGCAAAATCACTTCCGTAGTAGGAACGATCTCGATGTTTGCCGGCAAGTCTTGCGGCAAGTGGTTCCGAATGGCCTGTTCATCTCCCACCAGTACAACGGTAATGGCCGGGTTTTCCTTGATGGCAGCAAGCGCCCCTAAAACTGTACTTCGCGGTGCGTTATCGCCGCCCATCGCATCAACTGCAATTCGCAACCGTGTCTCCTCCTTACCTCTCATCCATGCCGATTTTGTGTCCCTGACATTTCTACAACCCGAAACGTCGCGGTAAAGACCAATTCTCCCTGAACCTTGGTCTCAACGCGCACTTTGCATTCGTCGCCGTTCCGGCTGCGCACCAGCGCTTTTGCCACCAGCTTTTCGCCGATGCGCACAGGCCGCACGAAGCGGATTCGGGCGGTTGCGGTCAACGCCACATCTGCATTAATGACTGCTACTGCCAACGAGTTGGCCTGGGCAAAAATATAGTGCCCCCTGGCAATCTGCGTCTTCGAAAAAACATGCTCTTCTTTTATTTCCAGTACGGAAATGGCTTGGGAATCGAGCTGCAAGTCGATGATCTCGCCGATCACCTCGTCGATCCCCAGCGATTTTACGGGATCGAGACTCTTTTCGGCAACCGATTTGATCCGCTCGCGCAGCTCGGGAATCCCAAGCTCCAATCGGTCTAAACGTATCGTTTGAATGCTGACATGAAATAACTCAGCCAGATCTTCGTCCGTCGCAAATGGATTATCCGCCAGCGACTGCACCAAGCGCGTCTGGCGGTCTTTTTTTGGCAAGCGGGCGATGCGAAACACCCCCCTAGCAAGATTCTCATTCGGATATGTATGATTGCGAGCTGTTTTTAATACCAGGTACCAAAACAGTATAAGGGAGAACGTCGGCAATTACAAGTAAAGTTCTTGAAAATGTGGCTCTCACTCGCGGTACATCAGCCGAATGATTTCCTCGATCCCGGGTTCCTTCATTTGGATGTCCAGCGGCTCGCCCCAGTTCGCGACTGCGGCGAGAATGCGCGGCGAAGAAATTTTGCCTTTGTCAAAATGAATGGACAACACATTGCCTGCAAGCTCCATCCGCTCAATCCCCGGCAGTTCCGCCTCCAGGTGCGGGGGCTGGCGATATTCGACCTGAATCAAGCTGGGCAGGCCAATTTGGCGGCGCATGTCGTCCAGGCTCGTATCCATCATCTTTTTCCCGTGATTGATGACGATAATCCGCTTGCACAACTGCTCAATATCGTCCATGTCGTGCGTCGTGAGCAAAATCGTCTTTTTTTGCGTCTCGTTGACTTCTTTCAAAAACGCGCGAATCCGCGTCTTCGCAACCACGTCCAGGCCGATTGTCGGCTCATCCAGGAACAAAACGGGCGGATCGTGCAAAAGGGCCGCAGCGAGGTCCGCTCTCATTCGCTGTCCCAAAGACAACTTGCGCACAGGCGTGTCCAAAAACTCGTGCAAGTCCAAAAGCTCCTGGTACATCGCCATCGCGCGCCGATAGGCCCGGTCGTCGATCTTGTACATCGCCTGTAAAATTTCAAACGAGTCTTTGACAGGCAAGTCCCACCACAACTGTGTACGCTGTCCGAACACGACGCCGATGCGCGAAGCGACCTGGATTCTGTCTTTTTGCGGACTGTAGCCGTCAATGCGAATTTCCCCCTGACTCGGATGCAAAATGCCGGAGAGCATCTTGATCGTGGTCGATTTCCCCGCGCCGTTTGGACCGATGTAGCCGACGAACTCCCCCGCCTCGATTGAAAAGGAAATGTCGTCCACCGCCTTGACTTCGCGCTGCTCGCGGGAAAACAGGGAACGCAGCGAAGCGAACGGACCTTCTTTGGGCGGAGTCAGAAAAAACGATTTGCTGATATGTGCTGTTTCAATCATGTTACAACCTCCTTAGCTTCCCGTACTGTGATAGTGCCGAATCCCCGTATTCCAGAAGGCTCTCGCCAATAGCAGCGCCACTGTCGCCGCGACAGGCGCTGCAAGCGGGTAGTACCAGCCGCCCCCTTTTCCAAGCAAGGTCAGCATTGGCAAGTAGTTCATGTAGGCGATCGGGAGCGCCGAGAAAAACAGCCACTTCAGCCAGCCCGGATAGAGCGAGATCGGATAGTTGGAGGCGTTGGCCGGAGCGTAAATGGTGAAAGTCAGCATGTCTTTCATTTGGTGCGTCCAAAAAGACAGCGCCGCCGAGGCCAAGGCCATGGAAAAATAAATGACGCCGCCCGACATGATCGCCACAGGCGAAAACAGGGCGAGCCACCCAATCGGTCTGCCCTCTGCCGCAAGCCCGGCGAGCGCGACAGCCAGCACCGCCACTCCCTGCACCACCCCGCCAATGCGCGAAAGGTCCAGATTGCGCGTGAGCAGAAGCATCAGCGGGGAGACGGGACGAATCAGCATCTGGTCGAACTCGCCGTGCACCACGTACTTTTCAAATTCGTGCAATTCTGGCGCAAACAGCCGATACAACGATACGGATGTCGACGAGATGCCGTACAGCATGCCGACCTCATAAATGTTCCAGCCCGCCACGTTGTCAAAGCGGTGCAAAATGGCGGAAAGAACGACGAAATCAAGCACCAGAATCATCCCGGTCGTAGCCGCGCTGGTAATGAAATTCATTTTGTACTGCATTTGCGCGCGAATGCTGGCTGCGATTAGTTTTCGATAAAGTCCAAGCACCTCTCTACCCTCCTTGAATCTCCAGTTTTCTTCTCGCTCGCCCGGTCGCCAACAGCGCGATCGCCGTCAGCGCTACCGCCCAAAAAACTTGAACGGCTATCCCGTGCGCCGGAGCCAGTTCCAGCCAGGTCATGACCGGATAGTAAATCATCGCGGCAAAAGGCAAGAACGGAGCGACTTCCCCAAGGATGCCAGGCAACAGATCGACAGGAATCATCTGTCCGCCAAAGCCGAACAGCAGCGACATCAAAATAAGGTGCAACCAACGCACCTCTGTCGTCCAAAAGGAAGAGATCCCGACCAGATAAAACAGGAGCATGGCGATGTACACCGCGAGCAACAGCGAGAGCGGAAACAGGAGATAAGTAAGCGGGTGGGAAGGAACGTAGAAGCCGACTGCAAGCCCGAGCAAAATGCCGATTGGTAGACTGCGATAACAGGCGTTGTAGAGCAGCCTGCCAAACTCCTGGCTCAAGGTGTACCACAAATAGTGGACGGGCTTAATCATGTCCAGGCTTACCGCCCCGCTGCGAACGCCCAGTTGGACATGGAGGCCTGGAGACAAAAACGCCGTGACCCAGAGCACACTTTGGCAAATTGCGATGTAATGGGCCATGGTCGTGGCATCGTACGGACCGTGTACTTGCTTGCCACGCAAAACCCCCATCCAGATGGCAATAAAAACAAGCCCGAAAACCGCGCTCGCCACATTGTTGACCAGATGAGAGAGACGATACTGAAGATTGCGACGATAGCTTTTGCGAATCAGCCGCCAGTAGACCATAAATTCCTCCCACTATAAAGTAATGTTTTCTCCTGTTTTCTCGCTCATTCTCTGTTTTTTAACTTTGACATCTTAAAGCTCTT